>NZ_JBICUN010000016.1:0-171729 GCF_043198195.1 Micromonospora sp. NPDC048868
CGGAAGCTAAGCCCTCCAGCGCCGATGGTACTGCACTCGGGAGGGTGTGGGAGAGTAGGACGCCGCCGGACAATCTTTCAGTTCAGGGTCACCCCTTTCGGGGTGGCCCTGAACTGCGTTCCGGACCTTTTCGTGGCTCACGAGCAGCCGCCCGTCGCGCTCCGCCGCCGCCAACCCCGCCAACGCCCCATCTACCGGAGCAGCCCCCGAGGGGTACACCGGCCAACGGCGTCAGGCTCATCAGCGGGACACGACCACGGTGAGAGCCCCGGCACCCTGGTGACAGCCGTTCAGGTTCGCCCCACCAGCACCAAGGCCAGCACCAGAGCCAGCGAGGGCTGACTGGGCCCGGCATCGCCTCGCGTCGGCACCGCGGGCGGGGCGCGGGCGCCAGGCGCAGGGACGATGTTCGGCACCTACGAGGGCCGTGACGCGGTGCGCGTACGACAGGGGGAAGCCCCGCCGGCGACGTGGCCGGCGGGGCTTCCCGGAGCGGGAGTCAGGCGGCCGTCAGGACGGCTCGCGACCGCAGATGAAGCGCGGCTCGGCGGAGTAGCGCCAGGTGAACTTCTCCCGCTTCACGACCTTGCCGTCCTTCTTGAACACCCGGTAGGCGTCCTGGGTGAAGCCCTGGCTGCCGCCGGCCGGGATGCAGGTCGGGCCGGGCTCCAGGTAGACCGTCTTCGGCTGGGTGATGTTGCGGCGCGGGGTGTACTCGGTCTTCACGCTGTCCCAGATCTTCGTGCTCCAGATCGACACGGTGATCGAACTCGACGTGTAGGAGGTGTCGATCAGGACGCCGTGCTCGGTGTTGTTGCGGAACCTGAAGTCCAGGTCCGGCCAGAAGATGGTCGACTCGATGACCGCCGGGTAGCGGCTGAACCAGTACGAGTGCGGCTTGTGCTCGACGTCCTCCAGCCCGGCGTAGTACGTCGCGTTGAACAGCGTCGTGGTGAACTGCGAGGTGCCGCCGCCGACCCCCGGGACCAGCTTGCCGTCGAGGATGACCGGGGCGTCCCGGTAGCCCTGGGCGTAGCCGCGCTCGCCGGTGTGCCCGTTGAGGGAGAACGTCTCGCCGGGCAGCACCACCGTGCCGTCCACGTCCTTCGCGATCGTGACGATGTTCTGGCTGCGCGGCGAGGAGAGCCCACCGGTGAAGTGCGTGGTGAAGGTGGAGACCCGCTCCTTGATGCCCAACCCGGCCAGCTTCGCCGCGGTCAGCTCCGGCTCCGCCGGCTTCAGCTCGCCGGTGACCTTCCGGTCGTCCGCCCTCGGCAGGACGGCGAGCAGGTCACGGCCGAGGGCCGCGCTGTCGAGCTGCTGCCCGGGCTTGCCGTCGACGACCTTCGGCTTGCCGCCGGAGATGGTCATCCGGGCGTCCCTCGGCGGCACCTCGATCGCGGCCAGGTCGTCGCCGAGCGCGGCCCGCAGCCGCTTCACGTCGACCTGCGGGGTCAGCTTGCCGGCCTTGTCGGCCGTGAACCGCAGGCTCCGCGCGATCGCCTTCGGCGGGATCTGGACCGAGCCCTTGCCGGTGGTCAGCGTGACCGGCGCGGCGACGGCCGGCTTCGCCAGCTCGGCTACCAGCCGGTCCACCTCCTCGGCGGTGGTCGCCGGGTGGGTCTCGACCAGCGGCACGGTCACCGGCTGGCCGGCGAGCCAGCCCTCCCGCACCACCTGCGCGGAGCGTTCCGGATCGAGGGCGAGGCTCGGCTTCGGGTGCACCGCCTTCGGCGTGGTGCCCTTCCAGGTGATCGCCGGCATGGTCATCTTCCGGCCCTGGTCGCCGACGACCTTCTCGAGGGCGGCGTCGAGCCGGGCGGCGTCCACGGTCACCACCGGCTGCACCGCCCGGGACCCCACGAGCCGGTCGACGGCGTGCGCGTCGGCCTCGGCCGCCGCCGCCACGGTGGCGTCGACGTCGACCGCCAGGCCGACGGTGGCCGGATCGATCGTGGCGGTCCGCTCGCCGACGCGTACCGACAGCGGGGCGTTGAGCGCGGTGCCGCGGCGTTCGAGCTCCGTCCGCAGCTCCCGGGCGGCGTCCGCGCGGCTCCGGCCGCCCAGCTCCGCGCCGAGCACCGTCGTCCCGCGCGGCACGTCACCGGCGTACGCGTAGGCGCCCGCCCCCGCCACGGAGGCCAGCACCGCCGTGGCGGCCCCGGCGGCCAGCAGCAGGCGGATCCGGCGGGACCGTGACCCGCCCGGGCGGCCCGCCGGCGCGACCGGCTCCGGCTCGTCACCGGGCCAGGTCACAGCCTTGACCTGCACGGTGGGCCGGTCGTCGGCGGGTGGAGTCTTCTCGCCGTACAGCGTCACGGTCACCTCGATCGGACGTACCACAACGGGGGAGCGCACCTCCGCCCGGAAGACACCTACGGTAACCGGCGCCCCGGCGGGGCGGGAGCCAGCGCCCCACCCGTCGCTCGCGGCGTGTCGCCCGGCGTGTCGGGGGACACCGGCCGGTCGTCGGTCCGGCCGGCGGGCATGGCACGGTAGGGAACATGGGAGCGGACGAGGCGGTCCTGGCGTACGGGGGCGGTTGGCTGGACCGGGCGGGGGAGCTGCGTGCCGACCCGGAGCGGCTCGCCGCCCTGCTGGCGGACCCTGCGAGCACCCTGCTGCCGCTCTGGCGGGACCGCTGCCTGGTCGCGGGGGACGTGCCGGTGCGGCTGACCGGGGAACGGGCGGCCAAGGCGCTCACCGTCGCCGACGAGACCGTCTTCCTGGGCATGGACGACGGCTCGGCCGTCTTCGCCGTCGACCTCTCCGGGCTGCCCGAGGCCGCCGCTGTCGAGGTGGCGGAGGCGGGCGCCGCCGTGGACGTCCGGGCGCTGGTCGGCCGGCTCGACCCGGCCGGGGCGGCCGTCCAGGCGTACGCGCGGGGCCTGCTGCACTGGCACCGGCAGCAGCGCTTCTGTGGCACGTGCGGGGCGTCGACCGTCGCCCGGGGCGGCGGACACGTCCGGTCGTGCGCGCGGGCGGACTGCGGCCGGCTCCTCTTCCCCCGGATCGAGCCGGCCGTCATCGTGCTGATCGAGGCGCCCGGCGTCCCCGACCGTTGCCTGCTGGCCCGGCACGCGGGCGCGCCCGAGGGGGCGTACTCGACGCTCGCCGGCTTCGTGGAGGTGGGCGAGAGCCTGGAGGACGCCGTCCGGCGGGAGATGGCGGAGGAGGCCGGCGTGACGGTGACCGACCTGGCGTACGTGGGCTCGCAGGCGTGGCCGTTCCCGGCCGGCCTGATGGTGGGCTTCCGGGCCACCGCCGCGTCCGAGGAGGTGCGGGTGGACGGCGAGGAACTGCTGGAGGCGCGCTGGTTCACCCGGGACGAGCTGCGCCAGCGGGCGGCCGCCGGACGGCCGCTGGGCCGCGCCGACTCGATCGACCACCACCTGCTGCACTCCTGGCTGGCGGCGAACTGAGGAGCGTCACGAGCAACGTGAACGCCGCGGCGGCGACGGCGCTGTACATGATCCCCTCGAAGGTCCGGGGCGCCACGAGGAGCGCCAGGACGGCGAGCCCGGCGGTAGCGGCCCACAGGGGCGCCGACGGCCACCGCGTACCCGCCGCGATCTTCGCGTTGACGAGGACGAACACCAGCGCGTAGAGCGAACCGGTCGCGGCGAAGTACGGGGCGTGTTCGCCCAGCTGTGCGTAGTCCCCGCCGCCAGCCAGGCGGAACGCGAGCCCGCCCGCCAGGGCCGAGGCCCCCACGAGCCCGGCACCGCAGGCGCCGACGACGGCGAGGGCGACCGTTCGGGCCCGGCCGCTTCCGGCGGCCAGCCGGGGAAGCGCCAGCACCGTGATCACCTGCGGTGCCCACAGCGCGCCCTTGGTCAGCACGGTGCCGACGGCGTACGCGCCGGACTCCGCCGCCGGGAGCAGCTGGCGGGCGAAGATCAGGTCGGCGTACGACACCACGAGCATCGCCAGCGCGGCCGTACCGGCGCTCAGGATCTGCCGGATCCGCAGGGTGGTTCCGGCGGCACCGCCGGCGGCGGCTGTCCGTCGGGGGGTCGGGCGTGCGATCCAGGCCAGCACCGGCAGGGCGAGACACCCGGTCGCCACCCCCGCGAGGAGCGTGCCCACGACGTCCGCACCGAGGACGAGCGCCACGACCATGCCGGCGTACCGGCCGACGGCCAGCAACCCCATGCCCGAGGCGAGGCGGTGGAACCGCTGGTCGCCCTGAAGCTCGCCGAGCCAGCCGCCGGCCAGTACGACGGGCACCGTCATCGCCACGGCCAGGGCCACGACCTGGGCGGACAGGCGCAGCGTGATCATCAGCAGCGGTGCCGCGGCGACGAGGGCCACGCCGGTGACGGCCGTGGTGACGAGGGTGGCCCGGGTGGTCGGCGCGCCGGGGTGCCGGGCCCGGTGCACGGCGACCGCCATCTGCAGACCGGTGCCGGTGACGCCGACGATGGCGACGAGCGCGAGCACCGTGGCCAGGACGCTGAGTTCCTCGACGGCGAGGTGCCGGGCGCCGAGCATCGGCACCAGGTAGGCCAGCCCGTTCGTCACCATCGCCGCGACCGCCACGGACGCGCCAGCCGCCCCCAGGCGGCCCATGCCCGGCTCGGATGTCGTCTCAGTCATCGCGCCTCATGTCGGTTCCGGCGTTCGGGGGCGGTCGTCGCCCGGAGCCGCACGCCGCCGCGAGCCGCTCATCGAGGTCGTCTGGCAAACTACCGCCAGCGTCGACCCGTGCCTAGGGAGTGCTCGACCTGGCGTCCGGAGCGGTCGACGGCGAACACTGCGGGAGTCCTCGTGCGCCGAGCGTCACCCGGGTCCGGTCCGGCGTGGCACCCGGCCGCCGCCTGGTGCCGGCGTTGGTGGCCGGAGGCGTCACTCGGCCTCGGCGTGGTGCTGGCGATCCTGGGCCCGGTCCTCCAGCGCGGCTTCGTGCTGCGCTACGACCTCGTGTTCGTCCCCGACCCGCCGTTCGGCGCGGTCGTCTGGGGCAGCGGCTCGGAACTGCCGCGCGCAGTGCCCAGCGAGTTCCTCGCCGTGGCCCTCGGCCACCTGGTCCCGGCGGACGTCGCGGAGAAGGTGCTCCTGGGGGGCGCTCTGGCACTGGCGGCGGTCGGCGCCGCGAGGCTGGCGCCGGTCGGCCACCCTCTGGCGCGGGTCGCCGCCGGCCTCGCGTACGTCTGGAACCCCTGGGTGTACGGGCGGCTGCACCTGGGTCAGTGGGCCATCGTCGCCGGCTACGCGGCCCTGCCGTGGGCGTACGCCTGGGTCCTCGGTGTGGTGCGGCGGCCGGGGGACCCGGCGGGACCGGGGCGGCGCGGGGCCGTGGCCGGCGGGCTCGGGGTGGTACTGGGCGGACCGGCGCTGGTGCTGGCCGCGGTGCTCGCCTGTGGGCCGGCCCTCGCCCTCGCCCGCCGCTGGCGGGCCATGCTGGCGGCCGCAGCGGTGCTGGTCGGCCTGACGGCCCCCTGGTCGATGGTCCTGCTGCACCGCGCCGGTGCGCTGGCCGTCGACGAGCAGGGGGTCGGTGCCTTCGCCGCCCGGGCCGACACCCCGCTCGGGCTGCTCGGCAGCATGGTCACGCTGGGCGGGATCTGGAGCCGGCACGCGGTGCCGTTCGGGCGTGACCAGTGGCCGGTCGCGCTGCTCGCGCTCGCGCTCGTCGCGGCGGCGGCGTGGGGGTACCACCTGGCGCGCCGCCGCTGGCCACCCGCCGCGTGGTGGGGGCTGCTCGTCGGGGCCGTCCTCGGCACCGCGATCGCCGTCGCCGCGGGGTGGCCGGTCGGCGAGAGGTTGATGGTCGCGCTCGTCTCGGACGTTCCCGCGGCCGGCGCCGTCCGGGACGGCACCCGCCTGCTGGCCCCGCTCGCGCTGTTGCAGGCGGTGGGCCTCGCGATGCTGGTGGAGTCCCTCGTGGCGGTCGCCCGGGCGTTGGCACTGTTGGTGTCGATCGCTCCCGTCCTGCTTGTGCCGGGCTTGGCGTGGGGCCTCGGCGGCCAACTCGACACGGTCCACTATCCCGCCGAATGGGCCTCGGTACGGGCGGTGGTGAACAGCGACCCGGCCCCGGGAAGTCTGGTCTCGCTGCCCTGGTCGTCGTTCCGCGCCTACCGCTGGGCCGGTGACGTGCCCGTGCTCGACCCGGCCCCGCGCGCGTTTCGTCGACCGGTCGTCGGCGACCAGGACGTGCTGGTCGGGAGGACCCGGATCCGTGGCGAGAGCCCCGAAGCCGATCGGGTGGCGGGCCTCCTCGCCGTGCCCGGCGATCCGGGTCCGGCCCTGCGCCGCCATGGCGTCAGGTACGTGCTGATCCAGACCGATCAGCCCGGCGCGGCGGAGGACCAGGCCCGCTTCCGTGGCGCGGAGGTCGTCCGGCAGGACGCGACGCTCACTCTTTTACGCCTCTCTGATGGTGGTTCTTCCGCCTCCAGACGGACTGTCGGCATTACTCCCGCCCTGGGCTATTCGGTACTCGGGGGCACCCTGCTGATCGCCCTTCTGCACCCCTCCATACGCCGTCGACACGTGCTACTGTCCGGTCACTTTTGTCGAAAGGATCGTCAATGAAGGCATCCTTCAACCCCCTCCTCACCGCCGTCGTCGCTGCGGCTGTCGGTGCTGTGCTGGGGATCCTCGTCGTGTCGCTCGGGACGTCGGCCTACGTCGGGAACACCACCCCGGCCAAGGTCGAACAGCCGATCATCGTGTACGGCGAGCGCTGACGGCCCTTCATGGAGGCCCGTCCTCCTGACGTGTCGTCAGGCATCGTCCTCGACGTCGTGGTGCCCGCCTACAACGAGGCGCAGCGCCTCCCCGAGACGCTGTTGCTGCTCCGGGAGGCGCTGGCCGGTCTCGGCGTCCCCTCCCGGGTGACCGTGGTGGACAACGCGAGCACCGACGAGACCGCCGATGTCGCGACCGCCGTACCCGCGGGGGTCGTGCCGGTGCGGCTGCTGCACTGCGCCGAGCGTGGCAAGGGGTTCGCGGTGCGGGCCGGGGTGCTGGCCTCCGACGCGAGTTACGTCGGCTTCTGCGACGCGGACCTGGCCACGGCACCCGAGCACCTCGCGCACGTGCTGAGCCTCCTCGTCGGCGGGGCCGACGCGGTGGTGGGGTCGCGTGCGCACCCGCAGTCCGTGGTCCAGGACCGGCACAGCGTCCTGCGGCGGTGGGGCGCGGTGGCGTTCCGGGGCGCCGTCCGGCAGGTGGTGCGGGGCGTCAGCGAGACGCAGTGCGGGTTCAAGTTCTTCCGCGCCGACGTCGCCCGGCAGGCCTTCGAACCGATGCGCTGCGGGGGCTTCGCCTTCGACGTGGAGGTGCTGGGGCGAGCCGAGCGGGCCGGGGCCCGGCTGGTCGAGATCCCGGTGAACTGGGTGGACGTGCCCGGATCGCGCTTCTCTCCCGTACGCCACGGCTGGCGCAGCTTCGTCGACGTCGCGGTCATCCGGTGGCGGCTGCGGCAGGTGGAGGCCGCGCCCGCGCTGTCGGTCGTCGGCCTCCCGGTGGCTCCGGACATGACCGGCGGCGCGGCCGCCGTGGGCCTGCGACCGTGAGTGGTCGCTCCGCCCGGACCGCCACCGTCCTCGACCCCACCGGCGACGCCGACGTGTCGGGGCGCCGCATCGCGTTGCTGAACTGGAAGGATCCCTGGCACCCGGACGCGGGCGGCGCCGAGGTCTACGCCTGGCAGGTCGCCCGCGACCTGGTCGCCGCCGGAGCGCAGGTCACCTTCATCACCGCCCGCCCCACCGGGCAGGACGCCGATGAGACCCGCGACGGAATCCGGATCGTTCGCGCCGGCGGCCGGTGGGGCGTCTATCCCCGCGCGCTGGGCTGGCTGCTGCGACATCGGCGCCGATTCGACGCCGTGGTGGACTGCCAGAACGGGATCCCCTTCTTCAGCCCGCTGGTGCTGCCGCGATCCGTGCCCGTGATCTGCGTGATCCACCACGTGCACGACCGGCAGTTCCGGCTGTACTTCGGCCCCGTCGTCGGCCGGTTTGGCGCGTGGCTGGAGGGGCCCGTCGCCCGCCGGGTCTACCGCGCGGGGGTGACGCTCGCCGTCTCCCCGTCCACCGCCGTCGCCATCCGGGACCGGCTCCGCTGGAGGGGGCCGGTCGTCGTCGTTCCCAACGGGGCCGACGCGCCCGCCGCCCCGGGAAGCGACGCCGAAGGACAGCGGCACGGTCGGCCCCGGCTCGTCTGCGTGGGCCGGGTGACGCCGCACAAGCGGGTGGATCTTGTGCTCGACGCCGTCGCGCGACTCCGCGACCGCCGGCCGGAACTGCACCTGGACGTCGTCGGCAGTGGACCGGACGTGGAGACGATCCGGCGTCGCGTCGCCGAGCGTGACCTGACCGGGGCCGTCACCGTCCACGGCTTCCTGCCCGCCGCCCAGCGGGACATGCTGCTGAACACCGCCTGGCTGCATGTCTCCGGCTCCTGGGGCGAGGGATGGGGACTGGTCGTCGTCGAGGCCGCCGCCGCCGGGCTGCCGACGATCGCCTTCGACGTGGACGGGTTGCGCGACGCCGTGCGACCCGGACGGACCGGATGGCTGGTGCCGGAGGGTGAGGACCCGGCGGGCGATCTCAGCGCCGGCCTGGACCGGGCACTGGACTGGCTCGCGGTCCCCGGGAACGCCGCCCGGACGGCCGTCGAGTGCCGGCGGTGGAGCGGCTCGTTCCGCTGGGCGGACACCGGTCGACGGGTCCGGGAGGTGCTGGCGGACGTACTCGGCCCCCGAGCGGTGCCCTGGTCGTCGAGGAACACCTGTCTCGTGGTCCGGACCGAACAGGCGGAGAGCCTCCTGACCCGGGTGGCGCCCCTGCTTCCGCGTACCCGGCACCTGGCGGCCGATCGGGACGGACTGTGGATCCTGGTGCCCGGCGCGGACCCGACGGCGGTCCGGGAGGTGCTGGCCCGGGCCGGGGTCGCCGACGATGCGGTGACCGAGCGGGAGGCCACCACGGAGGAACTGCTCACCGGCGCTCCGGAACGGCAGTGCTGACTGGCCGGTGGGCCGCTCGGCGCGCTTCCGGCACCTCGTCCGCCCAGCCGGCCGCAGCGGTGTGGCGCCTGCGGGAGATGCTGGTCTGCCTGGCCCTGGTCGGCCTCTGCGTCACCCAGGAACCCGGCCTCATCGTGCCCGACACGAAGCTCGACATGGCCGTCGATCCCGCCGGCTTCCTCGCCCGGGCCGCCGATCTGTGGACCTCCGAGTGGCAGTTCGGGACGCTCCAGAACCAAGCCGTCGGCTACTTCTTCCCGATGGGGCCGTTCTTCCTCCTCGGCGACGCGCTGGGCCTTCCCGCATGGCTCGTCCAGCGGCTGTGGATGGCCCTCCTGCTCTGCGTGGCGTTCACCGGGACGGTGCGGCTCGCCCGCGCTCTGGACCTGGGCGCCCCGTCGTCGCGGCTGGTCGCGGGTGCGGTGTTCGCGCTCTCCCCGCGGGCGCTGACCCTGGTCGGCACGGTGTCACTCGAGTTGCTGCCCTACTGCGTCGCCCCGTGGGTGGTGCTGCCCCTCGTGAAGGGCGCGGCAGGCGGCTCCCTGCGGCGGGCCGCCGCGCTCAGCGGGCTGGCGGTGGTCTGCATGGGCGGAGCGAACGGAGCCGCCGCCGCGTGCGCCGTGCTGCCGGCGTTCCTGTTCGTCGTGACCCGCGCGCGGGGGCGGCGGCGTACCGGTCTGCTCGCCTGGTGGGCGGCGGCGCTTGTCGCGGCGACCTTCTGGTGGCTGGTGCCGCTGCTGCTTCTGCAACGCCACGGCTTTCCGTTCCTGCCCTACACCGAGAGCGCGGCGGTGACGACGAGCGTCACCACGATCCCGGAGGCCGTCCGCGGCGCCACCCACTGGGTGGGCTACCTGGCCGTGGACGGGGTGCCGTGGTGGCGCTCGGGCTGGGCGTTCGCCACGGTCCCGTGGCTGGCCGTCCTCACCGGTCTCGTCGCATGCGTCGGGCTCGCCGGGCTCGCCCGCCGCGACCTGCCGGAGCGGCGGTTCCTGGGTGTCGCGGCCGTGGTGGGGCTGCTGACCCTGACGGCCGGGAACGTGTCGGACGCGGGAGCGGCTCTCGGCCCGACGGTGCGGGAACTCCTCGACGGCCCGCTCGCCGCCCTGCGCAACCTGCACAAGTTCGACGTGGTCCTCCGCCTACCGCTCGCCCTGGCCACCGCGCACATGCTCCACACCGCCGGCCGGGTCGCGGCCATCCGCCGCCTGCCCCGACCCGCCGACATGGCGCCCCGCCGGGCGGCGACGCTCGTGACCGCCGCCGCGGTGCTCGCGGTCGCCGCCGGAGCGGGCTCCGCGGGGCTCGCCGCTCATGGCGGCTTTCCGGCCCTGCCTGAGCACTGGCGGCAGGCCGCCGGGTGGCTCGACCGCAACGCCGGCCACGGCACGACGCTGCTGGCGCCCGGGTCCAACTTCGCCGAGTACAACTGGGGCCGGCCCATGGACGAGCCGATCCAGGCCCTGGCGGAGTCCAGGTGGGCGGTCCGTTCGCTGGTGCCAGCCGGCTCGGCCGGCAACGCCCGGATACTCTCCGCGATCGACGCGCGGCTGGCGACGGGTGCCGCCTCACCGGGCCTGGCGGACGTTCTCGGCCGACTCGGGGTGCGTTACCTGCTCGTCCGCAACGACCTCCGGCCGGCCCGGGGCGCCACCGCGTGGCCCGTGCTCGTGCACCGGACGCTGGACAGCGCCCCGGGGCTGTCGCGGGTCGCACACTTCGGGCCGACCGTCGGGGCGGAACCGGACCTGGGCGGCGCATGGGACTACGGGCTGCACCGGCCGTATCCGGCGGTGGAGATCTACCAGGTGGACGTGCCGCCGGCGCGCGCCACCCTCACGGACGCCGCCGAGCCGCTCAACCTGGTCGGAGCGCCGGAGACACTGCTCGACCTCGCCGACGCCGGTCTGCTCGGCGACCGGCCGGTGATCCTCGACGGCGACGCGGAGGAACCCGCCACGGAAGGCGTGGTCATCGCCGACAGTCTCCGCAGCCGGGAGGTGGACTTCGGGCTGGTCCGGGGCAACACCTCACGCACGTTCACCCCCGCTGACCGCCCCGGGCAGGCGCGGGTGGCCCACGACATCGTGGAACCGGGCTGGCGGTCGTGGACCACGGCCGGCTACAGCGGGGTGGCCGACGTGCGGGCGTCGTCCAGCGCGGCCGACGTGACGGGTCCGGCCGGGCTGCGCGACCCGTCCGCGCTGCCGTTCGCCGCCGTCGACGGGGACACCGGCACGGCCTGGTTGTCGGACGGCGCGCGCAAGCCCGTGGGCCAGTGGCTGGAAGTCCGGTTCCAGGGCAAGACCCAGGTGCAGACGGTGGAACTCCAGGTGGTCGACGACGAGCTGATCGGCGCGCCGGTGACCAGGGTCCGGGTGAGCACCGCGGGGGGTTCGTTCGTGCACTGGGTGGCCACCGCCGGACGCGCGCCGATCCGGTTGGCGCTGCCGTCGGGCCTCACCACCTGGCTCAGGGTGACGATCGACGGCGTCGCCGACCTCGACGTTCCGGGGCGTCGGGCGGGGATACGTGATCTGCGGATACCCGGCGTGTACCCCAAACGACACCTGCAGATGCCCGCGGTGCCCGCCTCCGCCGGCGCGCCGGAAATGATCGCCATCGCCCGCAAGCCCGACGACCGGCCGGCCTGCGCGGTCACGGGCGATCACTACGTCTGCGCCCCCGACCTGATCCGTCGTGGCGAGGAGCCGGCCCTGCTGCCCCGTCGCTTCGAACTGCCGGCGGCGTCCACCGTCCGGGTCACCGGTCTGGCCCGTCCGAGCCCCGCCACCGCCCTCGCGGCGTACGACGAGTTCGCGGGCGGGCCGGTCTTCGCCACGTCGAGTACGTGGTTCTCCGATCCGGTCGCCTCGGCCAGAGCGTTGGGCGACGGGGACGACGGCACGTCCTGGTGGGCGGATCCGAGCGATCCGCAGCCCACGGTGGCACTGCGCTGGGCCAAGGCCCAGAAGGTGAGCTGGGTGCGGCTCCGGTTCGCGGCGAGTCTCGTCGGCTCGCCGCCGAAGACGGTCCGGATCACCGGCGACGACGGGATACGCGAGGGAATGGTCGGGCTGGACGGCGTGGTCCGTTTCCCGGCGCTGCGTACCCGCAACATCGTCGTCGCGGTGACCTCGACGGTGCCCCGGGTCAGCCGGTCGACGGCGCTGTTCGAGCCGCAGACCCTGCCGCTCGGGCTCAGCGGGATCGACGTGCAGGGGGTACCCGAGGCGAACCAGCCCCGCGACCTCGCCCGCGAGGTGACCCTGCCCTGCGGTGCGGGGCCGGTCATCATGGTCAACGGCAGACGGGTGCCGACGACGATGACGGGGACCCTGCGGGAGCTGCGGGATCTGCGGCCCCTGCCGTACCGGTCGTGCACCGTCGAGCCGCCCGCCCGGAAGCGGGCCACCGCCGGCCAGGTGGCCCTGCGGCACGGGCCCAACGAGGTCTCCGCGCCGGCGGACCGCTTCGTCGTGGACAGCGTGCTGCTGACCAGCGTGACGGCGGGTCGGTCAACGGGCGACCAGCCGTACGTGCGCACGTCGCGCGTGCTCGACTGGAACGACCAGCGCCGGACGCTCAAGGTCGGCCCGGGTGCCGACGGCCACCTGGTCGTGCCGGAGAACGCCAACGCGGGCTGGCGGGCGACACTCGACGGTGTGCGGCTCGAACCGGTACGGATCGACGGCTGGAAGCAGGCCTGGCACGTGCCGGGTGGGGCCGGCGGGCGGGTCGAGCTGGTCTTCACGCCCGGCGCGCAGTACCACCTGGTCCTGCGGATCGCGGTCGCCCTGCTCCTGCTCCTGGTCGTCGCGACGGTGGTGCCGGCCCGTCGCCGGACGCGGAACCTCACGCCGCCAGCGGTTCCGGTGACGATGCCGACCGCGCCCTTCCTCGCGGTCGGGGTGCCGGTGCTGCTCGGCGGGCCGGTGGGTCTCGGCTGCGCGCTCCTGGTCGTCGCCCTGCACCGGCGCCGGACACCCGCACCCGGCTGGACCTGGGTCCCCGCCGTCCTCGGTCTCACGATGCACGGAACCACGCGGTGGTGGCTCCCGAGGATCGGCCCGGAGCCGCTTGCCGCGCTACTCGGTGTGCTCCCGACCGGCCTGCTGCTTGTCGCCATCGCCGCCCTGTTGCTGCGTTTCCGCCGGGGCGACGACCGGAACCGGATGCGGCGACCCGGTCGGCTGCTCGGCCTGGCCGGGCACCGCCCCGTGCAGCACGGGGACCCGGGCGCGATCGCCGGCGCCGGCGTCGATGCCGCGCGGTCTGCCCGGGCGGGGCGACCGTCGGTCGAGGAGCCGCCCGAGCCGCTGCGCCGGCCGCTCGATCAGGCGGTGGCTGGCGACCGCCACCGGGAGGGTGAGGGCCACCGTGAGCACCAGCAGCACTCCGAACGAGCTGTCGAAGCGGGTGAAGCCCAGGAGCCGGAAGCACGCTTCGAGGGCGAGCAGGTGCCAGAGGAAGATGCCGTACGAGATCCGGCCGAGGAACCTGAGCAGGGGGTGACCGAGAAGCCGGCGAGGTAGCCCGCCCGACCCTGGGCCGACGAGCGGGGCGATCACGTACCAGGCCACGGCCAGGAAAATCAGGTGTTCGGTGAGCGACTCGGCCGACGTGGCGGGTTCGACCGATCGGGGGCCGGCGATCGGGGTGCTGGCGATCCAGAGCAGTGCGGCGGCGATCAGCCAGGACGTCCCGGGGGCGGCCGTCACCGTGCGTAGCCCTCGGGGCGTGGCGTTCCACAGGTGGTCGTCGGTTGGGGGCGTGCCGCCCGGGGACGGCACCGGCGGGCCGCCGACCACGGCCGGCGCGGTGCCGGTGGGCCAGCAGGCGAGGACCGACAGCAT
Organism: Micromonospora sp. NPDC048868; assembly: GCF_043198195.1. NCBI lineage: Bacteria > Bacillati > Actinomycetota > Actinomycetes > Micromonosporales > Micromonosporaceae > Micromonospora > Micromonospora sp. NPDC048868. The sequence goes on from NZ_JBICUN010000016.1 coordinate 13,840, forward strand.
GATCCCGGCCCCGAACCAGTCCAGGTACGCGGGGAGCCAGAGCACGGAGAGCTGCGGCAGCGGGGAGTCCGCCCCGTGGGCGTACGCGTTCCAGACCAGGCCGGCCAGGACGAGCCCGCCGCCGAGGGCCAGCTGGCGGCCGGCGCGGGCCTGCGGGGTGTGGCCGCCCAGCCGTCGACCGAGCAACGCGACGGCCGGCAGCGCGAGGTAGAACGCCACCTCGGTGGCGAGGCTCCAGGTCTGCTCCATCCCGACGGGCAGCCGCAAGGGCTGGTAAATCTGCGCCAGAAACAGGGGAATCGTCCAGTCCCAAAGCGACCTGAGGTAATCGATGTTGAGCCAGACGAGTGCGACAACCGCCATTGCCCAGTAGGCCGGGAGGATGCGCAGCGCGCGACGCCGCAGGTATCTCCGGACGGAGGGATCCGGCCGCGCGCGAATGGCCGCGAGCGCGAATGGTCGGTAGAGGAGAAACCCGGAAAGGGCGAAGAACAGCGCCACGCCGACGTCCAGCCGGGCCAGCAGTGCGCCGGCGTACGCCACCGAGTTGGTCAGCCCGCTCAGGTAGGCGACGTGGTGCACGAGGACCGCGGTCACCGCGACGGCACGCAGGCCGTCCAGGGCGGGCAGCCAGCCGTCGGACCGAAGCGCATCCGGGGCGGCGGTCCGCTCTTCCCTGCCGCTCGGGTCCGGCTCGACAGACGGGCTCACAGTTCCTCAACATCGTGTGTGACGGGACGACCACGAGGCTGCTTCTCGCCGCAGTTGGTACGGCTCAGGACGCCGCGTCGGACCATATCCGAAAACACTCTCATCATGTACTGTCAGCCGACCAGTCGAGCTGTAAGGGGAGGAGTTACATGCGACCTGCGCCGGGTGCCGTCTTGGTAGCGGCGGGCACGTTCCTGATCGTCGGGGCCATCGCTACGCCGTTCTACGTTGCGCCCGCCCTCGTCAAGGTGCCCCTCGACCAGAGCTCGGTCACCTATTCGAAGGCTGAGAGCGCAACGGTTCTGGACTTCGCCACGCTGTCGGAGCGTAGTGGCGTCGACCTGACCGCGGTCCGGGCCGTGCGCGGTGACGTCCAGGCCGGCAACAAGGACCGGGCCGTCTTCAACGTCGGCGTACGGGTGACCGACGACGCCGGCAAGGAGATCACCGTCAACACCGACCGGGTCGCCCTCGACCGGCGGACGGCGGAGGCGGTCGCCTGCTGCGCCGAGGACATCAACGGCACGCCCTTCAAGCACAAGGGTCTGACCTACACGTTCCCGTTCGGGACCGAGAAGAAGACCTACCAGTACTTCGACAACAGCGCCCGCCAGGCCTACCCGGCCCGGTACGTCGGCACCGAGGAGTTGCAGGGACTGACGGTCTACCGGTTCGAGATGACTGTCGAACCGGTCAAGATCAGCGAGATCCAGGTACCCGGTAACCTGCTCGGCTCGACCGAGCCGATGGCCAACGCCGGCCGGTACTACGCCAACAAGCGCACCCTCTGGGTGGAGCCGGACAGCGGTGTCATCGTCAAGGGTCAGGAAGAGCAGCTGCAGACCCTGCGGGACGCGGCCGGCGTTGACAAGATCAAGATTATCTCGGCGACCCTCACCTTCACCGAGGACACCCAGAAGCAGCAGGCCAAGGCCGCGAAGGACGCGCGCCAGCAGATCAACCTCCTGACCATGGTGGTGCCGATCGCGCTCGGCGTCCTGGGTCTGCTTCTGGTGGCGTTGGGCGTGCTCTGGGTGCTCCGGGCCAACCGCGGTGGCCGGTCCGGCGCCGCCGTGGACGCCGCCGACCGGCCGACCGCCGACCTCCCGGCGCAGGCGTCGGGGCCGCACGACGAGTCGACGGTGGCGTCCGGGCCCCGTCACGCGCAACGCGGCGAGGCGTAGGCAGCCGTACGCCTGGAACGCGTCGGGCCGGCGACCCTCGGGTCGCCGGCCCGAAGCGTGTCGGTGGATGTCCGCGCCCGCGGCTACCGACGGCGCAGCGCGTAGCGGGTGCACCGCCAGTCTTCGGTGTAGGGCAGGTCCGGCCGCTGGCCGGCGATCTCCCCGCCCCGCTCGGCCGCGAGGCTCACGATGTCGGCGTGCGGCACCGGCGTCATACGCATCGGGGCCGGGTAGTTGAGCAGCCGGCGCTGCGCCCAGCTGATCAGCCGGTAGGGCGCGAGCTGCCAGACGAGAGCCTTGGCGGTACGCGCCGGTTCCGTCGGCAGCCCCACCACGGCGATCCCTCCGGGGCGGAGAACGCGCAGGAACTCCGCGAGGTAGCCGTCGATCACGGGCCGCGGCAGGTGCTGCAGCACCAACGCGCTGTACACCAGGTCGAAGTGACCGTCGGGGAACTGGCTCAGGTCGGCCGCGTCGTTGAGCACGAAGCGGATCCTGCCGCCGCTGCGGTCGAGCCTCCGGGCGGCGTCGAGCATGGGCGGAGCGATGTCGACGGCGACGACCTCCTCCGCGTGGGCGGCGAGGGCCTGTGACAGCCGCCCGACGCCACAGCCGAAGTCCAGTGCCCGCTCCCACCGTGTGGGCAGGTCGAGTTCGCCCAGCCAGCGAACCGTCTCCTCGACGTCGGCGCGCCCGGTGGCGAGGAACTCCTCGACGTCCCACCGCCCGCCGCGCTTGCCGGGCTGGACCAGCACCGCCCAGAGGGGATCTTCCGCGCCCAGTGTCGTCCAGTCGCGTCGCACGTCGTTCAGGCTCACCGGGCAAACAGTAGGCCATCCGAGGCTTCCGCCGGGACCATGGGTGGTGCGCCGTCGCAGGCAGACCGCCGTGTCGACATCTCGGGGCGGGCGTCGACACGGCGGCGATCCGGGCACGGCCGCGGGAATCGCGTCGCGCGTTATCGTATTGTTATACCTCGATGCGTTGATGACGTTGAGCGGCGTGCGCTGAGGTATTCGTCCGTCTTTGTCACCGTACTGGGTCCGTTGTGCGCCAGCCCGGGTCAACGATCCGTGATTTCTAGGCATTCGCATCCCGGCTCGGTGTTACCGCTCGGTAGCCGGGTCCTTGTGGCCCCGCGCCGGGTCCGTGCACCATCAATCGGCACGCCCGTATCCGCTGGTAGCGCGACTCGGATCCCGGTGCGCGGCCCGCGCTCCGTCGAACGCCGAAGACCGCGAGGAGGAATCCGTGCAGGACCGGTTCGACAACCAGGCCGCAACCGGTAGACCTTCGCCGCGAAGCTGGTGCCCGCGAAGGCCGCCGCCGACGTGACCGCTTTTCCGACCTGATCCGCGCCGCGTGGCCGCGCCGCGCGGGCCCGACCCACCCGTTTCCCGGTCCCGGCAGGAGGCGTACGTGACAATCGTCGATCAGCGGCCCGCCCGGCGCGACCGGTTCCGCGCTGGGCCGCGCGATCTCCGCCCGTACGTGGTGCTCTCGGTGCTGCTCGGCCTCTCCGCCGCCGTGGCCGTCGCTGCGGCCGGCCCGGTACCGGTGCGCGCTGCTGCGCCACCGCCCGCCGGACGGCCCACCTCGGCCTGCCCGACCACGGCTCCCGGCCAGGGCGGAGCGACACCGACTGGCACGCCGAGCGCGACACCGACTGGCACGCCGAGCGCGACACCGACGCCGACCGGCCCTGGCCCGTTCCCGTCGGCTGGTGGGCGCGACATCCTGGACGGCGTCGGGGACCTGCTCGGCGGCGGCCGCACCAAGGACGAGGAGCCCGCTGCGGGGGCGACACCCTCGACCGCGCCGAGCGTGCGTCCCACGGTCACGCCGAGCGTCCGTCCCTCGACTGCGCCGAGCGTCCGTCCCACGGCCTCGGCCACGGGTCGGCCGGCGGCTCCCGGCAAGGGGTGCGCCCCGGCCAGCCCGGAGCCGAGCCGACCCGGGCAGGTGGCGGCGGGCAGACCGCTGCCCCGGATCGCCGCCGACCCGGGACAGCCGGTGGTGGCGGCGGTCCCGTCGAAGCTCACCGGATCGCAGGTGACCATGGACGGGCTGCGGTTCGAGGGCATCGTCGACCTGCCCACCGCCGATGGCAGCCTGAAGGCACTGAAGTTCACCATGGACCGCGCGGTCACCGACGATTTCCTGCTCCTTGCGCCCGCCCCGGCCGGCCGGACGATGCGGTTCGCCACCGACCGGCTGACGGTGCAGGGGGACGTCGCCTTCTACGCCACCCGGTTCGTCGGGCGGCTGCTCGGCGTCAAGATCACGCTGACCCCGGACCTGCCGTTCCCCGACGGCCTGCCGATCACGTCACCTGTTCCGATCACCTTCACCGAGCCGGTCATGGAACTGGCGTTCGTCGACAGCGACACGCTGACCGCCACGCCGGCGTTGAAGCTGACCCTCTCCTGATCTCACCCCACCACCACCGGCGGTGCGGGGCCGGTGTCCCGCCGGCCCCGCACCGCCGACCTCAGAGGCGGGCGAGCGCCTTGCGCAGCGGGTCGAGCCCCAGCGAGCCGAGGTCGAGCGCCTGCCGGTGGAACTCCTTGAGGTCAAAGTCGGCGCCCTTGCGGGCCTTCGCCTCGTCACGGGCCTGGAGCCAGATCCGCTCGCCCACCTTGTAGGAGGGGGCCTGCCCCGGCCAGCCGAGGTAGCGGTTCAGCTCGAAACGCAGGTTCTCCTCCGGCACCCGGCAGTGCGCCCGCATGAACTCCCAGCCCAGCTCCGGCGTCCAGCGCTCGCCGGGGTGGAAGCCGAACGGGTTGTCCTTCGGGATCTCCAGCTCGAGGTGCATGCCGATGTCGACGATCACCCGGGCGGCCCGGAACGCCTGCCCGTCGAGCATGCCGAGCTTGTCGCCCGGGTCCTCCAGGTAACCCAGCTCGTCCATCAGCCGCTCCGCGTAGAGCGCCCAGCCCTCGCCGTGCCCCGAGACCCAGCAGAGCAGGCGCTGCCAGCGGTTGAGCAGCTCGGCCCGAACGGCCGTCTGCGCGACCTGGAGGTGGTGACCCGGCACGCCCTCGTGGAAGACGGTGGTCACCTCGCGCCAGGTGGAGAAGTCGGTGACGCCCTGCGGCACCGCCCACCACATCCGCCCCGGGCGGGAGAAGTCCTCGCTCGGACCGGTGTAGTAGATCGCGCCGTCGCTGGTCGGGGCGAGGCAGCACTCGATGCGGCGTACCTGCTCCGGGATGTCGAAGTGGGTGCCGTGCAGGTCGCCGATGGCCTTGTCGGCGAGCGCCTGCATCCAGTCCCGGAACGCCTCCTTGCCCCGGATCGTCCGGGCCGGGTCGGCGTCCAGCGCCTCGACCGCCTCGTCGATGGTGGCGCCGGGGCCGACGATCCGGCCGGCCACCGCGCGCATGTCGGCCTCCAGCCGGGCCAGCTCCTCGAACCCCCAGGCGTACGTCTCGTCGAGGTCGACCCTGGCGCCGAGGAAGTACTGCGAGGCCAGCTCGTAGCGCTCGCGACCCGCGGCCTGCTTCTCCCGGCCGAGCGGGGCCAGCTCGGTGCGGAGGAACTGGCCGAACTCGGCCGTCGCCGCGGTGGCCGCCGCCGCACCCCGCCGCAGCTCGGCGCCGAGGGTGCCGTCGGCGCCCAGCCGCTCGACCATCCCGTGGAAGAAGTTGTCGCCGTCCGGGTCGACCCAGATGTCGCACTGCTTGGCGACCTCGACGAGCTGGACCCGGGCACTGACGTGGCCGGCGGCAGCCGCCTCGCGCAGCGTCGCCTTGTAGCCCTCCAGGGTGCTCGCGAAGCGGTTGAGCCGGGCCGCCACGTGGGCCTTGGCGTCGTCGCCCTCGGTCGGCATCAGGTCGAAGACCATGCGGACCTCGTGCAGACCGCTGGAGATCACGTTGACCTCGCTGCTCGCCTCGCCGGCGTCGTAGCGGGCGAGGTCGAGGCCGAGCCGCTCCTGCATGGCCTCCTTGGCGGTCCGCTCCGCCTCCGACTCCGGCTCGGTCACCTCCAGGTCGGTCAGCGTCCGCCGGATCAGCTCCGCGCGGGCCGTGTACCCGTCGGGTGACAGGTCGTCGAGCTGGTCGTCGTAGCCGGCGATGCCGACGTAGGTGGCGCCGATCGGGCTCAGCGGCGCCCACTCGGCCACGTAGCGGTTCGCGAGGTCATCGATTCGTCCCACGCTGCGACCCTACGTGAGGGCACCGTCAACTTGTCGAACGCGTTCTGCGTGTTCAGGGCAGCAGGTTGGCGGGGCCAGCGTCGATCGGGAACGGCAGGTCGGCCGAGAGCCGCCGACCACCGACCGCCGGCCGCCCTGGCGACAGGCGGTTTCTGTGGTGGTCGACACGGCGTCCGAAAGTCGCGGGACTTCGTCGTACGGCTGCGGCAAAGTGTCAGGGGTGACAGTGGATTCCACTCCTGACCGGACGGCGCTGCGGAGCTGGCTGCCCGGGTTCCTGGCGCTGGCCGCCATCTGGGGCTCCAGCTTCCTGTTCATCAAGATCGGCATCGGGGAGCTGCATCCACTGCACCTCACCCTCTACCGGGTCGCCGCCGGCGCGGTGACCCTGCTGCTGGTGCTCGCCGTGCTCCGCGACCGCCTGCCCGCCGAGCCCCGGGTCTGGGCGCACCTGACCGTGGCCGCCGCGTTCGGCGTCGCCGTGCCGTTCACCCTCTTCGGCTACGGCGAGCAGCACGTCGAGTCGATGCTCGCGGGCATCTGGAACGCCACCACCCCGCTCATCGTGCTGCCGCTGGCCGTGCTGGTGTTCCGCACCGAGCGGCTCACCACGCGCCGGGCGGTCGGGATGGCGCTGGGCTTCGCCGGGGTGCTGGTGGTGCTCGGGGTCTGGCAGGGAGTGGGCGGCGCCCACTTCACCGGGCAACTCATGTGTCTGGGCGCGGCCGCCTGCTACGGGGTCGCCATCCCGTACCAGAAGAAGTTCGTCGCGGGCAGCGCGCACTCCGGGCTCTCGCTCTCGGCGGCGCAGCTCCTGGTCGCGACCGCTCAGCTCGCGGTCGTCGCGCCGTTGGTGGCGGGGGCGCCGCCCGCCCCGACCGGCCTCTCGGCCGAGGTGCTCGCCAGCGTGCTCGCGCTCGGTGCGCTCGGCACCGGCCTCGCCTTCGTCATCAACCTGCGCAACATCCGGGTCGCCGGGGCGAGCACCGCCTCCACCGTGACCTACCTGGTGCCGGTGTTCGCGGTGCTGATCGGCGCCCTGGCCCTCGACGAGCGGCTCACCTGGCACCAGCCGGTGGGCGCGCTCATCGTGCTGTCCGGCGTCGCCGTCTCGCAGGGCCTGATCGGCCGCCGCCGGCCCGCACCCGCTGGCCTCACCGAGCCGTCCGCGCCCGCCGGCGTGATCGAGTCGACCACTGCCGATGCCGCTGCCGTCGCGCTGGCGGCTGCCGTCGCGACGGCCGGCGTCGCCGTGCAGGCCGCGCCGGCTGCGCGCCGCTGAGCGATCCCGCCCGTCGCCCGGCTGCTGCCTGCCGCGCGGCGCCGCCTGCTGCCCGTCGCCCGACGCCGCCTGCTGCCTGCCGCCTGCCGCCCGGCGCCGCCTGCCGCCCGTCGCCTCGGCGGACGGGTGGAACACCATGGGTGTCAACGCCCGCCTTTGACAGCCATGGTGTTCCACCCGTGAACGTGGCGGGACATGCCGTGGGCCGGCGACCTTCAGGAGCGGCGCGGGCCGTCGCCGCACGCGCTGCCGTTTGCACCCGTCCAGGCGCGGTCACCGCTCCGCCGCCCGTCAGTGACGGCAAAGCCGCCTGTGAGGCCGGGCCGGGTGTGGGGCCGCGCCACGTGTGAGGCTGGCCGGGGTGTGGGGCTGGGCCGCGTGGGGCTGGGCCGGGTGTGGGCCGGGCCGGGTGCGAGGCTGGTCGGGGTGTGACGGTGGCCGGGGTGTGAGGGTGGGCCGCGTGTGGGGCTGGGCCCGGTATGGGGCCGGGCCGGGTGCGAGGCTGGCCCGCGTGTGAGGCTGGGCCGTGTGTGATGCGGTCTCATGAACGGGGCAGCTCGACAGCGTTCGTGGTGCCATCCCCCTGGTCGCCGGCGGGTTGCCGGCGAGGGCCCGGTCCACCAGGTCGAGCAGCCAGGACCTCAGCGGGCGGAGCGGGCCCAGTCGACCAGCCGGTCGGCGTCCCAGGTGTTGACCACCCGGTCGGCGGACACCCCGCACAGGGCGGCGCGCTCGCAGCCGAACCGCTGCCAGTCGAGCTGGCCGGGCGCGTGCGCGTCGGTGTTGATGGCGAAGTCGCAGCCCGCCTCCAGTGCCCGGCGGATCAGCCGCTTCGGCGGGTCCTGCCGCTCCGGCCTTGAGTTGATCTCGACGGCCACCCCGTGCTCGGCGCAGGCGGCGAAGACGGCGTCGGCGTCGAAGTCGCTCTCCGCCCGGGTACGCGGCCGGTGCGCCCGGTCGCCCGGCCCTTTCACCCCGGCGGGCCGGGACGACACCATCCGCCCGGTGCAGTGGCCGAGGATGTCCAGGTGCGGGTTCGCGATCGCGGTCAGCATCCGCCGGGTCATCTTCGCCCGGTCGTCGTTCAGGCCGCTGTGCACCGAGCCGACCACCACGTCGAGGCGGGCCAGCAGTTTCTCGTCTTGGTCGAGCGACCCGTCGGCGAGGATGTCCACCTCGATGCCGGTCAGGATGCGGAAGCCCTCCGGCAGCGCCTCGTTGACCTTCGCCACGTGGTCGAGCTGCCGGCGCAGCCGGTCGGCGGTCAGCCCCCGGGCCACCTTCAGGCGGGGCGAGTGGTCGGTCAGCACCACGTACTCGTGGCCCAGCTCGACCGCCGCGAGCGCCATCTCCTCGATGGGTGAGCCGCCGTCGGACCAGTCGGAGTGGGTGTGGCAGTCACCGCGCAGTGCGGTACGCAACGCGGTGGCCGCCTCGTCCAGGTCCGTGCCCTCCGTGGCGAGCAGCCGCCGCAGGTAGACCGGCTCCTCGCCGGCGAGCGACTCGGCCACGCAGCGGGCGGTGACGTCGCCGACCCCGGACAGCTCGGTGAGCTTGCCGGTGCGGGCCCGCTCGGCCAGCTCCCTCCCCGGCAGCGCGCCGAGGGCCGTGGCCGCCGAGCGGAACGCCCGGACCCGGTAGGTCGCCTCGTTCGCCCGTTCCAGGAGGAAGGCGATCCGGCGCAGGTCGGCGATGGGGTCCCGGGCGCTCATGCCATGGAAAATACGCCTCCGCGCCGCCGGTCGCGGGACGACCGACGGCGCGGAGGGCCATGGAATCAGCGGAGGGCCACGGAATCAGGAGTGCGGCAGCTTCACCAGCGACCTGTCGCCGATGCCGAGGGTGGTCGGGTTGTTCCCGATCGCCGACCAGACCTCCACCCGCACGGTGCCGTTCGACAGGTTGCCGAGGGCGCCGGTGGCGGAGTGCAGGCCGCTCTGCTGGGTGTAGCGCTCGTACCCGGGTACCGGGTCGGTGGCGAAGTAGCGGTACGTCTCCACCCGCTCCCAGCTGCCGTTGCCGGTCAGGTCGTAGGAGACCCGCACCTGCACCCCGTTGCCGACCGCGTTGCCGGCGTCGAGGAACAGGTCGAACGTGGTCTGCCCGCCGCCGTACGCCAGATCCAGGCCCGTCGCGGTGAACACCTGCGGGTTGGTCGGCGTGCCGTCGTGGTTCGCGCCGCCCGCGCCGGCCACCGTGGCGGTCGCCGCCCCGCTGGACGCGGCCAGCCCGCCGCCCGGCAGCAGGTACCGGTTGGGGAAGTCCGGCGAGGGCGGCGGGGTGGTGGGCGGCGGGGTGGTCGGCGGGGCCGTGGTGGGCGGGGGTGTCGTCGGCGGGGTGGTCGTGGGCGGCGGCGTGCCGGTGACCCCACCGGTCGCGGTGCCACCGCTCCAGGTGTACGCCCCGCTGGTGGCCGTCTTCCCGGCCGGCACGGCGAGCCGGGTGCCGTCGGAGAACGTGACTGTCAGCGGCGCGGCGGTGATGTTGCTCGCCACGTAGGTGCGCGCGCCGTTGCGCTGGAACACCGCCGCCAGCGGGTGGTTGGCCGTGACCGGGGTGTGCACCGTCCCGAGGGCCGCGAGGTTGCGGATCCAGTGGAAGGTGTGCGCGCGGCTCTCGCCCTCCTCCGGCGTGTACCCCGGGTTCGCGCGCAGCTTCGTCAGTGCCGCGTCCGGGTCACCGAGGGCCAGGAACTGCCAGAGGATGTCCTGCCACACCGTCGGTTCGCCGCCGTTGTTGCGCACCAGTTCCTGGTAGTTGGCGCGGTTGGACGCCGGGTACTGCCCGAGGTAGAGGTGCCCGCCCGTGACCGGGAGCATGTTGATGCCCTGGATCATCTCCGGGTCGGCGCTGAACCAGGTGGCGTACGCGCCGCCGTCACCCCAGACCATGCCGACCGTGGAGTGCCCGAACGCCGCCGGGTAGTTCTCGTTCGTCACGTCGAACCAGTACTCGTGGATCGCTGCGGCCTGGGTGGTGTGGATGAAGATGCCGGCGTCACGTACGGCGGTGTTGCCGGTCGCCTGCCCCCACTGGATGAGGGCGTTGGCGAAGTTCATCCCCTCGGACGAGGACTCCTGGTTGTTGCCGGCGTGGAACGAGCCGTGTCCGGCGGCCCAGTCGTGCCCGGCGTAGATGTCGAAGTCGCGCAGGTACGGGAAGCGGTTGTCGGTGCGGTCGTAGTTGTTCGCGTCCCGGATCAGCAGGTCGATCATGCCGCCGTACTGGTCCTGCCGGGCCCAGGCCGGGTCGAACTTGGCCAGTGTGGCGGCGGCGGCGATGTAGTAGCCGTAGTGGAAGTGGTGGTCGTTGAGTTCCTGGTCGGAGCCGTACGACGCCGGGTAGCCGATCAGGGTGCCCCAGTTGCGGTCGTAGTGGAAGACCTTCGAGGCCTCCCCGGGTGAGGCGGTGAGCCAGTCGGTGAGCGTGCTCCTGATGGCGTTCAGTGCGGCGGTACGGGTCTCGGCGTCGCCCACCTGGTCGGCGATCTCGGCGATGCGGGCGGCCCGGCCCAGGCCCTTGCCCGTCCAGTAGGTGTCACCGCCGCGCTGGTCCATCGGGTTGCCCCGGACCGCCGCCAGGTGGCTGCGCAGCGTGGCCAGGTCCTCCCCGGTGCCGGTCGCCACGGCGGGCACCTCCGGCAGTACGCCGTTGAACTTCATCGAGGTGCGGAACGAGTCGACGCCGGCGAGGACCTTCATCCGGCCGCGCGCCGACGGGTAGGTGAGCGCCAGCGGGGTGGAGCCGGTCAGCGACCGCCACTGGTGCGGGTAGAGGCTGACGACCGTCCGGTTCGCGGTGCCCTCGCGGGCGGTCGTGGTGAAGGCGTACGTGGTGTTGACGGTGCTGGTCGCCTGGTCGTACGCGTACGAGACGCGGGTGCCGGTCACGTGGGCGTGGGCGTACCGGCCGTAGGTGGTGGCCAGTTCGGCGCGGGACGCGGCGTCGGTGCTCGGCGTGGTGGGCAGCAGGGCGACCGAGAAGTAGCCCTTGCCGGCCAGGGTGGAGGTGATCCGGCCACCGTTGACGGACCAGGTGGCGCCGGTGGGCGCGTACGCGACGTAGTCGTGCCCCCGGACGGTGAAGCCGATCGTGGCGCCGCTGTTCGACCAGACCGTGGGGCTGCCGCCGGTGGCGTTGACCAGGGCGTCGCCGCCGCTGGTGCGGAAGTACGCGAACGGCAGGCCGTGGCCGATGGTGGCGCGCATGGTCCGGGTGCCGTCGGTCCAGTGCGGAGTGACCGTCCAGTCGGTCCAGCCGTCGACCTTGACGACCGGGGCACCCAGCCCCGCGATGCCGACCCGGATGTCCTCGGAGTACGTGTACTTGAACTCGCCGACGCCGGTCGCGGTGCCGGTGATCGTCGGGGTGGAGGTGGCCGAGATCCCGAGGCCGTCGCCGGCCGGCTGGTAGGAGGCCGGGTGCGCGTGCAGCGGCTCGCTGTAGGAGCAGTTGGTCCGCTTCCACAGCAGCGACGACCACCAGTCGTTGGTGGGGATCGGCCCGGCGGGCGCGTCGGCGGTGGCGAACTGCCGGGGGTTGGTGGTCATGTCTCCGCAGCCGGTGGGCAGGGGGCCCACGCGGTCGGTGGTGTAGCTGCCGGCGCCGACGGTGGCGGCCTGGGCGGGGGTGGTGGTCACGACGGCGAGGCCGCCGAGGGCGAGGGCCAGGGCGGAGGTGGCCGCCACGGCCCAGGTGCGGCGTGTCGCAGGAGGTGTCACAGTGCCTCCGGTCAGGGAGCGCCGGTCGGGGACGGGCGCGTTCTGCGAGCGAATTGTGTGGAAAGTAATCTCAGAGAGCGCTCTCTTGCGACGGGACGCTAGCTCAGGGCCGAGACTTCCGTCAATGTTTCCCAGCGATGAAGCGCTGATGACGACAAACCGGAGCGGGTCGTCAGGCGGTCGGCGGCGCCTTCGGGCAGCCGTGCCGGCGGTGCCAGGCGGTCACCTCGGCGGCCGGTTCCTTGTTGCCCTTGCGCCGCCACGAGTTCAGGTACGGCGCCGGCCAGAGCACGCCCCGGCGGATCCACCAGCCGTCCCGGCCGGTGCACGGCGGGGAGATGCCGAAGTGCAGGTGGCACACGTTGTTCGCGTTCCCGGTCCGGCCCACCTCGCCGAGCCGCTGCCCGGCGCGCACCCGCACCCCGGCGTCGATGCCGTCGGCGACGCGGCGCAGGTGCGAGCCGTAGTAGCGCACCCCGTCGTCGCCGAGCAGCGACACCGACAGCCCGCCGTTGTGCGGCCCCCGCGGCCCGCGCCTGTCGAACCGGTCGACCCGGCTGACCTCGAGGAGGACGCCGTCGGTCACCGCCACTACCGGCTCGCCGCAGTCGGCGAAGATGTCCGTCCCCGGGTAGGCCGAGTGGGTCGGGTGGTAGGCGACGTTCGCCGCGCGTACCGGAAAGACGTGCGGCAGCCCGGCGCGGGGCGGCGCGGTCGACGGACCGGTCGGGGCGGCGGCGCCGGTCGGGGTGGGAGCGCCGGTCGGGGTGACGGCCGGCGGCGCGGGCTGCCCGGCCGTCGCCGGCAGGCTCGGCCGGGGTGCGCCGGGCGTCGTCCCGGGCCGCGTCGTCGCGCAGCCGGCGGCCAGCACCGGCACCAGCACCAGCAGGACCGGGTACGCCGGACGCGCGCGGCGTCCGATCGTCGGCGAGGGCATCCGGTCATCCTCGCAGAGTCGGTACGGTGGTGGAGGTGCGCGGCAGAAGGGGAGGGGTCGATGACGACCGGACGGTACGCCTTCCCGCCCGGGCCGGACGCCGGGTTCCGGCCGGCGCCACGGGTCCCCTCGGGGCTCTTCCCGTCCGCGCCGCCGTCCCAGCCCACCTACCGCGAGCCGCACCCGGTCACCGGCGCGGGCGTCGCGTCCGGCGCCGCCGTGGCGACCGTCTGGCTGCTCCTGTTCGGCCTGCTCGGCCGCAGCGTGCCCGGGTACGCCTGGTGGACGCTGCTGGCCGGCGGCCTGGCCTGGCTGGCCGCGCTGCTGCTGGTCCGCGCGGGCGACCGGGGCGTGGCCACCGGGATCGCGATCGTCACCGCCGGCGGGTGGAGCATCGCCGCCGCCATCGTGGCGGTGCGGTGGGTGTCGAGCGGAGACTGGCCGCTCTGGTGAGCCCGGTCCGGCCCGTCCCGCCCAGCGGCGACCCGCCTGCCGGCGCCCGTTGCGGCGGGCCCGTGGCTGCGCTGCGTCGCGGGCCGGCTGCGCAGCGAATCCTGCCTTGACGTGGCCGCCCGAACTCGGCACCCTCGGCGTTATGGCCTGGACCACTCCGCGGCTCGATCCCGAGCGCAGCCGCCGTCGCCAGCAGCTCCTCGCCGAGTTGGCGGGCGCCCGGGCGGTACGCCAGCGCGTACGGCCGCAACGGGTGCGCAGCGAGCGCCTGCGGGAGCTGATCGCCACCCGCCGCCGGGTCTCCGGCTGACGGACGGCAGACTTTCCCCAGGATTGACCGGCCCTTCGGGGCGTTGACCGGTCGCCTGCCGACCCGACCGGCTAACGTGCACGCGTAACGGGTCGGCCTGCCGAGGCTCTTTTGGGGGAACCGTGTCGTACTTCGCTGCGGCCGTCGTACGTGACGACAGCGGTTGGACGGCCGCCGAGGTGAACCTGCGGGGGGTCACCGACATCGAGGACGTCGCCGACCGGCTGCGCGACGTCGACTCCGACGCCGACCTGTCGCTGCTCTTCGTCGAGGCCGACGACACGTACCTGGTGATCATGCGCCTGGACGAGGGGGAGGACCTGCGGGTCTTCGGCTCCGACTCGGCCTACGCGGAGGAGTCCCGGCTGGGCGCCCTGCTGGTCGGGGACCTGAAGACCTCGGTGACCGGGCTCGACGACACCGACGAGCCGCGCCCGTCCGGCCGCGGCGACGACGACACCGAGCAGCCCGCCGTCGACCCCGAGGCCGACCCGGTCGGCGAGGCGGACCTCCTGGCCGACCTGGGCATCCCCGCGCAGAAGCTGCTCAACCTCTGCGCGCAGGAGGGCATGATGCCGGGCGACGTCACCACCGAGGTGTGCCAGGTGCTCGGCTGCGCCGACGAGGTCGAGGAACTGCGTGAGGTCTGAGCCGTCCGGGCCCGGCCGGGCCGGTACGGGCGGCGCCGAGCCGGCCGACGCCACCGATCCGGCGCTGGGCACCGTACGCCCCGGTCAGCCGACCCCGGGCGCGGCGGGCCGGGTCGGGCCCGGCGCCCACGAGGGGCTGGCCGAGCCGGACGGCGCCGGCCGGCGGCAGCGGCACGAGCTGTGGATGCGGCGGGCGCTGGCGGTCGCCGTGACCGGCCCCGACAGCCCAGCCGACACCGGCCCCGACGCCGCCGACGACATCCCGGTCGGCGCCGTGCTCTACGGGCCGGACGGCGCCGAACTGGCGATCGGGCGCAACGAGCGGGAGTTGACCGGCGACCCGACCGCGCACGCCGAGGTGCTGGCGCTGCGCCGGGCCGCCGGACGGCTCGGCCGCTGGCGGCTCGACGGCTGCACCCTGGTCGTCACCCTGGAACCCTGCACGATGTGCGCGGGCGCGCTGGTGCTGGCCCGGGTGTCCACAGTGGTCTTCGGTGCCTGGGAGCCCAAGACCGGGGCCGCCGGGTCGCTGTGGGACGTGCTGCGCGACCGCCGGCTCAACCACCGGCCGGAGGTCTACGGCGGCATCCTGGAGTCGGAGAGCGCCGCGATCCTGCGCGCCTTCTTCCGGGTGTAAGGAAGGGCACCTTCCTGACCCCTCGGGCGGGCCGCCCGTGCTGGGTGCGGGCCGGGGTGATTAGGCTCAGGCGTCGGCCGGGGCGGGCCGGAGCAGGTTCGCGGCGACCGCGCGGGCGGTGTCGGTCCAGGGGGCGGGTCGCAGGGTCGCCGGGTCGACCCGAACGATCGACCGCTGGCCCTCCGCGTGCACGATGCGTCCGTCGACCGAGTGGAACCGGTAGGCGTACCGGGCGCTGCTGGTGCCGAACTGGTCGAGCCAGAAGTGCACCGCCACGGGGCCGGTCCCGGTGACCGGGGCCCGGTAGGTGATGGTGAACTCGCGGACGGCGTGGAACACGTCCGGTGCGCTCTGCTGGCCGGCCTGGAACGCGACACCGTGGTCCGCCCAGTACCCGGTCAGGGCCCGTTCGAGCAGCACCGCGTACCGGGCGTTGTGCAGCAGGCCGAACGCGTCGAGGTCGTCGAAGTGCACCGCGACGTGCGCGACGTGACCGAACTCGACGGTGGGCTGGTCGACGATGGCGTGGCTCATGAGATGCCTTCCGGTAGCAGGGTCGGATCGGGGCACAGTGCCCGCAGGCGGTTCAGCAGGCCCTGGCGGGCGTGCCGGTAGGCGGTGTCGGGGTCCAGCAGCCGGGAGCGCATCGCGGCGGTGATCCCGAGCGCGTCGATCTCGTACGCCAGCTGCGCGACGTCCACGTCGGCGGGCAGCTCGCCGGCGGCGACCGCCTCGCGGACGAGCTGTTCGAGGAACGCGGTCCAGCGGCCGAACACCTCGGCGAGCCGGTCCCGGACCGGGCCGGGACGCGCGTTGTACTCGAAGTCGGCGCTGGCGAAGAAGCAGCCGCCGGGGAGCACCCGGGCGGCGAAGAAGTCGATCCGGGCCTGGTGCAGCGCCCAGAGCCGCCGTACGCCCCGGGGGGCGCGCAGGGCCGGCTCGATGACCCGTTCCCGCTGCTGCTCGACCGCCCGGTCGACCGTGGCGAGCTGGAGCGCCTCTTTGGAACCCCAGTGCGCGAAGAGGCCGGACTTGCTGACGCCGAGCGCGTCGGCGAGCTGGGCGAGGGAGAGCCCGTGCAGACCGACCTCGGTGGCGAGGACCACGGCGGCGTCCAGCGCGGCGGTGCGGGTCCGGTCGCCCCGCGCGACGCGTCCGTCGACTGTCATGGGCACAGGCTAATCAATAAGCACGACCGTTCGTATACTTTCTTGGCGTGACCGTGGTCACGACACAGCGACGCCGCCCGCCATCCGGGGACGGACGGCGGGCGGCGTCGGGGCCGACGAGGATCAGGCGATGATCGTGTCCAGGGCGATCTCGACCATCTGGCTGAAGGTCTGCTCCCGCTCCTCGGAGGTGGTCTTCTCGCCGGTCTTGATGTGGTCGCTGACCGTCAGCAGCGTCAGCGCGCGGGCCTTGAACCGGGCGGCGATCGTGTAGAGCGCCGCCGACTCCATCTCCACCGCCAGCACGCCGTAGTCGGCGAGGCTGTCGTAGAGGTCCGGGCGGTCGGTGTAGAAGGCGTCCGCCGCCAGGATCGGCCCGACCCGCATCGCGATGCCGCGCCGCTCGGCCACCTCGACCGACGTACGCAGCAGCCCGAAGTCGGCCACCGGGGCGTAGTCGATCAGCCCGTCGAAGCGCATCCGGTTCATGTTCGAGTCGGTGGACGAGCCGATCGCGGCGATCACGTCGCGCAGCCGCAGGTCCTCGGTCAGGGCCCCGCAGGAGCCGACCCGGATCAGGCTCTTCACGCCGTACTCGTTGACCAGCTCGTGGGCGTAGATGGAGGCGGAGGGCATGCCCATGCCGGAGCCCTGGACGGAGACCTCGACGCCGTTGTGGCGGCCGGTGAAGCCCAGCATGCCCCGCACCGTCGAGTAGCACTGCGCGCCCTCGAGGTAGGTCTCCGCGATCCACTTCGCCCGCAGCGGGTCGCCCGGCATCAGGACCCGCTCGGCGATCTCTCCCGGCTTCGCGCCGATGTGCGTACTCATGGCAAGGATCCTGCCAGGCCGCCCCGGGGCGTACCGGTTCGGCGTCCGAACCCGGGGTCATGTACCCTTCTCGGCGGTGGCGTGTCCGAGCGGCCTAAGGAGCACGCCTCGAAAGCGTGTGAGGGTTTACGCCCTCCGAGGGTTCAAATCCCTCCGCCACCGCTCGTGAACACCGAGAACGCCCGGCAGATCCGTGAGGATCGGCCGGGCGTTCTCGCATGCACCGCCCGACGCGCCCCCCGCGCCCCTGCCTGCGTCGATCATGCAGTTGTGGTGCCCCGCGAAAGGGGCGTATGGGTAGCTGTTGCCCACCACGAGTGCATGATCGACGCCGTGATGGGGGGACGGGGCCGGGGTGGAGGGTTAGCGGCGGGTTAGTTCCTTTTCCAGTCGCTGGATGAGCGTCTTGCGGGACTTGCCGTCGCGTTCGCGGCGCAGGGCGGACTTCAGTTGGGCCTTGTCGAGGTCGCGGACGAGCTTGGCCGCCTCGGCGACCGGCAGCTCCGACAGTTGTTCGGCCGACGTGGCGTTGCGGCGGGCGCGTTTGGCCGGTCCGGTGTTGGCGACGTACTGCTTGCCGGACTTTGATTCCTTGCGCTTCTTGGCGTCGGTCGCCCGCTTCTCCTTCTCGGAGAGCTCCTTCCAGGCCTGTTCGGGCAGGTATCGACTCGTCTCGTCGCCGTGCCGCGCCCGGGTGTCGCCCTCCTTGGTCTGCCAGTGCTCGCCACCCCAGCGCTGGAGGGACTTCTGCCGTTCGTCCTTCGGGCCGACGAAGCCGCCGCCGCGCCTCTTGTACTCCTGGGTGACCAGCTGCGACTTGCGTGCCGACCACTGTCCCGGCCGGCCACCCTTGTCGGAGGCCTTGATCTCTTCCTTGACCTGCTCCCTGAGTTCGGGCTTCGTGTACCGCGCCATGTCCGGCGGTTACCCCACCTCGGGATCCTCATTCGTCGAGCCTGCGCGGGGCTCAGCAGGGGCTGTGGCCCTCGTCGAAGAGGCGCTGGGCCCAGTCGGCGTACCCGGCGATGATCTTCTTGACCGCCCGCCCGTCGTGCAGGAAGAGGTACGCCCGGTCGCCCTGCCGGGCGAGCAGGCCGTCGAGCCGGTACGTCCCCTGTGGAGCGTCCAACTCCCGGGCGGCCGGGTAGCGGGTGCGGACCTCGTCGACCGGCATGCCGGCGGTGACTCCCTGCGGGGTGCGCGTCGCCTCGCCGAGCCAGAGCAGCACCAGCCGGTCGTCGACGAAGATGGGACTGGTCGTGTCGTACCCGGCCAGCGCCGGGCCGCAGGCGTCGACGTCGGAGCGCAGGATGCCCCGCCGGGTCAGCTCGTCCTCGGTGTCGCCGAACTCGACGTCGCGCAGGCCGTTGAGGTCGACCACCTCGACGGCCCCGACGGGCCGGCCGTCCAACTCGCGCAGCGGCGGGTGCACGCCGCTGCCCGAGACCCAGGCAGCCGTCGCCAGCGCGGCGATAAAGCCAAATTGTCGCAATTTCATGGAATCCCCCAGTCCCCAACGGGACCGGGCCGTTCAGGTTGCTGCCCGCCCGCAGATTGCCGGTTTTCCCATTCCTCGGCCAGCTCGTCCCAGTAGTCGGCGCTGAGTCGACGGCGCCCGTGCGCGAGCCAGCCGGCGGTGCTCCGCTCGACGTGCAGGCCCAGCTCGGCGAACGGGTCGATCCACGCGCCGGGCTCCGCCCCGAGCCGGGCGAGCGCCGCGTTGAGGGGCCACTCCGGGCGCGGCCCGTCGAAGAGACGGTCGAACCCCGGCCCCCAGCTCACCTGGCCGCCGAGCCACACCAGCGCCGACTGGTAGCCGGCGCCGCCGAGGAACTCCGCCTCCAGGTACGCCACCGGACCCGACCGCGACCAGCGGGCGAGGACCTCGGCGAGGGGTGCCGGGAGCGCCAGGTGGAACGGCTCCTCCGGGGACCGCTCCGCCGTCGAGTAGTCGGGCGGCGCCCCGGTCAGCTCCTCGACCAGTTGCGGGGTGACCGGCAGCAGCGCGAAGTCCTGGCGCAACTCGCCGAGGACCGCGTGGTCCAGGTCGGCGGTGTGCTCGCGGAGCAGCTCGGCGTCCGCGACGACCGCGCTGAGCTGGTAACCCATGGGAGCCCTCCGCCGTCCACAGCCTGTGGATGGAACATGTGTACGACGAGTCCCGCCTCCGCCGTTCTCCGCACCGTACCCAATCGTCCCCTTCCGGCACCGCCCCGCGATGCGGCACTGCCGGCCCTCCTCCGGGCGTGACGCGGCCTCCGGCGAGGGTCGGTCGGGCAGGGCGGAGAGGCAGGAGGGTGATCGATGCCGCCGCCAACGGCGGGTGGAACGACACGGGTGCATCCCGCGTCGGGAGACACCCGTGGTGTTCCACCCGCGCCTTGTGCCGGGGGTGCCTCTGCCGTGGGCGGGTCGGTTCAGGGGCGATCGGCGATGGTGGCGACGAACGCGCGCCACGCCGCCGGGGCGAAGGCGAGCGTCGGGCCGGCCGGGTCCTTCGAGTCGCGCACCGCGACGACGCCGGGCATGTTGTCGGCGACCTCGACGCAGTTGCCGCCGTTGCCGCTGCTGCGGCTGCTCTTGCGCCACCGCGCGCCGTTCAGCTCCATGTCTCCGCCACTTCCGTGATGAGATCGACCGACTGCCAGTGGGACAGCGCCTCGCCGCGCACGTTCTCCCACGCAGCCATCATGGCGGCGATGTCCGCGGGTTCGCTAACCAGTTGCCCCTGGAGTTGGTTGTCGAGGTAGCCGGCGATCCGGTGGTCGTGGCTGCTGGCGATCACGAACGGCCCGTTCAGGCCGGCGTAGGCGCCGACTGACGACGGCACGACGTGCACCCGCACGTGCGGCTCGGCGCAGGCGGCGACGACGGCCCGGAGCTGCTCGCGCATGGTGGCCCGCCCGCCGACCGGGCGACGCAGCACCGCCTCGTCGATCACGGCCGTGAACTGCGGCGGTTCGTCCTGCCGCAGGATGCCCTGGCGGGCGAGCCGGGCCGCGAGGTGCCGCTCGACGTCACCCCGGGGGAACAGGCCGCCGTCGGTCAGCACGGCCCGCGCGTACGCCTCGGTCTGGAGCAGGCCCGGCAGGACCACCGATTCGTACGACCGCAGCGACACCGCCTCGCGCTCGATCTCCTGCCACGGACGAAACCAGATCGGGTCACGACGTCTCGAAGTATCCGGCCAGATGTCCGACACGTCCCTGCGGAGGGCCTCCGCCGCCCCCAGCCGGTGCCGGGCGTGCGGGATGCGGTCCTCGGTCAGCCAGCGCCCGACCGTCTTCGGGTCGACGCCGACGGTCTCGGCGAGGGATTCGATCGTGTGCCCGGTGTCGCTGAGCGCCACCCTGAGCGCGTCGTTCACGGGCTCCTCCCATCGGATGTCCCAAATATCTGGCGACCATAGCGCTACGGGCTGTATCTGTCTGCACACACGCGGCAAGTTGGGGTGACGAAGACGGCGCGGCCGGTGGAGGCGAAGGAGCCCGGCGGTCGGCGTCAGTCGCGGGGCCGCCCCGACGGGGAGGGCGGGGCGGCCCCCTCCAGCCCACGTCCCTGCCAGTCCGGCCCTTTCAGCCTCTCGTCCCGCCAGGACGAGCCCTGCCGAGCCCGCCAAGGAGGTCCGCCCGTGCCAACCCGCCGCGCTCCAGTCTCCGAGCATCGGGGCGAGCCCCGTCCCCCGGCCGACCGCGACGATCCGCCCCCACCGGCCGCCCCCGCCCGGAGCCGGCCGGTGGGGTGGCCCGCCGGTACGACCATCCGCGTTCCCGACGACGCCTACCGCTTCGGCGAGGGTCCCCTGACGCTGCGCGTCACCGAGGTGCTGAGCGTCGGCCCGTTCGAGGGTCGGCTCTGGGCCGAGGTACGCGGCCATCAGGTGAACGCCGACGGCACCCTCCGCCCCCGCGAGCGCTTCGCCTCGATCCGCGTCGACCGCGCCCGGGTGATCGCCACCGATACGCCCCGGGCCTGGGCTGCGGACAGGCTCGGGGCGGCTCACCAGCCCGGGACGGCTGATCGACTCGGGACGGTGGACCGGCTCGGGACGGAGCAACCCGGGGCGGCGGCCCGGGTCGGGTCTGCGGGACCGGCGGCGCGGTGAGCCGCCGCACCCGGGAGCACGTCCCGACCCGGCCCACGTGGCGGTGCCGGGCGTGCGGCATCGCCTGGCCCTGCTCGCCGGCGAAGCTGCGGCTGCTCGGCGAGTACCGCCACGACCGCGCCGCGCTCACCGTCCACCTGGCGACTCTCCAGGTCGAGGCCGCCGCACAGCTCGTCGCACTCGACCCCGGCGTGAGCCCGGCCCAGCTAGCCGACCGCTTCGTCTCCTGGGCCCGCCCACGCGGATGACCGCCGCTGTTCCGCGCCCACCCGTGGCCGTGCCCGGCGGGCGGGCGGGGTCGAGTGGAACACCACGGGTGCATCCCATGCCGGGAAACACCCGTGGTGTTCCACTCGCCGAACGCTTCCGCACCCCGGGCCGCCCGCGCGGACGACCGGCCGGCGGGGTCAGCGCAGCAGGTTGACCAGGGCGGCGAGGCCGACCAGCACGATGATGGCGCGCAACGCCACCGGCGGCAGCCGGCGTCCCCACCGGCCGCCGATCAGGCCGCCCACCACGGAACCCGCCGCGATCAGCAGCGCCGGCTGCCACGCCACCGATCCCACGGCGACGAACAGGACCGCCGCGACCCCGTTCACGAGGCCGGCGAGCACGTTCTTCACCCCGTTGACCCAGCGCAGGTCGGCCGAGAGCAGCACGCCGAGCAGCCCCAGCAGCAGCACTCCCTGGGCGGCGCCGAAGTAGCCGCCGTACACCCCCGTGCCGAAGACGCCGAGCAGCAGCAGCGGCCCTGCCCGCCGTACCGCCTGACCGCCCGCCGACGACGCGCCCGCGTCGCCCGCGACCGGCCGTCGGTGGGCCAACGCCCGCGCCAGCCGCGGCTGCACCACCACGAGCACCAACGCCAGGACGATCAGCGCCGGCACGATGGCCCGGAACGCACCGGGCGGCAGGAGCAGCAGCAGTACGCCGCCCGTGATCCCGCCGAGCACGGCGGCGAGACCCAGGCGGGCCAGCAGCCGGCCGTGCCCGGCCAGCTCCTGGCGATAGGCGTACGCCGCGGTGAACGACCCCGGCACCAGCCCGACGGTGTTGGACACGTTCGCCACCACGGGCGGATAGCCGAGGGAGAGCAGGACCGGGAAGGTCACCAGCGTGCCCGAGCCCACCACCGCGTTGATGGCTCCCGCCGCGACCCCGGCGGCCAGCACGGCCAGCCCGTCGACGACGTTCAGCGTTGCGTTCACCTGTGTCCGCGCTCTCCCCGGGCCGGTCGACGCCCGCAGGTCGCCGCCGCCCGGTTGTCTCGCTGTCGGATGCGGCTGTCAGCGTAGGACGCGGGCGGTGCTTCCTGATCGACGTGCGGCGGGGATCACGCCGTGACCAGTAGCTTCGTCGGGGTTCACCTTTGCGGCCGGCGCGGTCGCCAGGGCCCGGCGTGGCGGCGGCGCAGCCAGCGGGGCAGGCGGTGCCGGGGCACGAACGTGCCGACGTCGTCCGCCGCGTTGTCGGCGTAGCCGCGTAGCTGGCAGCCGCCGAGCGGGGTGCGGTCGCGCAGCGCGCCCCGGAGCAGCGCCAGCGACTCGACGTCGATGTCGCGGTGCAGGCGCCCGAAGTGACCCAGCGACTGCAACGCGTTCGCCCTGGTCTGCGCGTCCCGCGACCGGAGCCCGCGCTTGATCCGGGGAAGGACGACGGCAGGCGGGTGGAACTCGTCCAGCACCAGCCAGAGAAGCGCCGGCCCGGCCCCGGGCTCCGTACGCGCCAGGGCCGCGTCGACCTTCTCCGGGCAGTCGCATTCGTCGAACTCCGGGTCGGTCGGCCGCTCGCTCACCCGGCATCGGCTTTCTCGGCGTTGCCGCCGGTGCGGCCGATGATCAGCGCGGCGACGCAGTACAGCGCCATCCCGGCCGCCCCGCAGCCGACGACGATCTCCAGCGGTCGGTCGAACCCGGACCCCACCTGGGAGAGAAGGACGCAGGACATCGCGACCAGTTGCGTCCAGAGCAGCCAGCGCGGATTCTTGCCCAAGCGGGTCGCCCCTTCCGGCCTCACCCGTCGAGAGGCGCGACCGCCACCGACCGATCGTCGACGAGGCATCGACACAGGTCGGAGGAGCGTAACCAGGGGAGCCACCGTGGCGCTCGGCAGAAACGGTACGAGGGCCGTCCCCGATGGGGGTCGGCCCTCGCGTTCGTGCTGCTCAGCGAGCGGAGGATACGAGATTCGAACTCGTGAGGGTGTTAACCCAACACGCTTTCCAAGCGTGCGCCCTAGGCCTCTAGGCGAATCCTCCGCAGACGAGGATACAGGT
Source organism: Micromonospora sp. NPDC048868 (assembly GCF_043198195.1). Lineage (NCBI taxonomy): Bacteria > Bacillati > Actinomycetota > Actinomycetes > Micromonosporales > Micromonosporaceae > Micromonospora > Micromonospora sp. NPDC048868. The sequence goes on from NZ_JBICUN010000016.1 coordinate 37,267, forward strand.
CCCCGGCGGGTGGGCCACCCCACCACCCCCTGAAGATCGACGCGGCGTCGGGTAGGGTTGGCGGTACCTCCCGTGCGGCGGTATCTCGTGAACCTCCCCAGGGCCGGAAGGCAGCAAGGATAAGCGGGCTCTGCCGGGTGCACGGGAGGCCTTTTTTGTCTCCGGGTCCCGGTAACGTCCCTGCGGGTCAGGTCACGGGGTGGTGGGTGGTCACCCGCGCCCGACCGGCGCAGAATGGCTCGGTCGAGAGGAGGCGGGACGAGTGGCACTGGCGCTCTACCGCAAGTACCGGCCGCGTACCTTCGCCGAGGTCATCGGGCAGGAGCACGTCACCGAGCCGCTGTCGCAGGCGCTGCGCAGCGGGCGGCTCAACCATGCGTACCTCTTCTCCGGCCCACGCGGCTGCGGCAAGACCTCCAGCGCCCGGATCCTGGCCCGCTCGCTGAACTGCGAGCAGGGCCCGACCCCGGAGCCGTGCGGGCAGTGCGACTCCTGCCGCGAGCTGGCCACCGACGGCGGCTCGATCGACGTACTGGAGATCGACGCGGCCAGCCACGGCGGCGTCGACGACGCCCGCGAGCTGCGCGAGAAGGCGATCTTCGCGCCGGCCAAGAGCCGCTTCAAGATCTACGTCATCGACGAGGCCCACATGGTCTCGTCGGCCGGCTTCAACGCCCTGCTCAAGCTGGTCGAGGAGCCACCGGAGTACGTCAAGTTCATCTTCGCGACCACCGAGCCGGAGAAGGTCCTCGGCACGATCAAGTCGCGGACCCACCACTACCCGTTCCGGCTGATCCCGCCGAAGGTGCTCCGGCCCTACCTGGAGCAGCTCTGCGAGGCCGAGAACGTCGCCGTCGAGCCGGCGGTCTTCCCGCTGGTGGTGCGCGCCGGCGGCGGCAGCGCCCGGGACAGCCTCTCCGTGCTCGACCAGCTCATCGCCGGGGCCGGGCCGGAGGGCGTCACCTACTCCCGGGCCGCCGCCCTGCTCGGCGTGACCGACGCCGCCCTCATCGACGAGATGTGCGACGCGCTGGCGGCCGGGGACGGCGCGACGGCGTACGCGACCGTCGACCGGGTCGCCGAGGCCGGGCACGACGCGCGCCGGTTCGCCTCCGACCTGCTGGAGCGGCTGCGCGACCTGATCGTGCTCCAGCAGGTGCCGGACGCCGCCGCCAAGGGCCTCATCGACGGCCCGGCCGACCAGATCGAGCGGATGGCCGCCCAGGCCCAGCGGCTCGGCCCGGCCACGCTGTCCCGTTGCGCCGACATCGTGCACAACGGCCTGGTGGAGATGCGCGGCACCACCGCGCCCCGGCTGCTGCTGGAGCTGATCTGCGCCCGGATGCTGCTGCCCGGCGCCGACGACAGCACCGGCGGTCTGCTCCAGCGCCTCGAACGCATGGAGCGCCGGCTCACCCTCGCCGGCACCGACGCGCCGCCGGCCGCCGCCGGCCCTGCGCCGGTCGCCGCCCCTCCTCCCGTACGCCCCGAAGCTCCCGCCCCGACCGCGGCTGCCGCCGCGCCCGACCCGTCGCCCGCCGGCCCGCCGGCGGCTGCCGGCGCCCAGTCCGGCGCTGCGGCTGCCCGCGCGGCGGCTCTGGCCGCCACCGGTTCCCGTGCGGCGCAGGCAGCCCCGGCCGCCACGGAGCCGGTGGGCGCGCCCGCCAGTGGGCCGCCCGCCGATGCTCCCGCCCGCCGTCAGGTGCCGGCCTCGGCGGTGCTGCCCGACCCGGCCACCCCCGCCCCGCCCCGCCCCGGCGCGGCTGCGGCGGGCCCCCTGGACGCCGTCGCGGTGCGCCGGGTCTGGCCGGACATCGTCGCGAAGGTCAACCGGATCAAGAAGCCGGCCGCCGCGCTGATGCGCGACGCGGTGGTCCGCGACGTGGATGGCGACACGCTGGTGCTGACCGTCAAGTCGCCGGTGCTCGCGCAGATGATGGGCAACCACACGTCGGTACTGGCCGACGTGCTCTACGAGGAGTTCGGTGGCCGCTGGCAGATCCGCTGCGAGGTGGCCGGCGAGCGGGGTGGCACGTCACTCGGTGGCTCGTCCCGTCCCGCCGCTGCGGCCCGCCCGGCATCCCCGCCGTCGGCAGCCCCCGCCCACCAGGACCGAAGCGGCACCGGCCCGTCCGGCGCCGGCATGCCCGGCGCCGGCCCGTCTGGTGGTGGCCCGTCCGGCGGCGGCCCGTCTGGTGGTGGCGCGTCCGGCGCCGGCCCGTCCGGCGCCGGCCCGTCCGGCGCCGGCATGTCCAGCGCCGGCCCGTCTGGTGGTGGCGCGTCCGGCGCCGGCCCGTCCGGCGCCGGCATGTCCAGCGCCGGCCCGTCCGGTGGTGGCGCGTCCGGCGGCGGCCCGTCTGGTGGTGGGGCGTCCGGTGGTGGCGCGGGCGGCGGCGGCATTTCCGGTGGCCCGACCGGTCCAGGCAGTGCGAGTGGCCTGACCGGCCCAGGCAGTGCGAGTGGCTTGGCCGGCCCAGGCGGCCCGAATGGCCTGGCCGGTGCGAGTGGCCCGGGCGGTCCGAGTGGGCTGGCCGGTGCGAGTGGTCTGGGCGGTCCGAATGGCCTGACCGGCGCGAGTGGCCCGGCCGGCGCGAGTGGCCCGGCCGCCCCGAATGGCCTCAGCGGTGCGGCCAGCGGGTCTGGTGGCACGAGCGGCGCGGGTGGCGCTGCGGGCGGCCAGGACGGGGCGACCCGGCCCACCTCCGGCGCTGGTGCGTCGGGCAGCGGCGGTGCCCCCGCCGCTGCCGACGTCGCCGAGGACTGGCCCGAGCCGGCCCGCCCAGGTGGCGCGGCCGGGGGCGGCGGCGACGACTGGCCCGAGCCCGCCCGCCCGGGTGGCGCGGCCGGGGGTGGCGACGACTGGCCGGAACCGGCTCGGCCGGGTGGCGCGTCGGCCGTCACGTCGACCAGCGGCACGGCAGCCGCTGCCCCGGCGGTGGCCGGCCTGCCCGGCGCAGCGGCGACCACCCGGCCGGCGAGCGCCGCCACGGCGTCGGCGACTGGCGCGCCCGCCGTACCGAAGCCGGCAGGTCCCTCGGGTGCGCCGCAGCAGGCTGCGCCCGCCAGCCCTCCGGTGAGCAGCGCGATCGCGGCGGCGCGGGCGGCTGCGGCGGGACGTGGTCCGCGTACCGGCCAGCCGGTACGGAAGACAGCGGACGCCGACTGGGCCGGCGAGCCGCCGTACGACCCGGACTTCGACGGCCCGGTGCGCGGCGGCGGGGGGCGCCCCGGCGGTGCCCGGCCGGCGGCCCCGAACTTCGAGGGCTTCGACCCGGGTGACGAGCCGCTTGACGAGGTCATCGACGAGCAGACCGCGCGGGAGTCCAGCGAGGAACAGGCGGTACGACTGCTCCGCGAGGTGTTCGGCGCAGAGAAGATCGACGAGGTCGACGCCCGATAACCCTTCCCCCACGCCGACCCCGACGCGGAGGGCACGCCGACTTGGGGGCACGCCTCGCCGTGACCGGCGAGGCGAACGCGGCAGATCTTGGCAGGAATCGGCCCCTCTGGGGGCGCTCCGGTACCAAGATCTCTGGCGATGACGCGGACGCGGTGGCGCGGCGGGCGGGGTGGGGTCAGGCAGGCCAGGCCGGGAGGCCGTGGGGGTGTGCCTCCGCGAGCAGGCGTTCCTGACCCCTGCCGAGCCGGGTGCGGAGCTGGAAGTCGTTGCGGGCCTCATATGGGTGCGGCTCGAAGGAGACGTGGGCGACCGGCGCGTCGGTGCCGCTGGCGGCGGCCAGCCGGTCCAGCTCGGCGGTGACCCGCGCCCACTCCTCGGCCGGGACGTACTGGCGCATCACCGAGTGCCACACCACGGTCAGCGTGCCGGGGCGCGGGGTGATCCCGGCGAGGAAGTCCGCCGCCCCCGCCGCGACGACCCGGGCCGGCAGCCGTCCGGCCAGCTCCAGCGCGCCGGCCAGCCGGGCCGCGCGGGCGGTGTGCTCCGGCCAGAGGTACGCCCGCAGCGCGAGCGCGCCGTCGGAGTCGCCCGGGTCGAGCGGGCTGACGTCGCAGCCGAGCCGCTCCACCACGGTCAGCTCGGGGTACGCCTCGGCCGCCGCCCGCAGCCAGTCGGGCGCCCCGCCCCGCCAGGCGTCCGGCAGGCGTACCGGGGAGTCGGCCGGTCCCCAGGCGAAGCCGGCGGCCTCGACGCGGAACCGGTCGGCGCGCAGGTTCAGCCCGGCGCTCGCGCCCAGCTCGACGAGGCGCACGGGCAGCCCGCCCACCTCGTGGACGGCGTGCAGCAGGCCGGCCAGCAGCAGGTTGGCCCGGCCGACCTCGTTGGTCTGGGGCGGTCGGCGCAGCCAGCCGCGCAGCGTGTCGTGCTCGGCCTCGACGACCGCCCGGAACGCGGCCCAGCAGGCGGGGGCGTCCGCCGCCCGGTACGCCCCACCCGCGCTGGGGTAGAACCGGGCCAGCTCGGGTGCCCGGCCGGACAGCACCAGTGCGTGCACCCCGCCGAGCAGGCGTAGCGACACGAGGGCGTCGGCGTCGCTGTCCTCGTACCCCTTGATGACGGTGGCGCACGGGCCGCCGGCCCGCACGTCCCCGGCGGCGCGCGCCAGCAGGTGGGCGTAGAGGGCGGCGTCCATGTCGGCGCAGGCCCGGGCCTGTCGTTCCATGGCTGCCGCGGCCTGTTCCCGGGACATCGGCCACCTCCGTCCGGTCGGTTCCGTGATCGTGCGCCCGGACCCGGCGCGAGGGAAGCACCGGGCGGGGCGAGGCTGCTCACAGCCGATAGGCTGAGCGGCGGCCGAGCAGACGAGTGCGAGAAGGAGCCATCCGTGCGCCCAGGTGGACAGCCGAACATGCAGCAGATGCTGAAGCAGGCGCAGAAGATGCAGCAGCAGATCGCCAAGGCGCAGGCCGAGCTCGCCGAGGCGGAGCTGACCGGCACCGCCGGCGGGGGCCTGGTCACCGCGACCGTCGCCGGCACCGGCGAGCTGAAGTCGATCAAGATCGACCCGAAGGCGGTGGACCCGGAGGACGTGGAGACCCTGGAGGACCTCGTCGTCGCGGCCATGCACAACGCCGCCGAGGCGGCGCGGGAGCTGACCGAGAAGAAGATGGGCCCGGTCACCGGCGGCATGGGCGGCCTCGGCCTGCCCGGTTTCTGAGCGGCAGATGTACGAGGGCGCCATCCAGGACCTGATCGACGAGCTGGGGCGGCTGCCGGGCGTGGGCCCGAAGAGCGCACAGCGGATCGCCTTCCACGTCCTGTCCGCCGATCCGGCCGACGTCAACCGGCTGGCCGGGGCGTTGCGCAAGGTCAAGGAGCTGGTGCGGTTCTGCACCAGTTGCTACAACGTGGCCGAGTCCGACCGGTGCCGGATCTGCCGCGATCCGCGCCGCACGGACGAGGTGCTCTGCGTGGTCGAGGAGCCGAAGGACGTGGTGGCGATCGAGCGGACCGGAGAGTTCCGGGGCCGCTACCACGTGCTCGGCGGGGCGATCAATCCGCTGGAGGGGATCGGGCCGGACAATCTGCGCATCCGCGAGCTGATGGCCCGGCTCAGCGACGGGACCGTGCGGGAGCTGATCCTGGCCACGGACCCGAACACCGAGGGCGAGGCGACCGCGACGTACCTGGCGTTGATGGTGAAGCCGATGGGCATCTCGGTGACCCGGTTGGCGAGCGGCCTGCCGGTCGGCGGCGACCTGGAGTACGCCGACGAGATCACGCTCGGCCGCGCCTTCGAGGGCCGTCGCGCCGTCTGACGTTTCCGCTATGGTCGGCACCCGATTCGGGTGCCGACCATCGTCGTACGGGCACTGTCGGATCCACTGTGGGGTCTGACATCGCAGCGATGCAGGCGACGATCGATGTAACAAATCGGCATCGGCCAACCCGGACATAGTGCCCCTTTGTCGGCGGTCCGGAACAGCCGCTGAGGCGGTGCGCATCGGTTAAGACACGATCCGGTACCAACCGGTTCCGCGACGGTTTCCCGCCGGTCCGAACGGCGGCTAAGGTCACGGCGATCGGTGACCCCTGTCACCACGATTGTCCGTAACCCCAAGGACGAGGTGAAGCACCCATGCGTGCATCCAGGCCGAAGGTCGCCCTCGCGGCCGTCGCGGTCGCGGCCCTCGCGGTAGCAGGCTGCGCCGAGAGCAACCGCGATGACAGTTCCGGCGGTAGCAAGAAGGACACCCTCGTCTTCGGCGTAGCCGGAGATCCGAAGGTGCTCGACCCGAGCTTCGCCAGCGACGGTGAGTCGCTGCGCGTGGCGCGTCAGGTCTTCGAGACGCTGGTCCGTCCGGAGGAGGGTGGCACCAAGGTCACCCCCGGTCTGGCCGAGACCTGGACCCCGGACGCCGCCGGCACCACGTGGACCTTCAAGCTGCGCTCCGGCGTGAAGTTCCACGACGGCACCGAATTCAACGCCGAGGCGGTCTGCAAGAACTTCGACCGCTGGTACAACGCCAAGGGCCTCATGCAGAGCCCGGACGTGACCCCGTACTGGCAGGACGTCATGGGCGGCTTCGCCAAGAACGAGAGCGCGGACCTGCCGCCGAGCCTCTTCAAGTCCTGCACCGCCAAGGACGCCACGACCGTCGACCTGGCCTTCACCCGGGTCTCCAGCAAGATCCCGGCCGCGCTGATGCTGCCCTCGTTCTCGATGCACAGCCCGACCGCGCTGGAGAAGTACGACGCCAGCAACGTGGGCGGCACCGCCGAGGACATCAAGTACCCGGCCTACGCCACGGCGCACCCGACCGGCACCGGCCCGTTCAAGTTCAAGTCCTGGGACGTCGCCAACAAGACGCTCACCATCGAGCGCAACGAGGACTACGCCGGCACCAAGGCGAAGCTGAAGACCCTCATCTACAAGACGATCTCGGACGAGAACGCGCGCAAGCAGGCGCTGCGCTCCGGCGACATCCAGGGGTACGACCTGGTCGGCCCGGCCGACGTCGAGCCGCTGAAGGGTGAGGGCTTCAACGTCCTGACCCGCCCGGCGTTCAACATCCTCTACCTGGGCATCAACCAGAAGGGGAACCCGAAGCTCGCCGACCTGAAGGTCCGCCAGGCCATCGCCCACGCGCTGAACCGGCAGGCCCTCGTCGACTCGAAGCTGCCCCCGGGCGCCAAGGTCGCCGACAACTTCATGCCGGAGACCGTCGAGGGCTGGAACGGCGACGTCACCAAGTACAACTACGACCCGGCGAAGGCCAAGGCGCTGCTGGCCGAGGCCGGCGCGACGAACCTGACCCTGCGGTTCCACTACCCGACCGAGGTCACCCGGCCGTACATGCCGAACCCGAAGGACATCTTCGAGCTGCTCTCGGCGGACCTCAAGGCGGTCGGCATCACCGTCCAGGCCATCCCGCTCAAGTGGAGCCCGGACTACCTGAACGCCACCACCTCGGGCGCCAAGCACGACCTGCACTTCCTCGGCTGGACCGGTGACTACGGCGACGCGTACAACTTCATCGGCACCATGTTCGACCGGCCGAAGGCCGAGTGGGGCTTCACCAACAAGGCCCTGTTCGACCAGTTCAAGGACGCGGACACCACCGCCGACGCGGCGGCCCGGACCGAGAAGTACAAGGCCCTGAACAAGGCCATCATGGACTTCCTGCCCGGTGTCCCGGTGTCGCACTCGCCGCCGGCGATCGTGTTCGGCAAGGACGTGACCGGGGTCAAGGCGAGCCCGCTCACCGACGAGCGGTTCGCCACCGCCGAGTTCAAGTCCTGATCTGACGCTCCGAGTCGTGGGCGGGCGCTGTTTCGACAGCGCCCGCCCACGACCCTCCGTACCCCTTTCGAGGCCGCCGTGTTCCGGTTCATCGTCAGACGCCTGCTTCAGCTGATACCCACGCTGTTCGGGCTCTCCCTCCTGCTGTTCATCTGGCTCCGCCGACTGCCCGGCGGTCCCGAGACCGCCATCCTCGGTGAGCGTGGGACGCCCGAGATGCGCGCTGCGATCCGGCGCAACATGGGCCTCGACGAGCCGATCCTGGTGCAGTACGGCCGGTTCGTGCGGCGGCTGATCCGCCTCGACCTGGGCACCTCGACCTCCACCAAGCGGACCGTGGTCACGGAGTTCGTCGAACGGTTCCCCGGCACGGTCGAGCTCTCCGTCACGGCGATGCTGATCGCGGTCGGCGTCGGCATCCCGCTGGGCTACCTGGCGGCCCGCCGCCGCGGCCGGATGCTGGACCACCTCTCGGTCGGCGGCTCCCTGATCGGCATCTGCATCCCCGTCTTCTTCCTCGCGTACGTGCTCAAGGCGATCTTCGCGGAGAACCTCGGCTGGTTCCCGGCGAGCGGCCGGCAGGACCCGACGCTCGGGGCGACCCGGATCACCAACTTCTTCGTCCTCGACGGGATCATGACCCGGGAGTGGGACGCCGCCGCCGACGCGCTCTGGCACCTGGTGCTGCCGGCCGTCGCGCTGGCCAGCATCCCCCTGGCGATCATCGTCCGGATCACCCGCGCCAGCGTGCTGGAGGTGCTCAACGAGGACTTCGTACGCACCGCCGAGGCGAAGGGCCTGACCGAGAGCACGGTCCGGCGCCGGCACGTGCTGCGCAACTCCATGCTGCCGGTGGTCACCTCGATCGGCCTGCTCACCGGTGGCCTGCTCTCCGGCGCGGTGCTGACCGAGACCGTCTTCGCCTTCAGCGGCATCGGAGCCTTCATCTACGAGGCGATCAGCCAACGTGACTATCCCGTGCTGATGGGCTTCATCCTGATCATCGCGGTGGTGTACGTGCTGGTGAACCTCCTGGTCGACCTCTCCTACAGCCTGATCGACCCGAGGGTGAGGGTCCGATGACGATCACCGGCGGCACCAAGAAGGAAAAGATCGACCGGCTCGCCGAACTGGCGGCCCGGGAGGACGAGCGCGGCGTCAGCCTCTGGAAGGAGGCGTTCCGCCGGCTGCGGAGCAACCCGGCGGCGATCGTCGGCGCGGTGATCCTGAGCCTGTTCCTGCTGGTCGCCATCCTCGGGCCGTTCTTCGTCCCGTACGCGCCCGACGCCCAGCTCTGGAAGAGCGAGATCCGCCTCGGCGACTTCCCCGGCTTCCGGGGCGAGAACTGGTTCGGCGTCGACCACATCGGTCGCGACGAGTTCAGCCGCATGATCGTCGGCGCCCGGCAGACCCTGCTGGTCGGGGTGGTCTCCACCCTGATCGGCCTCGCGGTCGGCTCGCTGATCGGCGGGATCGCCGGCGCCGCCGCCGGCCTCGGCGGCCGGTGGGGCCGGGCGGTCGACAACGTGCTGATGCGTTTCGTCGACATGCTGCTGGCCATGCCGAGCCTGCTGCTGGCGATCAGCATCGCCGCCCTGCTCGGCGCCGGGCTGACCACGGTCATGATCGCGGTCGGCGTGGTGTCGGTGCCGGTCTTCGCCCGGCTGCTGCGCGGCTCGATGATCTCCCAGGCCAACAGCGACTATGTCCTGGCCGCCGTCTCGCTGGGCGTGAAGAAGCCGAAGATCGCGCTGACCCACGTGGTGCCGAACTCGCTCGCCCCGGTCATCGTGCAGGCCACCCTGACCCTGGCCACCGCGATCATCGAGGCCGCGGCGCTCTCCTTCCTCGGGCTCGGCAACAACGACGCCTCCATCCCCGAGTGGGGTGTGATGCTCGCCGACGCGCAGCAGTACCTCGACTCCGCGCCCCGGCTGGCGATCCTGCCCGCCCTCGCCATCATCGTCACCGCGCTGGGCTTCACCCTGCTCGGCGAGGCGATGCGCGAGGCACTCGACCCGAAGCTGCGGAAGTAGGGCCGGTGAGCGCGAGGAGTGAGCTTGCGAGCCCCGCAGTCGCGAACGAAAAGGCCAGCATGGTGAGCGCGAGGAGTGAGCTTGCGAGCCCCGCAGTCGCGAACGAAAAGGCCAGCACGGTGAGCGCGAGGAGTGCGCTGGCGAGCCCCGCAGTCGCGAACGAAAGGCGGGCCCGACATGGCTCTGCTTGATGTGGAAGATCTCTCCGTCACCTTCGCCCGGCGCGGTCAGCGCGCCGTGCACGCCGTCGACGGGGTCTCCTTCTCCGTCGACGCGGGCGAGGTGGTCGGCCTGGTCGGCGAGTCCGGCTGCGGCAAGAGCGTCACCTCGCTGGCGATCATGGGCCTGCTGCCCAAGCAGCCGGGCCTGCGCGTCGGCGGCAAGGCGGTCTTCGACGGCACGGACCTGCTCCAGCTCGACGACCGGTCCCGGCGCGACATCCGGGGCCGCGACGTCGCGATGATCTTCCAGGACCCGCTGTCCTCGCTGAACCCGGTGATCCCGATCGGGTTGCAGGTCACCGAGGTGCTCACCCGGCACCGGGGGATGAAGGGCACGGCGGCCGAGAAGGAGGCGGCGGCGCTGCTCGACCGGGTCGGCATCCCCGACCCGAAGCGGCGGCTGAAGGAGTACCCGCACCAGCTTTCCGGCGGCATGCGCCAGCGCGCCCTGATCGCGATGGCGGTGGCCTGCCAACCCCGGCTGCTGATCGCCGACGAGCCGACCACGGCGCTGGACGTGACCATCCAGGCGCAGATCCTGGAGCTGCTCAAGGAGCTGGTCCGGGACTCCGGTACAGCCCTGGTGATGATCACGCACGACCTGGGCGTGGTCGCCGGCCTGTGCGACTCCATCAACGTGCTCTACGGCGGCCGGGTGGTGGAGACGGCCCGGCGTCGCCCGCTGTTCCGCGAGCCCCGCCACCCGTACACCGTGGGGCTGCTCGGCTCGGTGCCGCGCCTGGACGCCGGGCGCGGCGAGCGGCTGAACCCGATCCCGGGCTCGGTCCGCGACCTGCTGCCCTGGACGGACGGCTGCGCCTTCGCGCCGCGCTGCACGCGGCGGGTCGACGAGTGCGTGGGGGAGCCGCCCGCGCTGGTGCACGCCCACGACGGCCGCAGCTACCGTTGCGTCAACCCGGCGCCGGTGCCCGGCACCGTGCCCCGGCCGGCCGCCAGCAGCACTGCGCCTGTGGAGGCGCCGGCCGCCACCAGCACCGCCCCGGCGGAGGTGCCGGCCGCCACCGCCCCGGCGGCGGAGGCGACCGCGGGTCAGGTGCCCGCCCCGCGCGAGGAGGAGAAGCCGTGACCGAGAGCGAATTCCTCGTCGAGGTCCGCGACCTGAAGGTGCACTTCCCGATCCGCACGGGGGTGATCTTCGACCGGACGATCGGCCACGTGAAGGCCGTCGACGGCGTCGACCTCAGCATCCCGCGCGGCAAGACGTACGGCCTGGTCGGCGAGTCCGGCTGCGGCAAGTCGACGCTGGGGCGGGCGTTGCTCCAGCTCACCCCGCCCACCGGCGGCGAGGTCCGGTTCGACGGTGTCGAGCTGACGAAGCTGCCGGCGGGCAAGCTGCGGTCGATGCGCCGCCGCATGCAGATGATCTTCCAGGACCCGATGTCGAGCCTGGACCCCCGGCAGAACGTCGAGTCGATCCTCACCGAGGGCCTGCAGGCCCACGGCATCGGCGGCAACCGGGACGAGCGGCGCCGGGTCATCGGCGAGACCCTGGACAAGGTCGGCCTGCCCCGCTGGGCGCTCTCCCGCTATCCGCACGAGTTCTCCGGCGGCCAGCGGCAGCGCATCGGCATCGCCCGGGCGCTGGTGCTCGGGCCCGACCTGATCGTCGCCGACGAGCCGGTCTCCGCGCTCGACGTGTCGATCCAGGCCCAGGTGGTGAACCTCCTCGACGACCTCCAGGACACCCTCGGCCTGACCTACCTGGTGATCGCGCACGACCTCGCGGTGGTCCGGCACATCTCCGACACCGTCGGCGTGATGTACCTGGGCGCGCTGGTCGAGGAGGCGCCGAGCGACCGGCTCTACACGGAGCCGATGCACCCGTACACGCGGGCGCTGATGTCGGCGGTGCCGGTGCCGGACCCGGACGTGGAGGACCGCCGCGAGCGCATCCTGCTCGCCGGCGACCTGCCCTCGCCGGCCAACCCGCCGGCGGGCTGCCGGTTCCACACCCGCTGCCCGTGGGCGCAGCCGACCCGCTGCGCCGACGAGCGGCCCGCGCTGCGGGATGTCGGCGGCAGCCGGGTCGCCTGCCACTTCGCCGAGCGGATCGCCAGCGGGGAGTTGCGCCCGCACAAGGTCAGCGTGCAGCTCACCCGTCCGCTCGGCGAGGGCGAGGAGCCGCACACCGTCTCCGCCCCCAACGAGCCCGGCTCGTACGTCTGATCCGCGTCGCGGACGCGGCCCCCGTCGAGGGCCGCGTCCGGCGGTCGGCGGTCAGCCCTCCGGGCGGTGCAGGAGCGCGACCGCGATGCCGTGCACCGCGTCCAGCCCAGCCGGGTCGGCCAGCGCGACCGTGCCGCCGGTGACCTTGTACCACTCGTCGGCGTCCCGGTACTGCACCGTCAGCGTCACCTGGCCGTCGGCGTACGCGGTGCGCAGGGTCAGCTCGCCGGTGACCACCCCGACCTCGTCGGTCATCACCCCGCCCGGGCCGGGCATCACGTCGGCCGTACGCTCCCGCGCGGCGGTCGACGTGCCCTCGGCGTCGGCGGCCATCCCGGCCCCCGGCACGCCGGTGGTCGTGCCGGCCGCGCCGTCCGCCGTCATGCCGGCCGTGGTCGGCCCGGGCGGCGCGCTGCCGGTGGCCGCCGCCGCGTCCTCCCCGGTGGCGTCCGGCGTCTGCTCCGGGGCGGGGGTCGCCCCGGCTCCGGTCACGGCTTGCTCGCCCATGTGCAGCCCTCCAGCATGTCGGTCAGGGCGGCCTTCTCGGCACTGGTCACCGTGAGCCGCCAGTGGTGCTTGACCGTCACCCAGTTGTCGGCGTACTGGCACCAGAACGACCGGTTCGCCGGCTTCCACTGGGACGGGTCCTGGTCACCCTTTGCCCGGTTGGAGGACGCGGAAACCGCGATGAGCTGCGGCCGGTCCAGGTCGTTGGCGAACTCGCCACGCTTCGCGTCGTCCCACTCGTCGGCGCCCGAGCGCCACGCGTTCGCCAGCGGCACGGTGTGGTCGATGTCCACGTCGGACGGGTCGGTGAAGGCGCGGTCGTCGTAGACGCTCTCCCAGCGGCCGCCGACCACGTTGCAGCCGGAGAGCTTGATGTCCTCCCCGTCGCGTTTCAGCACGCTGTCGCGTACGTCGCAGTTCTTGCCGGTGTCCCGCCAGTGCGGGAAGCGGCTGCGGCTGTAGCCCTTCATCGACCCGGCGGTGGCCACGGTGAGTTGGGTCAGCTTCTGCGCGGCGTTGCCGCCGCTACCACCGCTGCTCGGCGCGACGTCCGGCTCGTCGGCGGCGACGCAACCGGCCGCGCCGAGCGCCAGCGCCGCGGCGAGCGCGGCCGTCACTGCGGCGCGCGGTCCTGATCTGGTACGCACAGACGACACCTCTCCAGCTTGCGGGCTCCCGGCGATCCCGCACAGTACCCGGGCCCGCTTTCGGCGATTCGTGGCGTCTCTCATATCGTGCGGGGCAGATTGGACGCCATGACCGAAACCACGCCCGCGCTCCGGCTGGGCACCGCGCACGGGCGGGGCACCCTGCTCGCCGCCGTCCTCGCCTCCGGCATGGTCTTCCTCGACACCACCGTGGTCAACGTGGCGCTGCCGCGCCTCGGTGCGGACCTGGACGCGACCGTCGCCGGTCTCCAGTGGACGGTCAACGGGTACCTGCTGATGCTGGCCGCCTTCGTCCTGCTCGGCGGCGCGCTCGGCGACCGCTTCGGGCGGCGGCGGGTCTTCCTGCTCGGGGTGGTCTGGTTCACCCTCGCGTCGCTGCTCTGCGGCCTCGCCCAGGGCACCGAGTGGCTGATCGCGGCCCGGTTCCTCCAGGGCGCCGGGGGTGCGCTGCTCACCCCCGGCTCGCTGTCGGTGCTCCAGGCCAGCTTCCACCCGGACGACCGGGGGCGCGCCATCGGCGCCTGGTCGGGGCTCTCCGGCGTCTCCACCGCGCTCGGCCCCTTCCTCGGCGGCTGGCTGGTCGACGCGCTCTCCTGGCGGTGGATCTTCTTCCTCAACCTGCCGCTGGCCGTGCTCGTGGTGCTGGCGGCGCTGCGCTGGGTGCCGGAGAGCCGGGACGAGGCCGCGTCCCGCACCGGGGGGCCGCAGCGTCACCGCCGCCGGTTCGACGTGGCCGGCGCGCTGCTCGGCGCGCTCGCCCTGGCCGGCGTCACGTACGCGCTGATCGACGCCCCCGTCCGGGGCCTCGACTCGGTGCCGGTGCTCGCCGCCATCCTGGCGGGCGTGGCGGGCGCGGTGGCCTTCGTGCTGGTCGAGCGGCGCCGGGGGGACGGCGCGATGCTGCCCACCGGCCTGTTCGGCAGCCGGCTCTTCTCGGTGCTGAACGTCTTCACCGTGCTCGTGTACGCGGCGCTCGGCGGCTTCACGTTCTTTCTCGCCGTCTACCTGCAGAACGTGGTCGGCTGGTCGGCGCTGCTCACCGGGGTCGCGCTGCTGCCGATGACGGTGCTGCTGCTGCTCGGCTCGGCGCGGGCGGGCGCGCTGTCGGCGCGGATCGGGCCGCGGCTGCCGCTGACCGTCGGGCCGGTGGTCGCCGCCGCGGGGCTGGTGCTGCTGCGCGGCGTCGGCCCCGGCGCGTCGTACTGGCGGGACGTGCTGCCCGGGGTGGTGCTCTTCGGGATCGGGCTGACGCTGGTGGTGGCGCCGCTGACCGCCTCCGTACTGGCCGCTGTCGACGACCGGTTCGCCGGGGTGGCGAGCGGCTTCAACAACGCGGCGTCCCGGGCGGGCGGCCTGCTGGCGGTGGCCGCGCTCCCGCTGCTGGTCGGGCTCTCCGGCTCCGGCTACGCGCAGCCGGCCGCGCTGACCGGCGCGTACCGGGGCGCGATGCTCTGGTGCGCCGGCCTGCTGCTGGCCGGTGCGGCGATGGCGGCCCTGCTCATCCACCGCCCACCGAAGCGGTAGGGAAGGGCACCCTGCCGCAGCAGGATGCCCTTCCCCGCCGGTCAGGCGCGGGCGCGGTTGACGGCGCTCGTCACGGCCTTCACGGAGGCGGTGACGATGTTGGCGTCGGTGCCGACGCCCCAGACCGTACGACCGTCGACCTCGCACTCCACGTACGCGGCGGCCTGCGCGTCCCCGCCGGAGGAGAGCGCGTGCTCGTGGTAGTCGAGCACCCGTACCGCCACGCCCACCGACTGGAGCGCGTTGACGTACGCGTCGATCGGGCCGTTGCCGACGGCGGTCAGCGAGCGGGGCTCCCCGCCCAGGCCGACGCGGGCCTCGATCTCGACCTTGCCCTCGGCGGTGCCGATGGCGTAGCTGTCCAGGGCGAGCGCCGGGTCGACCTGGTGGTCGATCAGGTAGTGCGTGGCGAAGATCTCCCACATCGTGCCCGGGTCGACCTCGCCGCCGTCGTGGTCGGTGACCTGCTGGACCACGCCGGAGAACTCGATCTGGAGCCGGCGCGGCAGGTCGAGCTGGTGCTCGGACTTCATGATGTACGCGACGCCGCCCTTGCCGGACTGCGAGTTGACGCGGATGACCGCCTCGTAGGTGCGGCCCAGGTCCTTCGGGTCGACCGGCAGGTAGGGCACCGCCCAGGTGTGCTTGTCGATCGGCACGCCGGCCGCCGCCGCGTCCTTGGCGAGCGCGTCGAAGCCCTTCTTGATCGCGTCCTGGTGGGAGCCGGAGAAGGCGGTGTAGACGAGGTCGCCCGCGTACGGGTGGCGCTCGTGCACCGGGAGTTGGTTGCAGTACTCGACGGCGCGCCGCACCTCGTCGATGTTCGAGAAGTCGATCATCGGGTCGACGCCCTGGGAGAAGAGGTTCAGCCCCAGCGTCACCAGGTCGACGTTGCCGGTGCGCTCGCCGTTGCCGAACAGGCAGCCCTCGACCCGGTCGGCGCCGGCCAGCAGCCCCAGCTCGGCGGCGGCGACGCCCGTGCCCCGGTCGTTGTGCGGGTGCAGGCTCAGCACCAGGCTGTCCCGCCGGGGCAGGTGCCGGTGCATCCACTCGATCGAGTCGGCGTAGACGTTGGGCATGGCCATCTCGACGGTGGCCGGCAGGTTGACGATCAGCTTGCGGTCCGGGGTCGGGTCGATGACCTCGATGACCTTGGCGCAGACCTCCAGCGCGTACTCCAGCTCCGTGCCCGTGTAGGACTCGGGCGAGTACTCGTAGTGGATGTCCGTGTCCGGGGTGTGGATCTCCGCGTACTTGCGGCAGAGCCGCGCGCCCTGCGTGGCGATGTCGGCGATGCCGTCGCGGTCCAGCCCGAAGACCACCCGCCGCTGGAGCGTGGAGGTCGAGTTGTAGAAGTGCACGATCGCCCGCCGCGCGCCGCGCAGCGACTCGAAGGTGCGGTCGATCAGGTGCTCCCGGCACTGGGTGAGCACCTGGATCGTGACGTCCTCCGGGATCAGGTCCTGCTCGATGAGCTGGCGTACGAAGTCGTAGTCCGTCTGGCTGGCCGAGGGGAAGCCGACCTCGATCTCCTTGTAGCCCATCTGCACGAGCAGCTGGAACATCCGGCGCTTGCGCTCCGGCGACATCGGGTCGATCAGCGCCTGGTTGCCGTCGCGCAGGTCCACCGCGCACCAGCGCGGCGCGGCCTCGACGTGCCGGGTCGGCCAGGTGCGGTCGGGCAGGTCGAGCCGGAACTGCTGGTGGTACGGCTGGTAGCGGTGGTACGGCATCCGGCTGGGGCGCTGCCGGGCGATCGGGTCGGTCTCAGCGTCGGCGATGGGTTGAGCCATGACGGAGTGCTCCCTGGAACATGTGGCGTCAGCAATCGGAAGGTGTCGGCCAGGTGCCGGGCGACGGTGCCCGGGCGGTTGCCGATGGGAAGTTTCGGATGTGCTGGACGGCGCGGTTCGACTCCGCGACGAGGTGCCGGCCTTCAGGCCTCGTCGCGGCGACCAAGGAGAAGGTACGCCCGCCACATGACCAGGCAACCCTACGTGGCGGGCCGGGGTGCGGGAAGGCGGGTCCGGACTATGAGACGCACTTCGCAGCCTGGCTGGTCAGCAGGAGTTCGGCCAGGGGGAGCCGGCGGCGCAGGCCGGTCTCGGAGCGCAGCAGGTCCGCCGGGAGGCTGAGCGGGTCGCCGAGCTGCCCGACGGCCGCCACCACGTGCGGTCGTACGTCCGCCGGCAGGTCGAGGTCGGCGGCCAGGCCGGCGTGGTCGAGGTCGTGCAGTTGGCGTACGTGCAGGCCGAGCGCGGTGGCCTGCACGGTGAGGTGCGCGACGGCCTGGCCCAGGTCGTACGCGTGCCCGGCCGATCCGGTCCGGTGCGCGCCGAGCAGCAGGGCGGCGGCGCGCTGCGCCCAGCGCTGCTCGGTCTCCGGCAGGTTGACCAGGATCCGCTTGAACGTCTCGTCGTCGCGGTGCCCGAGCGCGAACCGCCACGGTTGGGCGTTGCCGGCCGAGGGCGCCCAGCGGGCCGCCTCCAGCAGCGCGGACGCGTCCTCGCGGGACAGCTCCGCCACCGGGTCGAAGGACCGGGGGCTCCAACGGAACGCGAGCAGCGGGGTGAGGTCGGCCATGGGGTAAGTGTCCCGTAAGGGCGATTCAGTGGTTAAGGGCGGGATGTCCGAATGTGGCGAACGGCACCCGTAACGTCGCGGGCGGTCACGGCGTTTCCGCGCTCGGGCTCGTGGTCGCCTCCGCGGTCGGATCCGGAGCAGCCGTGCCGAGCGGCTCGGCGTCGACCACCGGCCCGGCCAGCTGCACGGTGGCCGGGGCGGGCGCGGGCGTCCCGGCGAGGATCAGCGTGCCGGACGCGGTGCGCACCGCCGTGGGCGTGCCGTCGGCGTCGTAGCAGTAGATCCCCACGTCCAGCGGCGCGTTGATCGACGCCGAGGTGGTCTCGACCGAGTAGCAGGCGCCGGACGCGCCGGGTGGCGGCTCGGCGGGGGAGACGGCGAGCGGGGCCCGGCGGTCGGTCAGCACGTCCAGCCAGTCGGTGAACGGGTGCTGCACCCGGGGGTCAAGCCGGCGGGGCACGGCCTCGTCCCGGTCGCCGAGGCGTACGCAGGCCGCCGGCTCGGGCCGGGCGGCGGACGGCAGGGCGCACTGGAACAGCCCGTCGGCGGTGGCGGCGAACGAGACGTCGGCGGTCCCGCCGAGCGCGCCGCCCGGCACGTCGACCCGCCAGCTCCCGTCGTTCGCGCTGGTCACCAGGATCGTCCGGTCCGGGGACTCCGGGGCGCGCAGCGTGTAGCTGGCGACCAGGTGCCGATCCTGCGCGGCGGCGGCCAGCGCCGCCAGTTCGTCGCGCGCCGCGTCCATCCCCGCCGGCACCGGTGTCGAGGTGGGCGTGGGCCGGGTGACCGGTTCGTCGGCGGTGCAGGCGACGAGGAGCGCGGGCAGGGCGAGCGCGAGCGGACCGGCCAGGCGTCGGGCCGGGCGCACCGGCGGGCGCGCGGGCTTCGCGGGAGGGCCGGCCGGGCGAAGGTGGGCGTGCACGGGGCCATTCTGCGGCCCGGAAACGACGCGCGGGGGCCCTGCCACGCGCGGCGCCCCGGCGTGTCGCGCACCACCCCGCCGCGGGCCGCCGGGCCGGATCGTGGGATCACCTGACCCGGCCGAGTCGCCCGACCGATACCCTGGGTGCGTCTGACACGCGCCGCCGGCTGAGATCCGGCGGCGTCGGCACGCTCAGGGTCGTCGCTGGGAGGGAGCGCACCGTCGTGGCACTCGTGGTGCAGAAGTACGGCGGGTCCTCCGTCGCCAACGCGGAGCGGATCAAGCGGGTGGCCGAGCGCATCGTCGCCGCCCGCAAGGCCGGCGACGACGTCGTCGTGGTGGTCTCCGCGATGGGGGACACGACCGACGAGCTGCTCGACCTGGCCAACCAGGTCAGCCCGCTGCCGCCGGGCCGCGAGCTGGACATGCTGCTCACCGCCGGGGAGCGGATCTCCATGGCGCTGCTCGCCATGGCCATCCACAACCTGGGGTACGAGGCCCGCTCGTTCACCGGCTCGCAGGCCGGCGTGATCACCACGTCGGTGCACGGCCGGGCGCGGATCATCGACGTCACGCCGGGCCGGCTCAAGGGCGCGCTCGACGAGGGCGCGGTGGTCATCGTCGCCGGCTTCCAGGGCGTCTCGCAGGACACCAAGGACGTCACCACGCTGGGCCGGGGCGGTTCCGACACCACCGCCGTGGCGCTCGCCGCCGCGTTGCACGCGGACGTCTGCGAGATCTACACCGACGTGGACGGCGTCTTCACCGCCGACCCGCGGATCGTGCCGAACGCACGGCACATCACCCAGATCACCTACGAGGAGATGCTGGAGCTGGCCGCCTGCGGCGCCAAGATCCTGCACCTGCGCAGCGTGGAGTACGCCCGCCGGGCGGGCTTGCCGATCCACGTCCGTTCGTCATACTCGACCAACACCGGCACGATGGTCACCGGATCGATGGAGGACCTTCCCGTGGAGCAGGCACTGATCACCGGCGTCGCGCACGACCGCAGCGAAGCCAAGATCACGATCGTGGGGGTGCCCGACGAGCCGGGCGCCGCCGCGCGGATCTTCGACACCGTGGCCGGCGCCGAGATCAACCTCGACATGATCGTGCAGAACGTCTCCACCGAGGGCACGGGCCGCACGGACATCTCCTTCACGCTGCCCAAGGCCGACGGCCCGACGGCCATGGCCGCCCTGAGCAAGATCCAGGAGTCGGTCAAGTTCAAGGGCCTGCTCTACGACGACCACGTCGGCAAGGTCTCGCTGATCGGGGCGGGCATGCGCTCGCACCCGGGCGTCGCGGCCGGCTTCTTCGCCGCCCTCGGCGCGGCCGGGGTGAACATCGAGATGATCTCCACCTCGGAGATCCGGGTCTCCGTGGTCTGCCGCGACACCGACCTGGACGCCGCCGTGCGCGCCATCCACGAGGCCTTCGACCTCGGCGGCGACACCGAGGCCGTCGTCTACGCGGGGACGGGACGGTAGCCACCGTGTCGCCGCTGCCCACCCTGGCCGTGGTCGGGGCGACCGGTGCCGTCGGCACGGTGATGTGCGAGCTGCTCAGCGGCCGCAAGAACGTCTGGGGCGAGATCCGGCTGCTCGCCTCCGAGCGCTCGGTCGGGCGGCGGCTGCGCTGCCGGGGCGAGGAGCTGACCGTCCAGGCGCTGACCCCGGAGGCGTTCGACGGCGTCGACGTGGCGATGTTCGACGTCCCGGACGAGGTCTCCGCGCGGTGGGCCCCGATCGCGGTCGATCGCGGCGCCGTCGCGGTGGACAACTCCGGCGCCTTCCGGATGGACCGCGACGTCCCGCTGGTGGTGCCGGAGATCAACCCCGAGCAGGTACGCAACCGGCCGAAGGGGATCATCGCCAACGCCAACTGCACCACGCTGGCGATGATCATCGCGATCGCTCCGCTGCACCGCGAGTACGGGCTGCGCGAACTGGTGCTCGCCTCCTACCAGGCGGCCTCCGGCGCCGGCCAGAGCGGCGTGGACACCCTGCACGCCCAGCTCACCAAGATCGCGGGGGACCGGGTGCTCGGCTCCCGCCCCGGCGACGTACGCCAGGCTGTCGGCGACGACGTGGGCCCGTTCCCCGCGCCGCTGGCGCTCAACGTGGTGCCCTGGGCGGGTTCCCTGGCCGACGCGGGATGGTCGTCCGAGGAGATGAAGCTGCGCAACGAGTCGCGCAAGATCCTCGGGCTGCCCGACCTGAAGGTCTCCGCCACCTGCGTACGGGTGCCGGTGGTGACCGGCCACTCCGTCGCGGTGCATGCGGTCTTCGCCACCGAGGTGGACGCCGAGGGCGCCCGCGAGGTGCTACGGAACGCGCCCGGGGTGATCCTGGTCGACGACCCGGCTTCGGGCGAGTTCCCGATGCCGATCGACGCGGTCGGCACCGACCCCTCCTGGGTGGGCCGGATCCGCCGCGCCGTCGACGACCCCCGCGCCCTGGACTTCTTCGTCACCGGCGACAACCTCCGCAAGGGCGCCGCCCTGAACACGGCCCAGATTGCCGAACTCCTGGCCAAGGAACTCACCCCCCGCTGAGCCGCCCCCGGCACGCCTCACGGCGGCGCGCCGAGGCCCTGCCCGCGTGGCGCTCCGAGTCGCTGCCGCGAGGGTTCGCTCGCGTGGCGCTCCGTCGCGCGGAGCACGAGGGGACGAACCTCGGCGCCGATGCACTGCCGCTCGACCGGCTCGGCCGGCCGCCGGCCATGACCCCGGAGAAGGTCGCGTACGCGCTACAACTGCTCGCCGAACCGAACCGCACGATGACCTCGATCGCCAAGCTCCTCGGCGTCTCTCGCAGCACCCTGTACAACGCGCTGCCTGGCCTCGTTCCGGCCCAACGCGACGACCAGGCCGCCCTGCAAGACCGGTGAGCAGCGGCATTGGTGCTGTCTGGTTCGTGATCGGCGCGCTGATCTACGTCAACAACGGCTACCGCCGGTCGGCGCTGGCCCGGCGCAGCCCGTCCGGTCCCTCCGGCTCGTCCGGTCCGTCGGGGCGCTCCGCGTCGGCCGGGCGGTAGCCGAGGGCGGGCGGGAAGGCCAGCAGCAACGCCATCCCGAGGCCGGCGAGCACCCCGGACAGCGAGTTGAGCACGTCGGAATCGGCGCTGTTGATGGCGGTGTTGCCGGCCAGCGCGGTCAGCGGCGCGCCCGGGTTGAGTGGCAGGGTGCCGATGACCACGATCAGCAGCATCGCGTACGGGCCGAACAGGGCCGCCAGGGCAGCGAGGGCGTGCCACCGCCAGACAGGCCGCCCGCCCGGCCAGTCCCAGGCCAGCAGGGTGACCCCGGTCAGCAGCACCGCGCCGAGCAGCACTCCGGGAAGGATCCGCGAGCCGGGCGGCACCGCCCGCACCAGCAGGACGGCGGCGACGGCCGCCGCGCCGATCCCGACCGCCAGCCGCTGCCGGGCCGGGTGCCACCCCGGGGCCGCCGCCAGCGCGCAACCGAGGGTCAGGGCGAGCAGCAGCAGGCTCGTGACGACAGCTGCCCGGTTCAGTTCCGGCTCCCGGTCGGTCGGTGACTCGATGCCCGCGGCGATCAGCACCGACACTCCGGTGACGCAGGCGGTGGCGACCAGCGCCCGCCGATCGCGGCCACCGCGCTGGCGGCGTACGGCGAGGGCGGCGGCACCGGCGACGGCCGCGCAGCCGGCGACGGCGAGCAGCACGGTAAAACCCGCGCCGGTGGGGTCGGCCCGGTCCACGGCTACGTCGACGGCCATCCACGCGCCGCCCAGCAGCACCGCCGGAACGCTCCACCGGCGGTTGCCGCCACCGGCCAGCACGAGCCCCGCCACCGCCCCGACGATCGCCACGAAGCGCAGGTCGCGGGCCCAGTAGGCGTTGTTGCCGCGCAGCGCCTCGGGCCACGGCCCCACCTGCTCTGTCAGCGGTTGCAGGACGGTCATCCCGAGCGCCCAGAGCACCGCGGCGACCGCAGCGAGGAGGAGCCCGGCAGGACGTATGCGCATGGCCCGCACCCTAGTCGGCCGTCCCCCCGACCGGCGGCCCCGGAAGACCGTGAGGCCGCACCGGCGAACCGGTGCGGGCCCACTGGTCATGGGCGGGTGCTATCGCTTGTTGCCGGTATTGCCGGTGTTGCCGACCGGACCGACGCGGGCCCCGTTCCCGGCCCGAGGTTGACGGTAGGGCGGTGGCCGAGACATCGCGGGGGACCGACAACGACGGCGGGGAACTGCTGCCCGCGGGGCGGCGGCCGAAGGACGTCGAGGTCTGCCACCGGTGCGGGGCGTGGATCGCGGACACCGCGCTGCACACCCGGTGGCACGCCGGCGTCGCCCGGGTCGAGATGCCCCCGAACGAGCAGAAGCCGGTGAACGTCGCCCGCCGCCGACGGTGACCGACGGAGGCGGTCAGGCGGGGGCCAGGCGTACGCCGTCGCGGCCGTGGTGTTTCACCGCGTAGAGCGCCTGGTCGGCGCGGCGCAGCGTGGCCTCGGGTGACTCGCCGGGGCGGGGAAGGGCCACCCCGACGCTGATCGTGCGGCCGATCTGCCGCGCCGCCTCGGCCAGGCGCTCGGCGATCCGGACCGCCTCCTCGGGGCGCCCCACCTCGATCACCGCCACGAACTCGTCGCCGCCGATCCGGTAGAGCTCGTCGCCGTGCCGCAGCGCCCCCTCCAGGGCCCGGGCCAGCCGGACGAGCACCCGGTCGCCGGCCTGGTGGCCGTACGTGTCGTTGACGGCCTTGAAGCCGTCCACGTCGATCGCCAGCAGGGCCGTACGCCCCGGGGTCGCCGCGGCGATCCGCTGGCCGAACGGCCCCGTGTGCCGCAGCCCGGTCAACGGGTCCGAGTTGGCCTGCTCGCGCAGGCGGGCCAGGGTACGCAGCCGGTCGAGGCAGCTCCACGCCTGGCCGGCGAGCAGCTCCAGCAGGTTGACCGTGGTCGGGTCGGGGCGCAGCAGCCGTTCGTCGGCCACCAGCAGCACCCCGCCGTCGTCGGGCCGGCCGACGGGCACGGCGACCAGCGTGCGCACCCCGGCCCGGGTCAGCGGCCGGTGGTCGGGCACGGGCGGGTGTCCCGCCTCGCCGAGCGTGTAGCCCACGCCGTGGCGGTGGGCGCGAGCCACGAGTCCGTCCAGCGCGGCGGGGTCCGCCTCGGTCAGCTCCGCCCGGATCCGGGCCTCCAGCTCGCCGGGGGTGGCCGGCGGCGTGCCCAGGCGGGGCCCGTCCGGGCCGGCGAGCACCAGTACCGCCGCGGAGAGCGTGGACACGTCCCGGGCGGCGGCGATCGCGGCGGCGAACAGGTCCCACTCCGTCGACGCGGAGGTCAGCGCGGCGGCGTGCCGCAGGAGCTTCTCGCTGCGGCTCTCCGGTGGTGGCCCGCCGAGCGCCACGATCCGGGCCCCGAGGCGGGCCGCCAGCCGCTCGGCGGTGTCGCGCCACGGGCCGAGGTCGGCCGGGCCGCACCACTGGAGGTCCAGCACCCCGATGGGCCGGCCCGCCGGGTCCAGCACCGGTACGCACACCTCGGCGGTGACGTCGGGGCGTACCGGGATGTAGTCGGGGTCGGCGGCGACGTCGGGCACGACGGCGGTCTCGCCGGAGGCGTACACCCGGCCCACGATCCCGGTCTTCGGCGGCACGGTGGAGAAGACCTGCCAGGAGCCGGTGGCCGCGACGCAGCGGAGCCGGTCGTGGACGTGCAGCAGGACGGAGATGGTGGCCGGCGCGTGGCGGGCGAGCGCGGTGACGGTCGACCGGCACGCCTCGACGACGGTCGACGCCATGGGGAGGCGGACCGTGACGTCACGGATGACTCGCTCGTGATCCACTCGGCACGTCGTTCCAGGTAGGGAGGGCCGCGACCGGCGGGCGGGCCCGCGATCAAGCGTACTCAGGCAGGCGCGGGACCAGCGGGAACCAAGATCGTCGACACCTTCGTACACATGTGCCATCCACAGGCTGTGGACAGGGCCTGTGGGTACGGGCGGGCCGCGCGCCGGGGCCCGCGGCGATAGCGTGAGGGTCTCGGTCGAGTGGAGGCACCGATGCTCATCGCCCAGCTCAGTGATCCGCACCTGACCACCGGCGTGCTCGCCGCCGAGCCGGCCGCCGGCCTGCACCGCGCCCTGGGGCGGGTGCTGGCGCTGAACCCACGGCCCGACTGCGTGGTGATCACCGGCGACCTGGTCGACCGTGGCCGCCCCGACGAGTACGCGACCCTGCGCGAGGTCATCGGCCGGTTCCCGCTGCCGGTGCACCTGGTCGCCGGCAACCACGACGACCGGGAGTCGCTGCTGGACGCGTTCGGGGGCACGCCGTGGCTCGGCGGCGGCTTCTCGGCGCACTACCACGTGGACCACCCGGAGGCGACTGTCGTGGTGCTCGACTCCCTGATGCCGGGCGGGGGCGACGCCGGCTGCCTCGGTGCGGACCAGCTCGGCTGGCTGGACGGGGTGCTGGCCGGTCGACCCGAGGTGCCGGCCGTGGTCTGCCTGCACCACCCGCCGGCACCGGTCGGCATCCCGTTCCTCGACGACATCGGGCTGACCGACGGCGACGAGCTGGCCGAGGTGGTCGCCCGCCACCCGCACGTGGTCCGGGTGGTCGCCGGGCACGTCCACCGCCCGGTCACCGTGACCTTCGCCGGCACGGTGCTCACCACCGCGCCGAGCACCTGGCGGCAGAGCTCCCTCACCACCAGCGCCGACGACCAGTTCGGCTGGGTCGTCGAGCCGACCGGCTTCCTGCTGCACAAGGTCACCGGGAGCGGTTGCGCCACGCATCTGGTGCAGGCCAGCCACGCCGCCGGCATGACCTGCGGCTTCTGACCGCCGGGACCGGTCGGCCGTGGTGGGCGAGGTCTGGTACGTCGCGTACGGGTCGAACATGCACGCCGCCCGGCTCGGCTTCTACCTGGCGGGAGGCTGCCCGCCCGGCGGGCGGCGGACGTATCCGGGCTGCCGGGACCCGCGACCCCCCAGGCGTACGGTGCCGGTGTCGCTGCCCGGCGGCGTCTACTTCGCTGGCGAGTCGCGGGCCTGGACCGGCGGGATGGCGTTCTACGACCCGGCGCTCCCCGGCGAGGCGGCGGCCCGGGCCTACCTGCTCGACGTCGGGCAGTTCGCCGACGTGGCCGCCCAGGAGATGTACCGGGAACCCGGCGCCGATGCCGGCCTGATCGCCGAGGCCGTCGCCACCGGGAGGGCCACCCTCGGCCCCGGCCGGTACGAGACCCTGCTCTGCCCAGGCCGGCTCGACGGGCTTCCGCTGCTGACCTTCACCGCCCCGTGGGCGGCGTCCGAGGTGCCGTGGCGTGCCCCGGCCCCGGCCTACCTCGACATGATCGCCCGTGGCCTGCGCGAGTCGCACGGCTGGGACGCCGACCGGATCGCCCGCTACCTGCTGGCCCGGCCGGGGGTCGCCGGCGCCTGGGACGCCGCGGCCGTCGCGGCGCTGCTCGCCGGACCGGACCGGCGCCAGGTGCCGGGCTGACCACCTACCGGCCCGAGTGGCCGGGCTGACCACGGACCGGCGCCAGGTGCCGGGCTGACCGCCGCACCGTACGGCCTCCGACGCCGAACGCCGGGCGGGGGCGGGACGCTCGGTGGCCGTCGTCGCACCGCACGGTGACCCCGGCGGTCGGTCGGACGAGCGGCGCCGTCCCGCCGGCCGGCAGCGGATCAACCGGGCGGACGCAATCGCCCGTGACGGCCGTTTCACCGTCCACAATCGCCGCCGGAGATCGATAACCTCGGCCGGCCGTGCGCGGGCACGGCTCATCCGCCGGCTCCACGACCGGCCGTCTGTGTGTGGGGGAATCGCATGAGGAGAAGGCTGATCGGTCTCGCGGTGGCGCTCGCCGTCACGGTGGGCGTGTCACTGACCACCGCCGGCCCGGCCCAGGCCGCCACCCCGGCCGTCCAGATCACCAAGGCCTACTACAACTCGCCCGGTGCCGACAACCGCTCGAACTCCAGCCTGAACGCCGAATACATCCGGCTGACCAACCGGCGCTCCACCACCGTCAACCTGAAGTACTGGACGCTGCGCGACCAGTCCAACCACGTCTACAAGTTCTCCGGCGACTTCCGGCTGGCCCCGGGCGCCAGCGTCTTCGTGCACACCGGGAAGGGCACCAACAGCTCGACCCACCGCTACTGGGGCTCGGGCGCCTACATCTGGAACAACACCGGGGACAAGGCGTCCCTGCGCAACTCGTCCGGCACCCTGATCGACTCCTGCTCGTGGGGGGGCAAGGGCAGCTACACGTACTGCTGAGGCGGGCGGCCGGCCCCGGGCACCCGGGGTCGGCGGCACCTCTCCGCCGGCCGGCGCCCACGCTGCCGGGCATGTCGGAAACGCCCGTCCGGATGGTCGCCGGCCGCGAGTTTGCGCAGGTCTGTGCCCCCGCCCCGGTCGACCGGGGCGGGCGACGATGAGAAGCTGTCCGCGACGCGGCGGCGCTCGGCCACCATCGCCACCGCGACCGAACCTGTCGACGGCGCGGCCCGCCCCCGGGGTGGACCGTCACCCGGGTGCCCGCGCCGGCTTCCCACGAGGAGTTCCATGTCCATCCCCGGGATGCGCCGGGCCGCCATCGGCCTGACCGCGCTCGCCGTGACCGCCTTCGGCGCGGTCACGACCACCCCCGACCAGGCGGACGCCGGCCCGAAGCCGGTCGCCGTCAAGCTGCTGGCCCTCAACGACTTCCACGGCAACCTCGAACCGCCGTCCGGCTCCAGCGGCTCCATCGCCGGGCAGCCCGCCGGCGGGGCCGAACACCTCGCCACCCAGCTCGCCGAGCTGCGCAGGCACGCCAAGAAGCAGAACACGATCACCGTGGCGGCCGGCGACCTGATCGGCGCCTCCCCGCTGCTCTCCGCCGCGTTCCACGACGAGCCGACCATCGAGGCGCTCTCGCTGGCCGGGCTCGACTACGCCAGCGTCGGCAACCACGAGTTCGACGAGGGCGCTGACGAGCTGCTGCGCATCCAGAACGGCGGCTGCCACCCGGTCGACGGCTGCGTCGACGGCACCCCGTACGAGGGCGCCGGCTTCCAGTACCTCTCCGCGAACGCGTTCAAGACCGCGACCGGCCAGCCGCTGCTGGCGCCGTACGCCATCCACAAGGTGCAGGGCGTCAAGGTCGGCTTCATCGGCATGACGCTGGAGGGCACCCCGCGGATCGTCAGCCAGCAGGGCGTCGCCGGCCTGACCTTCGCCGACGAGGCGCAGACCGCCAACCGGTACGCCCGGGAGCTGCGCCGCCAGGGCGTCGAGACCATCGTCGTGCTGCTGCACGAGGGCGGCACCCAGGACGCGACCGGCGGCATCAACGACTGCAAGGGCATCTCCGGTCCCATCGTGGACATCGCCAACCGGATGGACCCGTCCATCGACGTGGTCGTCAGCGGCCACACCCACCAGGCGTACAACTGCGACATCGCCGGCAAGCTGGTCACCAGCGCCAGCTCCTTCGGTCGCCTGGTCACCGACATCGACCTCTCCATCGACCGGCGCACCGGCGACGTGATCAGCGCCAAGGCCGAGAACGTGGTGGTCACCAGGGATCTCGCCAAGGACCCGGCGCAGACCGCGCTTATCAACCGCTACAAGACGGTGCTCGGCCCGGTGGCCGGCCGCGAGGTCGGCCGGACCACCCAGGAGATCAAGAAGACCCAGGAGGTCCTCTTCGGTACGACCCTGGGCGAGTCCCCGCTGGGCAACGTGATCGCCGACGCGCAGCTCGCCGCCACCGACGACGAGCAGGGCGCCGTCGCGGCCTTCATGAACCCCGGTGGCGTACGCGCCGACCTCGACGCCGGCCCGGTCACCTACGAGGAGGCGTTCACGGTGCAGCCGTTCGGCAACAACCTCGTGACGCTCGACCTCACCGGCGCGCAGCTCTACTGCATGCTGGAGCAGCAGTTCGTCACCGGCCGGACGCTCTACCCGTCGTCGACCGTCCGCTACGTCGTCGACCCGGCCGGCACCACCGGCACCGTCGCCGACGCCTGCACGGGCACCCGGGTCGTCCGGGGCAGCCTCACCCTCGGCGGTGTGGCGGTCACCGCCGACGCCACGTACCGGGTCACGGTCAACAACTTCCTCTCCGGCGGCGGCGACGGCTTCACCGTCCTCACCGGCGGCACCAACGCGGTCACCGGCATGATCGACCTGGACGCGTTCGTGGCCTACCTGACCGCCGAGTCCCCGGTCTCGGCGCCGGCCCTGGACCGCATCCGCACCACCGCGGAGGTTCCCACCGCCTGACGGCAGCGGTACGCACCCGACGGGCCCCGGAGCATCCCTTGCGGATTCCGGGGCCCGTCGCCGTCAGCAGCGTCGGGACCGGACGCTCGGTGCCCGCCGGCCACGGCCCGCGCGCCCGGAGGCCACGGCCCGCGCGATCGGCAGCCGCAGCTCACGCGACCGCCGCCCACGGTCCGCGTGCCCGTCGGGGCGGGGCGGTCAGGCCTTGGCCGTAGCCGGTTCGGTGGCCGGCGGGGCGGCCGGCGCGCGGCCGTCCTGGGCCGGCGTGAGCAGCCGGCGCAGGGAGAGCGCGATGAGCGAGGCCACCAGGCAGCCGCTGACGACCACCCCGACCCAGATCCGGCCGTCGGCCGCACCGAGCAGCGGGCCCGCCGTGACGGGGCCGATCACGCCGCTGATGCCGAAGATCATCGAGCTCATGGCGTTGTACCGGCCGCGCAGCGCGTCCGTGGCGAGCGCGTTCGTCAGCGCCGGCATCACCGGCGACAGGAGGGTCTCGCCGAAGCCGAAGATCGCCGAGCAGGCCACGACGCAGAGGGCGGCGAGCAGCGCGTTGCCCGGTCCGACCACGCCCCCGGCCCCCAGGACCAGCCAGGCGATCGCGAAGACCGCGCCCACGACCGCCAGCCCGCCCGTGCGGCTGCGCCCCTCCATCCGTCGCAGGACCAGCAGCTGGGAGAGCACGATCATCACCGTGTTGCCGGCCAGCGCCCAGGCGACCACGCGCGGCGTCACCTCGGCCACCCGTATGGCGTAGGCGGTGAAGCCGACCTCGATCTGCGCGTAGCCGCAGGTGGTCAGGACGAGGCCGAAGATGACGAGCCGCCGGAACGGACGGTCGCGCAGCACGGTGAGGTAGCCGCCGGCCGACGTCCGCTCCCCGGCCGGTCCGGCGGCGAGCCGGTGGCCCACGTGCGGCAGGGTCAGCAGGATCAGCGCGGGCATCAGATAGCTGATCGCGTCGAGCACGTAGATCGCCTGGAAGGTGATTTCGCGGGTGGTGTCGACGATCGCGCCGGACGTCAGGCCGCCGACGCCGATGCCGAGGTTGAGCAGGGCGAAGTTCAGCCCGAAGACCCGCTGCCGCTCGTCGGCGTCGGTGAGCGAGGCGAGGATCGTGTTCTGCCCGGGCCAGATGACCGAGCTGCCCATCGCCACCAGCGTCATCACCCCGAACGCCGAGGCGCTCGAGTCGACCAGGGCCAGCGACCCGGTGCCGACCGCCTCGATCAGCAGGCCCGACAGCAGGATCCGGCGGGCGCCGAACCGGTCGATGAGCGCGCCGCCGATCGGCGAGAGCGCCAGGGTGATCACGCCGTACCAGCCGATCACCAGGCCGGCGCGGGTGTCGGTGAGACCCCGGACGTCGGTCAGGTAGATGAACAGGAACGGCAGGGTGAGGCCGCGCCCGATCGCCGACAACAGCGTGCCGACGAGCATCCGCTGAGCTTCATAACGGCGGGGCAGGGCGCGACTGAGCATCCCCCGATTCTGTGTGCTGGGTGTGACACAGCGCGAGACCTTTCCGCGCCGAGTTTCCCGTTCGCCTTGTGCGCGGGGTCACACCACAGGCGCGTCGGCGGGGCGTCGTACCTCTCTGCGATCCTGGTCGTGATGACCACCACCTGGCGACACCTGCCCGCACCGGCCCGCGAGATCGCCGCCGCCACCACCGACGCGGTCGCCGCCGCCCGCGAGCGCGCCCCCGAGGCGTACGACGTCGCGGTGGCCCGGCTCGCGGCGGCCGACCGGTCGGGCCTGGTGCTCGGCGCGGTGGTCCGGCTGCTGCTGGAGGAGACCCACCCCGACGGCCTCGACGGCGACGACGTCCGTCAGGTGCTCGAAGGCTGCGTCCGCGACGCCGCGCAGTGGCGGCCCGATGTCGACCCGCACGTGGTCCTCGTCCTGTTGGCGGGCGCCCTCGGCGTCTACGACCCGGACGGCGACGAGTCGCCCCCGGACCCGCCCGCCGTGGCGCAGCACGCGCCGCTGCTCGTCGCCGACCTGCTCGCCGTCACCGGCAGGCCCGTCGAGGGCTATCTGACCGCCGCGTTCACGGAGATCGCGCGCACCGAACAGCAGGACTGACCGGCGCCGTCGTACGTGACGGAGGGCCCGGCAGGTGCCAGGCCCTCCGTCACCTACGAGCAGGGCTCAGGAACTGGCCGCCACCTCGAACGAGTACCAGTTGCCGTACTCGCTCCAGGTGCCGTCGGGCTTGACGGCGTACACGGTCAACAGCACCCAACCGCTCGTCGTCGGCGTCCAGGTGACCGTTGCGCGACCATCGGCATCAGCCGCGATCTCGGTCAGCTCCTCGCCGTCGACGAAGGAGTACCGGTAGGCCACGGTGTCCGTCCAGCCCGGCGGCGGGGAGAAGGTGAAGGTTCCTGCGACTCCCACTCCGCCGACCGGCGAACCGTCCGGCGGCTGGACGTAGACGTCCGACTTGACGCCCGGGCCGGGGTAGAAGTAGGTCGACCAACTGGCCTCTGTGGAGATGAAGCCGTTGTCGCTGATGCTACGTACCCGCACCGAATGCCCTTGCGGGTTGCCGGCGATGAAGCTGAAGTGCGCGGTGCCCTCTGCGGCCTGCCTCGTCTCGCGGTCGCCGTTGTCCAGGACGATCTCGTATTCGCGGACGCCGGTGACGCCGGTCGCCGGGGCGAACTTCAGCACCACCTCCTGCCCCCACTGCGGATCTCCGTTCTCGACCCGGACATCCGGCGCGGACCAGGGAATGAACGTCTTGTAGACGGTCTCGGCCGAGATGTTGCCGGCGAGGTCGAGGGAACGCACGGTCAACTGCTGCGGCCCGGACCCGGTCGGGTTCAGGGTCACGGTCGCCGAGCCGCCCGGGACGTCTGCCCTGACCGTGTTCGGCAGGCTGAACGGATCGCGGCAGACCAACTGGCCCAGGTCGCCCGAGGCCGCGCACGTGTTCACCCCGAGGCCGTTCCACGAGTACTGGAAGCCCGCCACGTCCTTGTTGCCGCCGCCGGAGAAGGTGAAGATGCCCGGAACGCCCGCCGGGGCCTGCTCGCCGCTGTCGTCGGCCGGGTAGTTCGCGGAGGCAACCGTCGGTGCGGTGGGGCTGGTGCCGTCGTAGGTGAAGAAGCACTTCTTCGACCAGGCCGAGAAGTCCGCCCCGTCACCCACCCGGGCCTGCCAGGCGTACGACTTGCCGTCAACGAGCGTGCCCGCCGGCAGGTTGGCCGTGTGCACCCGACCCGAGATGGCGTGCTCGCTGGTGAAGACCTGTCGGGCCGCCGCATCGCCCGTCGGCCAGATTGCGAACTCGCTGGTCAGGCGGCGCTCGTCATCCGGGTCCGCGTCGGTGCCGAGAGCCTGGAGCACGTTGGCGAAGCCGCCCAGCCGTGGGTACGGACGGAACTGGGTGCACGGGAACCCGCCGTTGTAGAGGTGGGCGTTGTCGCCCTTCGGCACCGAGTTGTACTGCGTGGTCAGGCCGACGCTGCGGTACCAGTTGAGCCGACGAGCGTAGGTCGGGTCGCTCTCGTTGGCTTCCGGGACGCGGATCTCGAACGTGATCCGGCGCTGCTTGTGCGCCACGGCGTCCTGCACGGCGGCACCGACGTCGAACGACAGAGTCGCCTTCGGGCACCATTCCGGGGTGAGGACCTCGTCCAGCTTGGTCAGCGGCTCAGGAGCGCTGTTCCAGGTGGGCGTGGTGCTCACCGGCTTGGTGCGCCAGATCTCGATCGCCCGCTTTCCGCAGTCGGCGGCGCTGTACTCCTCGATGAAGACCGTCCCGCCGTAGATCTTCCGGCCCTCGTAGGCGGACAGGTCGAACGTGGCGTAGACCCGGGAGGTGTGGCTGACATCCGCGTCGTCCACGGACGTGCCGAGCGGCATGTGTGTCTCGTCGTTCCACCCGTACGCCTTGCGCGGCGTGGCGGAGTCGGTCCAGCCGATCTGGATCGACGGAGTGCTTTCGTAGTGTGGGGCCGCGACGGCGGGACTGCCGGTCGCGACGAGGGCGAGCCCGCTGACGCCCAGCGTCAGCGCGAGCGCGCCGATGAGGCCACGACGTGGCCAGGTAACTATCACAGTGGATGGCCCTCCCCGAATCCAGCCGGGGTCGTCCGGCCGGAAAGCTGCGGACATCAAATCGTGCAGGTTCGATAAACGGCAACAGCCTTTCGGGCGCTGCTGCACGTCCCAGACGTCATGGTCATGGCCGATCCGTTGGCGCTGACCGCAGCAGCGGGCAGGGGGCCGTTCGCAGCATCATCGGGTGCCTGTGTCACGCAGGTCGGCCATGGCCGACCCGACGGCGGCGACGTCGACCGGCTCGCCGACCCGACGACCTCTTCGTCCCGAACTGGCTGCATCGTGGTCTGGTCGGGCTGCTTCCGAGGTCACGGGCTCTGCTGGGGCTCGGCTTGGCCTGGTTCGGCTGACACGGTTGCTGTACTTCGCTGCTGTACTGCTGGCGTCAGACGAGGCGCTGGATGCGGACCTTGGGCTGCTCGTTTCTCAGGTGGCCTTCCTTGTGCTGGCGGACCTGCTCGTTCCAGACCTCCTGGTCGTAGTCGGGGTCGGGTGGGATCCACTTGTGGGAGCCGTCGCTGTAGTGGAACTTCTCGTCGCCGGGTCGCAGGATGCTCATCGGGTCCAGCCGAGGAATCGGTGGTGCAGGTGGCCGGCGGGGATGTGGGTCAGGTCCTGGGCGGCGTCGACGAGCTGGGCGGCGAGGTAGAGGGCCAATGACACGGGGGCGCGATCGTACTCGGCTCGCAGCTCCTGCCGCCGGGGCTGGCAGGGCCAGTCGGCACCGCAGCCGCCGCATGCCCAAGCCGGTGTGACCGGAAGGTGTGTCGTCATTGCAGCCTCTTCCGCGCTGCCCGCCACTTCGATGCCGGGGCGCCTTGCCGGTCGTCATCTGACGGCCAGTGGCCTCTGTTGATCGGAATCCGATGCCTGGTGCGGCAGGGGAGCTCACCTCCGCACCGACAGACCTTCCGCCACCGGTGCCATGACCAGACCGGCCGGTGCCGTCTGGCGAGAGTGAGCGCGACAGCTACCAAGTACTCCTCGTACGAGACGCGAGGCACCAAGTCTCCCCTCGGGTATCGGCCAACCACGGCATCTCGTCGGAACTGGTGATCGTGCAAGTCCGCAGCTCACGTCACCGTAACGACGTAGGACTGTAGATACAATAAGATGTAGAGCTGTTGGGCACATAGCGTCACTATCGTGATCGACCCGAGCGCAGATCGTGCCGTGTTCCGGCAGCTCGCAGACCTCCTGCGAGACCGGATCGCGTCTGGCGACCTCGCGCCCGGGGCGTCACTGCCCAGCGAGCTGCGGTTAGCTCAGGAGTATGGGCTGAGCCGCACGAGCGTCCGACAGGCGGTAGCGCTACTCCGGTCGGAAGGGCTCGTGATCGTGGAACCA
The DNA here is from genome assembly GCF_043198195.1 of Micromonospora sp. NPDC048868. NCBI lineage: Bacteria > Bacillati > Actinomycetota > Actinomycetes > Micromonosporales > Micromonosporaceae > Micromonospora > Micromonospora sp. NPDC048868. The sequence continues at coordinate 71,301 of NZ_JBICUN010000016.1, forward strand.
CCGCGCGGCACGTTCGTCCGTGCCGTCGAGCCGACCGAGACGGTGACTCTCCTCAAAGGCGACACCGCCACCGCTCGGATGCCTACCCCTGTCGAGCGGCGTGAGCTAGAGATGGGCGAAGGTATCCCGATCCTCGTGATCTTTCGCGCCGACGGCTCGCGCGAGCTGTACGCGGCCGACCGCATCCGCGTAGGAAGGTAGAGGCGGCGATGGCCATTGAGCCTACGCGTCGCGCTGGGCGGCCAGTCAGGCCTTACCTGCAAACTGCCCGGCAACGCTGATCGCTGTCGCTACGATCGTCGACAGCATCCCCACGATCGCGCCCAGGGTCGTCAGTCCCTCCCTGGGCGACGCCCAAAGCCCGCGGTTCATCTGACGCCACGCGTGCGGAACGAAGGTCATCCTGAGCTTCTGCCACTTGTGTTGCCGCTTGCTGCATCCAAGCAGCAGGCCAGCCGAGTTGTTTCGGCACAAGGTCCCGTCGCGGTTCACGGCGCAGCACCAGACAGGGGCCTGGAACAGGAAGAAGCTTGTCACCAACAGCGACAGCACGAGCAGCGCCACTGGCCCCACGGAGCGAGTCCACCAAGCCGTGACGAGGATGACGAACGCCAGATAGCCCCAGTACCGCCCCAGACCCTTCATGGAGATCGACCGTAGTGGAGTGCATGCGGTCAGTAAGGGCTATCTGTCCGGCACCCGACAAGTGCCTCGCGGCTTGGACGTGTCTCATGGCGGCTGGCCTGCTGTTTCTGGGCGCTGCTGGTCGACGTTCTACGGCCCTGCAATGCCCCGGTTGGCGGCCCAAAATGGCTATCTGCACTCCTGCGCGGCTTCGGCCCGGCCCGTTAACCTTCCCAGGTGTCCTACCCGGTGTGGAACTACTACCCGCGTAACCTCCGGCCGCCAGAGTGGGTCGAGGACTTCCTTTCCGTCATCCATGATGCCGCCCCGCACATCTCTACGGCTGAGCCTCGCGTCGGCGTCACTAGCGACATGGTGCTACGCCACCTTGCTGCTGGACTCAAAGGCCTTGGCTTCGCGGTCGAGACGGGCAAGACGGCTGCCGGGAAGATCCGCCGGCCTGTCCTGTTCGGTGATAACGGGCGAGCCGAGGTGTCCTACGAAATCGACGCCTTCCACGACGGCCGCGGGATCGTGGTAGAGGCCGAAGCAGGGCGCGGCGCCCGGGGCAACGCGGTCTACCGCGACATCGTTCGCACCAGTCTCATCCTTGACGCGCGATATCTTGCCTTGTTGCTACCGATCGCCTACCGCCATCAGAGTGGGGGCCGTGAGGTCGCGGTGCCAGCCTTTCGTGACGCCCGAGACCAGTTTAACGCCATCTACGCCAGCCAGCGTCTGCGGCTCCCCTTCGATGGGGTGCTGCTGGTCGGCTACTGACACTTGGCGTTGTATTGATCAACGGCGGGGGCGTAGTCAGCCAAAGCGGACGACTTGGCTCTTGAGCCGCTGTTACGCCTGGCATTGATGGTCAGCACTGGGCAGTACGGGTTCCCCTCCGACGGCCTAGATACGGCATGATCTTGGCCCTAGCGGTGTGGCTGTAGGTGCCGCTGATGCGGCGGCCAAGGTGGGCCCCAGCGACGTCCGTCAGCCAGCATCACTCACAAGCGATGCCGTCTCCGTCCCGATCCAGCTTCCGCGAGTACCCCGGGTCGCGCGGCGAATGGGTGCCGCGCCCCCGCCTCATAGGCAGCGATGGCATGCGCTCCGTCCACCAGCCCAATGGTCCTGGGCACTGGGGGATACGTCCGCGTCCGTGCTCTCGGGCGATTGCGCCCGTCATGCCTTTGCCGGCTGTCGTCGCAGTGGCCGCTTGTTGTCTCCGTGACATCGAGATCTAGCTCATTCCCCGAATACCCGTAGCACTTCAGCCCTGGACCCACCCTCGACCACCTCGAACAAAAAACGGGCAAAAGTCATCCAACCCGCGTCTCGGTCATTACGGGGCTCGGCGGGAAGAATGCTCTTTACGACGGCAGACAAGGCGACCGCCTCGTTGCGCCCACCCTTCGCAAGCGCGTGCGCTAGGTCAAGAACAGCAAACCTCCAAGCCGCATCATCCGGAGCAGCGGTGCGAGCCACGTCTAGCTGAGGCAAGCTCATGACGTATAGGAAGAACTGACGGGCTTCCTTATGTGAGGACATAAACATCTGAAGCGCCGCCTGAAGTCCCAGGTTGTGAAGGGTCATGCCCACAGCTTCCCTGTATAGGGGAACATCTCCCATGCGAGCGACCAGCGCATCGAGTTCTACTCGCGCCTCCTGCCATCTATCCTGCCTGAGGACTGCCTCGACCAGGAGACGTCGCAGCTCTAGATACAGGTTCCCGGCCCCTCCGCCCTCCTGACCAAGATGCTCTCTACATATCGATTCGGCTTCCTCGACATCGCCGGACTGAATAAGCTCATTCGCGTAACGGGCAGCCTCACGCCCGCTGATAAGGCTATGCCTTGGCAGTCTGCTTGCCAGATCCTCTAGCACATTCAGCAAGGGGGCGGCCACCTGCTGGTCACAGCCATTCCTACCCAAGAGGCCCTCGATGACTTGACCACAAAGGAAGGACGCGGAATCCTGCGTCTCTGGGTCAAGGGAAAGTGAGTGCAGGTAGGGGACTACGGGCTCCAAAAGCCTTACAGCATCAAGCGTGGCCCGCCTATCCCCACCTCTACGTTCAATCAGAATTGTCGCGAGGTAGATCCGCGTCTGCTGAAGGAGTAGCTCATTTGGTTCTTCAATCAAGTCAAATAGGGCTAGTTCGGATTGCAGCAAGTCCTGCGCTTCCGACAAGTTGCCCTGGGCGTGGTGAAAGCTTGCAAGATTGCCGATCATGATGGCTGCGTTGTTCGTCGCAACACCTAATCTTCGCAGATGCCCCGCCAGGACCTCCGCATGAGGGGCAATTACGTGAACGCGATCAGCTTCTCCATTATGCATAGCCGCTTCAAGCCACAGGTCGACATAGAATGCCAGCTTGTCCATCTCATAGCTAACCGAGTGATTAGAATGGACTTGTTCAACCCGCTCACGGATCACTTCCTGCAAGATGCTGTTAACGGCAACAGTATTGCGTGAACGCGGATCATCGTTGAATGAAGCCGGCAAAGGGGAGTCGTCCCGCGAGAATGACACCCGCTTTAGCAGACGGAACGCTTCGGGGATCTGCGGCTCATCACTGAAGATTGTTCCGCGCTCCGGTGGCACCTCTTCCGGAGGAAGCCTCGCCGCCGACACAATTAATTGGATCGGAATTCGGCGTTGCGCGAGGTAGCATGCTGTGATTAATGAATCATTCACAAGCTTTGCAACCTCAACGTCATCAGCCAAAGAGGTCATCCGTGCCAGTCCGAGGTCAATAGCCGCAACGAGTGTCCTGGGATAGCCCGGTGGCACAGAAGTCTTGTCACTCAGCGATCTAATCTTTAGACGCGTCAAGTAGTGTTCAACATCGTCGACGTTAAAGCCACAGCTAAGAAGGTAGGCTGCCGCCAGTTCCAAAGCAAGGGGCCAATACTCTAGTGCTGCGGCAAGCCTGCGAAGCGCATCCCGGTCCGTCACTGCGTCCGGATCTTCAAGCTGCATCCTGGCAAGGAGGAGCGCCTCCGCTTCGGACGGAAGCATCGAGGTCACCGGTAGCCTACGGCTACTGCCGAAGCCGTGAACGCCGTCCAAGGATGTGATGATTACGTCGCCATTGCCGACCCGTGGAATCCACTGCTCCACTGATTCCGCATCGGCGTCGTCCATGACAAGCAGCCACCGACCAGGAAGGGACGCCATGCGTTCATGGATGAGAGTTCTAAGTGAATTAATGCCGAGGGTTCCGTCAAGGCCCATCCACAGTCCAATATTCCGAAAGGACTCGAACAGGGCCGATTCATTGGCAGCATCAACCCAAAGGACCAAATCATACAGGTCTAAATACTCTGCCACATACGCGGCCGCTAAACTAGACTTCCCGATCCCGGACGGGCCTATCAGCGCCAATCGCGTTACTGAGCGGGACCTTGAATCCCCTTGGCGAAGGCCCTCGGATAGTTGACGCAGTAGGTCCGGTCTTGCCACGTCGGGAATCGGCGCCATAACTCCAACGATCCGCCCCCAATCTCGCTGGCCTAGTGCGTCACTGAGGATGTCGTCATCCAAGTCGAGCGCGGTTCGAAAGTCGTCCAATGTCCAAATGGCGCTCTCTGGTGCAGCGGCTCTACGCAGGGTCTCGGATAGCAAGAACGACACAAGCAAACCGCTCGATTGGCTTCCGACGCCGCTCCGGCGGCGACGCCGCCGCCTAATGATCGATTCCCGTATATCTTCACGCAGTTCATCGCGGTCGCGGCTGTCCGCAACCACCCGACACCGCTGGAGCCGTTCGAACTGCATATCATGCAAAGCGGTCAGTTCTGCTAAGGCCCGAGGTGCGCCGCTTAGAGCATCAGCCACGGTAGTGCGAAATTCAGAGATAGATCTACTCTTGCTGGCTTCCTCGAAGAAGCGCTCAAGATTCGGAGGGACGATTGCATCCGTGAGAAGCAGATAGGATTCCGCGTCGGTCCGGGCGACAAGCTTTGCAAGGATCGTGCAGGCCTCCGCCAGTCCCATCTTCGCACCGGCGGAGCGACTCTTGACCTGAGCCGCGATGAGAACAGCGCCAGCAGCATCTATCATGTCGAAGTCAACTGCGTCGACACCCTCGGGATTTACTGGATTCGGTGCGCCTTCTACGCGACAAGCGGAGACCGCCGGGTTACCCATAGCCTTCAGCATGTACTCAAGCGTCCGTAGATACTGATACTGAAAGCCCCGAGCAGCAATCCGTCCCCCGTCGACGCCGACCATTGATCCCTCCCCTATTCCCTCCCCGTGGGTACCGCTCCAGATTAGATGGACGTTGAACACGTGTCAGCCCGCCATCCCGTCTGCCGTCGACCCGCCCTTGTGGGGAGCGGGCCGCCGCCCGGCCCGCCACGTCAAGACGGCCTTGACGCACGTTCGGACGCTGGCGGGTCGGGCGGCGGTCTGCTCGGCTCGCCCGGGTCGACGGCAGACGGGATGGTTTACCGCAACCACCCACGGACCGCGACCCGCCGACGCAGCCCCGACCATCCTGGAGCCGGAGCGCCCCCCGCCGGAGGCGCAGTAGCCGCATCCCCGCGACCGCCGCCAGCTCGCCGACGCGGCCGGCGTGCGTTCCCCTATGCCGCGCGGGCGTGTGGCGCACGGCCCGGCCGGCTGTCGGCCTACCCTCACCCAGTCAACACTGCTGTCGTCATCCGGCGGCCCACCGGGCTACCCGCCATCCGCGCCAGCCGCCGGGCGTGTTGCGTGGCCGGAGTCGGAGCGCCAGCGAAGCGACGGACACGCGCCCAGGCGGCGGCGCGTGCGGCCCGTTCAGGGCCGCCTTGAATAGATGTACAGAAAGTCCTCCCACACTCGGCTGGCAGCCGGTGTCCTCCGTCGGCTGAGGTGCGACACGTCCGCCAACTGATCTGCGACGCCTCAGCGCACTGATCGCCGCGGATGCGTGCGAGGGGAATCGGGTTGAGCCGCGTTGCTCGGCGCTCGCTAGATTGGGTCGCATGCGCACCATCGCCAGCGACCGCCTCCTGCTGCGCCCATGGCGCGACGAGGACGCCGACTTCCTCCTAGATCTGGAGTCGCGCTGGGAAGTCGTACGATTCTTGGGCGCGCATCCCACGATGATGAATAACCGCGAGGATGCCCTCGCCTCGATCGCACGCCGACGCGCCGTCGACGATCCCATCCACGGGATCTGGGCCATCACCACAGCGGCGGACGCCCGGCTGGTGGGAAACCTCCTGCTCAAGCCAATTCCCCTGTCGGCTGGGGAGCCGGTTGGCGCGCCGACCGATGTCGAGATCGGCTGGCACCTGCATCCGGACGCCTGGGGGCACGGCTACGCCACCGAAGCAGCGGCGGCGGTCCTAGACGACGCGTTCAGCCGGGGACTGACGAGAGTCATCGCGGTCACGGATCCGGACAACCATGCCTCCCAGGCCGTCTGTCGGCGGCTCGGCATGACGTACTTCGGTCGAACAACGAGGTACTACGACACGCCGAACGAACTGTTTGAGAAGCTGGCCGACTGATCGACAAGGGCCGCTGCGACTGCCTCTGCCGCCTCTAGGTCGCCGGACCCTGTCGTACATCAGCTGTCGGATCGCAGGCACCGCCTCCGGTGCGGGGTCACTGCGGGTTGACGTGTCGGGCGGGCATCGCCTGGCAGGGCTCCCGGCTGCTGTTCACCACTCGCTACGGAACGCCCGTGGAGCCGCGCAACTTCAACCGTTCCTGGGACGCCCGCTGTGCCCGTGCCGGAGTTCGGAGGATCACCGTGCACGACGCCCGGCGTACCTGCGCGACTCTCTGCTCGTCGACCTGGACGTGCACCCGCGCGTCATCATGCAGGTGCTGCGGCACGCGGAGGTCTCGGTGACGATGGAGGTCTACTCGCAGGCGTCCTCGGACGCCACCCGCGACGCCCTGAAGCGCCTGGGGGAGAGCCTGCGGTGACCGCCGCTGCTGTACTCGACTGCTGTACGAATGCATCAGGGGCCACTCTCATCGATGTAGAGTGGCCCCTGACCTCGGTCGGGGTGGCCGGATTCGAACCGACGACCTCTTCGTCCCGAACGAAGCGCGCTACCAAGCTGCGCCACACCCCGAGGCGTGCCGACAAATAGTAGCCCACCCCCGTCGGTGGTCCAACTCGGTACCCCCACCGCCCTGCGGGTCCTCCCGGACCGTGCGGTACCTGCCGGGCGCCGACCCCACCTGGCGCCTGATGTCGTGAACGACTCAGCTCGACAGGGCGAACACAGCCAGGTCCCCCGGGCGGATCCGACGATCACCCTGCACGGCTGCCAGCCGGCAGCCGGTTCCCGCCTCGCTCGCCAACCAGGCCGGGCCGCCGGGCCGCCGGGCCGCCGGGCCGCCGGGCCGCCGGGCCGCCGGGCCGCCGGGCCGTAGGCGGCGGCCCGGCGGATCACCGGCGCGTGGGTCAGCGGGGGATCAGGGTCAGCACGCTCGCCTCCGGCGGGCAGGCGAACCGGACCGGCGCGGTCGGATGCGTCCCGAGGCCGGCGGAGACGTGCAGCCACGAGTCGGAGCCGGGCCAGCGGTGCAGGCCGCGTGCCATGGAGCGGGGCAGGCCGCAGTTGGTGACCAGCGCGCCGAACCCCGGTACGCAGACCTGACCGCCGTGGGTGTGGCCGGCGAGCATCAGCCCGAAGCCGTCGGCGGCCATCCGGTCGAGGACGGCCGGCTCGGGGGAGTGGGTGAGCGCGATCGACAGATCGGCGGTGGGCGACACCGGCCCGGCGACCGAGTCGTAGTCGTCCCGTTCGACGTGCGGGTCGTCCACGCCGAGCAGCTCGACGACCCGGCCGCCGGCCTTGACGGTGGTGCGGGCGTTGTTCAGGTCCGCCCAGCCGGCGCCGACGAAGACGTCCCGCAGCTCCTCGTGCGGCAGTTCGACGCCCTCGGTGTACTCCCGGTCGGGCAGGAAGTAGGTGAACGGGTTCTTCCAGACCGGCCCGGTGTAGTCGTTGGAACCGAAGACGAAGGCCCCCGGGAAGTCGAGCAGCGGCTGGAGGGCGTGCAGCACGCCGGGCACGGCGCCGGGGTGCGCCATGTTGTCCCCGGTGACCACGACCAGGTCGGGGTCGAGGGCGGCCAGCGATGCCACCCAGCGCTGCTTACGCCCCTGGTCGGGCATCATGTGCAGGTCCGACAGGTGCAGGACCCGCAGGGGCTCCGCGTCGGCCGGCAGCACCGGCACGTCGTACCGCCGCAGGGTGAACATGTTGCGCTCGACGAGTGACGCGTAGGCCAGGGTCGCCGCGCCGAGCGCGGCGGTCCCGGTCGCGAGCCGGAATAGTGTGCGCTTTCGCATGCCGTTCAGGGTAGTTTCACCGACCATGAGCACGCTGAAGGACCGTCTGACCGCCGACATGCGCGCCGCCCTGAAGGCGCGCGACGAGCTGACCACCTCCACGCTGCGGATGGCGCTTGCCGCCGTCGGCACCGCCGAGGTCGCCGGCAAGGCCAAGCGCGAGCTCACCGACGACGAGGTGCTCGCGGTGCTGACCAAGGAGGCGAAGAAGCGCCGGGAGGCCGCCACCGCCTTCGGTGACGCCGGCCGCACCGAGCAGGCCACGAAGGAGATCGCCGAGGGCGAGGTGCTGGAGCGCTACCTGCCGAAGCAGCTCCCCGACGCCGAGCTGACCGAGCTGGTCGCGGGGGCGCTCGCCGCGGGCGGCTTCACCGGCAAGTCGCAGATGGGCCCGGCCATGAAGGCGGCCCAGGCGGCGGTGGCCGGCCGGGCCGAGGGCGGTCGCGTCGCCGCCGAGGTACGCCGCCAGCTCGGCCTCTGACAGGCCCGGCCGCACCGACCCGCAAACGCGAAACGGGCGGGCACCCCGCGAAGGGTGCCCGCCCGTGGCGTTCGTCCGGCCGGCTCAGCCGCCGGAGCGGCCCGGCGGTCGGCCGGGGGTGTTCGGCGGCCGGTTGTTGTTGTCGGGCGTCGTGCCCGGGGCGGTGCCGCCGCCGGAGCTGATCTGGATGGTGACCACGCCGCCCTTGATGGTCCGGCCGTCGGGGCTGGTGCCGGCGGCCTTGCCGGCCGGGCAGCTCGACGGGACCTTGATGTCGGAGATGACCGCGTCGAAGCCCTCCGCCTTGATCCGGGACTTCGCCTGCTCCGGGTCGAGGCACTTCACGTCGGGGATCCGGCGCTGGTCGCCCTCGGAGATCTTCTTGCCCGGGGGCTCGAAGTTCTTCCGGTCCTTGCCCTTCATGGCGTCGCGCAGCGTCTCGTAGACCGGCGGGTTGATGCCGTCCTTCTGGTTGTGCTTCATCTTGACGTTGGTCTGCGGCCAGTCCGGGTCGGCCATGATGCCGGCCACCGCGTACTGCTTGGTCATCGCGACCAGGGCCGCGCTCTTCTCCGAGTCGGTGGTGCCGGACTTGCCGGCCACCGGCGCGTCGACGATGCCCCGGACGTTCGCCGCCGTACGGCTGCCGCCGCACTTGGTGGTGGAGGAGTTGTCACCGACCGGGCAGCGGGCGGCGTCGACGGCGGCACGGGCCACCTCGGTGCTGACCCGCTTCTCGCAGCGCGGGTTGGCGATGTCGAGCTTCTTGCCCTCCGGGTCCTTGATCATCTGCACCGGGATGGGCTCGCAGTACCTGCCGTCGGCCGCGAGGGTGGCGTAGGCGTTGGCCAGCTCCAGCGGGGTGGTGTTCGAGACGCCCAGGGTGAACGCGCCCCAGTCGTGCGCGGCCGCCTTGTTGTTGGCCCAGTCGTTCTCCTTGGTGACCCGGAACTGGATGCCGAGCCGCTTGGCCACGTCGACCACGTTCTCCGCGCCGACCTGCTGCTGGAGCGGCACGAAGTACGTGTTGATGGAGGAGGCGAAGGCGCTCCACATGTTCTGTACGCCGCCGGCCTTCTTGCCGGAGTTGGTCGGGCAGTACTTGTTGGTGCCCGGGCAGGCGGCCGGGCTGCCCGCCTCGACGATGTATTCCGACTTGAAGGCCTGCGGGGCGTTGATCGTGTAGCCGAGCGGGATGCCCTTCTCCAGCGCCGCCACGATCGTGAAGATCTTGAAGGTCGAGCCGGCCTGGTAGCCCGTGATGCCGTCGCCGCCGGTGAGCAGCGGGTTGACGGTGTTCGGGTAGTTGCCGAGCTTGCCCTTCTTGCGCTGCTTGGGGTCGCTGTGCGCCTTGTTGACCGGCTTCTTCGGGTCGTCGAGCTTGAAGTTGCGGTTCACCGCGAGCGCCCGCACCCGGCCGGTGCCCGGCTCGACCACCGCCACCATGGCGGCTTCCTTGCTCTTCTCCGGCTTGGCCTTGCGGACGGCCTTGTCGGCGCCCCGCTGGGCCTGCGGGTCCAGGGTGGTGATGACCGTGTAGCCGCCGCTCTTCAGCCGCCGCTCCCGGTCGTACGAGGTCGAGCCGAACGTCTCCTGCTGCATCCACCAGCGGTAGAAGTAGTCGCAGAAGAAGCCCCAGCCCTTCTCGTTGGTCGAGACGCAGCCGTTGGGGGCGCGCTTGCCGGTGACCACGAGCTTGGTGGCCTTCGCCGCGTCCGCCTCCTGCTGGGTGATGGCGGCGGTCTCGACCATGTTCTGGATGACGTAGTTGCGCCGGGCGAGGGCCGCCGCGTGGCCGCTCTTGGTGGTCGGGTCGTTGGTGCTCGGCGCCTTCACCATGCCGGCGAGCATGGCCGCTTCCTCGAGCTTCAGCTTGCTCGGCGGCTTGTTGAAGTAGACCTGGCTGGCGGCGTAGATGCCGTACGCGCCGTTGCCGAACGCGGCGATGTTGAGGTAGCGCTCCAGGATCTCGTCCTTGGAGAGCTCCTTGTCGATCTGGATCGCGTAGCGCATCTCGCGCAGCTTCCGGGCGCTGGTGTCCTCGGTGGCCGCGACCACGTCCGCCGGGTGGCTCGCCGAGTAGGCGATGGCGAGCCGGACGTACTGCATGGTCAGCGTCGAGGCGCCCTGCTGGCTGGACGCGTTGGACTGGTTGTTGACGAACGCCCGGGCGATGCCGTTGAGGTCGACGCCGTTGTGCTTGTAGAAGTCGTGGTCCTCGGCGGCGATGATCGCCTTCTGCATGACGGGCGCGACGTCGGCCAGCTTCACGTCGCGACGGTTCTCGTCGTACATGGTCGCCAGCGGTGTCTTGCCGTCGGAGGCGAGAAGGTAGCTGATCTGCGGCGCGCGGGCCACGGTCAGCTCCTTGGGCAGTGCGCCGAAGGTCTCGGCGCCGGCCTTCGCGGCCAGTCCGGACATCGCCACTGCGGGGAAGGCCGCCGCCGCGACCACCACGCCGGCCAACAGGCCACAGATGAGTAGCGATGCGGCGTTGGTCAGCACATTGTGGTCACGTTTCCGCATCCAGGTCACCTCGACAGGGTACGCGAGTAGGGAACGAGGGGCGCCGGGGCGTTCTTTCCCCATTTCCTGCGCGCGCCGACCTCGTTGTGCTAAACGCACGACCCCCGGTGAGTGGTTGCGTGAATCCGCCGCCGAGTTTCCCTCCTGACGGAGGGGGCCCGCAGCGTTTTCACGTACCCCGACGGGGTAACCGGCGGTCGCGAAGCCCGGGAAGCCGGGAGTGTCCGGAATGATGGATTTCGCCGACAACGTTGCGTAATCAGGCGACTACAGAGCATGATGGTGGCGGCGACAGCGCCACATGTCGTCCGTGCCGCCTTGGGGAAGGCGGGCAGGGCGATCGGGGGGATTGCCGGCTGGTCCGCGACGGGGTCGGTAGGTACTGCAAGGGGGGACGTGTACAGATGGGCATGATCACTGACTGGCCGTCGCTGGCGGCGTGTCAGAACGGGGACCCGGACGCGTTGTTCGTACAGGGCGCCGAACAGAACGTGGCGAAGCGGATCTGCCGGAGCTGCCCAGTTCGGTACGAGTGCCTGGCCGACGCGCTGGACAACCGGATCGAGTTCGGAGTGTGGGGCGGCATGACCGAACGCGAACGCCGTGCGCTGTTGCGCCGTCACCCACAGGTGGCGAGCTGGCGCAAGATGTTCGAGGCCGCGATGAAGAAGAACGCCAAGGACAAGACCGGCAAGGACAAGATCCTCGTCACCACCGCCGGCTGAGCACCGTCACGGCCGGCTGATCGCCGCGCCGATCGTCCGCAGCCCGTCGACGTCGTGCACGTCGGCGGGCTGCGCCGTCACCGACACCGCCGGCACCGCCGGGAACGCCTCGGTGAAGCGGGCCGCCACCTGCCGCTCGCGTACCGCCTGCTGGGCCAGCGCCGCGTGGGCCCGCAGCACGTCGACGGTGCCCTCGTGCCCGCCGAGGCCGGCCAGCCGCTCCGCGGCGGCCAGGCTCTCCGCCGCGTCGAGCCCGGGCACCGCCGAGCGGTGCACCCGGTTGAGCACCAGGCCCGCCAGCGGCATCTTCTCCTCGCGCAGCCGGCCCGCGAAGTAGGCGGCCTCCCGGACCGCGTCCGGCTCCGGCGCCGCGACCAGCAGGAACGCCGTCTCCCGCGCCTGGAGGATGCGGTACGTCTGCTCGGCGCGCTGCCGGAAGCCGCCGAACATCGAATCCAACGCGGCGACGAAACCGGAGAGGTCGGTCAGCAACTGGGCCCCGAGCACCTTCTGCACGACCTTGGAGAACATCCCGAACGAGGCCGTGACCAGGCTGAACATGCTCCGCCCGCCGGTACGCGCCGGGGCCAGCAGCAGCCGCAGCATCCGCCCGTCGAGGAAGCGGGACAGGCGGGCCGGTGCGTCCAGGAAGTCGAGCGCCGAGCGGGACGGCGGGGTGTCCACCACGATCAGGTCCCACTCGCCCCGGGCGTGCAACTGGCCCAGCTTCTCCATCGCCATGTATTCCTGCGTGCCGGCGAAGGTCGAGCTCATGGCCTGGTAGAAGGGGTTGGCGAAGATCTCCGCCGCCTTCGCCGGGTCGGTGTGCTGGAGCACCACGTCGTCGAAGGTGCGCTTCATGTCGAGCATCATGGCGTGCAGCTCGCCGCCGCTGGCCTCGACGTCGATCCCCTTGACCTGGCGGGGGGTGTTGTCCAGCTCGGTCAGCCCGAGCGACTGGGCCAGCCGGCGGGCCGGGTCGATGGTGAGCACCACCGTGCGCCGGCCGTGTCGCTCCGCGGCGCGCAGCGCGAGCGCGGCGGCCGTGGTCGTCTTCCCCACCCCGCCCGCCCCGCAGCACACCACGATCCGGACGCCCGGATCGGCGAGGATCTGGTCGACGTCCAGCTGCGGCGCCGCGTCTTCGGAAGGCACCAATCGAGCGTATCGGGCCGGGTCGGTCCGTGCGCCCGGGCCGGTCGCAGGTGTGAGTCAATCCGCCCGGACGAGGGTCGCGGCGAGCTGGTCCAGGCCGGCCCGGTCCACCCCGTCGGGCAGCAGCGGCAGCTCGGTCATCGGCAGCCCAAGCTCCACCAGGTCGGCGCGGAGCGAATCCTCCAGCTCGCGGCGGATGGCCTGGTCGCGCGCCTCGGCGACGAGCCCGGCCACGGTGTCCCGGTCGGTCGGCAGCCCGGCGGCGCGCAGCCCCCGCTCCAGCTCGGTGGCGGCCACCACCCGCCCCGCCGGCAGCGGGGGCCGGGCGCCGTTGACGATCACCCGCCCCACCGGGAAGCCGAGCTGGGTCAGCTCGGCGATCGCGTCGACCGTCTCCTGGACCGGCATCTCCTCCAGCAGGGTGACGACGTGCACGGCGGTGATCGGGGAGCGCAGCAGCGCCGCGACCCCCTCGCTCTGGGTCTTGATCGGGCCCACCTTGGCCAGCCGGGCCGTCTCGGCGGTGACGTTGAGGAACCGACCGATCCGCCCGGTGGGCGGCGCGTCCAGCACCACCGCGTCGTACGCGCGCCGCTGGCCGACGGTGCGGGTGGTCGCCTCCTTCACCTTGCCGGTGAGCAGGACGTCCCGCAGGCCCGGGGCGATGGTGGTGGCGAAGTCGATCGCCCCGAGCTTGCGCAGCGCCCGGCCGGCCGCACCGAGCTTGTAGAACATGTCGAGGTACTCCAGCAGGGCCTCCTCGGCGTCCACCGCCAGGGCCCGCACCTCCCCGCCGCCCGGCGCGTCGGTCAGGTGCCGCTCCTCGTACGGCAGCGGATCGGTGCCGAAGAGTTGGGCGATGCCCTGCCGCCCCTCGACCTCGACCAGCAGCGTGCGCCGGCCGCCGGCGGCCAGCGCGAGGGCCAGCGCCGCCGCGACGCTGGTCTTGCCGGTGCCGCCCTTGCCGGTCACGACGTGGAGGCGGGCCGGCCACTGGGTGCCGGCCGGGTCGGCCGGCGACTCTGCTGCTCGCACCCGTCGAGCCTATCCAGGCCGTGGGCTCAGGCGACCTCGCAGACCCACCAACCCGTCTTCTTCACCACGGTGAACCGCAGGTCCTGGTCGGCCACCTTCTCGTCCGCGGTGGTCATGGTGACCTTGGTGGTGACCATGGCGCGATCCCCGGTCTGGTTGTCCACCTTCGGGGTGCTCCACCGGAACCGGGGGTTCTGGTGGGCCGAGACGTGCTTCTCGACCTCGGCCACCTTCGCGGCGATCTTCTTCTCGTCCCGCGACGAGGAGCAGACCAGGCCGGCCGCCCGGTCCGCGTCGCGCTCCTGGTAGACGGCCTTGAGGAATTCGTCGACCGCGACCGTCGGCTCCTTGGCCCCCGTACCGCTGTCGGCGTCGCGCAGCGTCAGGAACGCGACGACGCCGCCGCCGGCGCAGAGCAGCAGGACCACGGCCAGGGCGATGGAGGCGATGAGCACGCCGCGCTTCTTCTTCGGCGCGGCGGGCGGCTGGTAGGGCGGGTACCCGGCCGGGGCCGGCGGGATCGACGGGTCCGGGGCGGCGGCCGGGCCGGGCGGAGGGGCGGCAGCCGGGCCGGGCGGAGGGGCGGCAGCCGGGCCGGGCGGAGGGGCGGCAGCCGGGCCGGGCGGGGTGGCCGGGCCGGACGGGGTGGCCGGGCCGGACGGGGTGGCCGGGTAGGGCGCGGCGGCCGGACCGGATGGGACTGCCGGGCCGGGTACGGCGACCGGGTCGGGAGCCGCCGGGGAGCCGGGCTGGTCGGCCGGCGGTCCGACGGGACCACCGCTGGGTGGTTGGGTCATCTCATCCCCCGGGTTGCGGCGTCGCCGCCTGACCGGGCGACGAGCGTGATCGAGCTGGCGGCGAGCCGGCGGAGCGCCCGTCCGACCGGAAGGGTAACGGTCGGTTCCCCGCTCCGGGGGGCGGCGGGTGCCGTCAGGTTCCTTACCGATGGTGTGTCGCATATGTGACTTTGGGTGATCGTCTGTGCGCGTCCGGTTGGCGTGGCTGTCGCCGCCGACCTACGTTCTCAGCGGCGCGGGGGGCGGGCCGGGCGGAGGGTCCGGACCGCGAGCGATGACCTGACCAGGTACGACGTCCGGAGGCAAGGCATGCGCGACGTGGACAACATTCCTCGGGCCCAGTTCCCGGTGGGCGACCGGGCGCGGCGGCCCGGCTTCCCGGGGGAGACCGAGGGCGGCGTCGGCCTACCCGTCAACGAACGGTCGTACCGGCGGCTCGCCGAACCCGTCGAGGTGGTGCCCGTGCCCGCTCGGCCCGGAGCCCGGGACGAGGAGGAGCCCGGCTTCGTCATCCACCTGCCGATCCGGGTCGCCGACCTGAGGGCGGCCACCGCGCTGGCCGGAACGGTCGCCACCTCGCTGAGCTTCCTCAACGAGCTGGACGCCGGCGAGACCACCGTCTCCAGCACCGACGACCAGAACAACCGGCACCGGGTCTTCTGCGACCTGCTGCTGCCGGACCGCTCCCGCTGCCCCCAGCCGTACGAGCACGGCGGCTCCTGCGGGGAGGTGCCGGCGCCCCCGGAGCAGCGTCCCGTGCCCCGCCCGTCCGCCGGACCGTAGGCTGTGCGTCGAGAAGTCGAACTCCAGCCAAGGGAGCCCTCCACCTATGCAGAAGTGGGAATACTCCACGGTCCCGCTGCTGGTCCACGCGACCAAGCAGATCCTCGACAACTGGGGTGAGGACGGGTGGGAACTCGTCTCCGTGGTTCCCGGTCCCAACCCGGAGCAGCTCGTCGCCTACCTGAAGCGGCCGAAGGCATGAGCAACGGTCCGCACGCGAAACTCGCCGAACTCGGGCACACGCTGCCCGAGGTGACCCCGCCGTTGGCCAGCTACGTGCCGGCCGTCCAGTCCGGGCAGCACGTCTATGTCTCCGGGCAGCTGCCGATGGTCGAGGGGAAGCTGCTCGCCACCGGCAAGGTCGGCGCCGGCGTCTCCGCCGAGCAGGCCAAGGACCTGGCCCAGCAGTGCGCGCTCAACGCGCTGGCCGCGATCGACTCGCTGGTCGGCCTAGAGAACGTCGTCAAGATCGTCAAGCTGACCGGCTTCGTCGCGGCCTCCTCCGGGTTCACCGCCATCCCGGGCGTGATCAACGGCGCGTCCGACCTGTTCGGCGCGGTCTTCGGTGAGGCCGGCCGGCACGCGCGCAGCGCCGTCGGCGTGGCCGAGCTGCCCCTGGACGCCCCCGTCGAGGTCGAGGTCGTCGTCGAGGTCTCCTGACCCGCACCCCCTCCCCGCGATCTTGCGTCTCGCGCCCGGCAAAAGCCGCGAACCGGGACGTATCAGAGGCGGAGCCTGCAAGATCGCGGGGAGTGGCCGGCGGGGCCGTACGATCGCAGCCATGACCGGGCACTTCACCGCGCCGGCGGCGGCGCTCGCCGACGGGTTGCCGGGTTGGGTGACGCTGCTGCGTGCCCCGAACCCAGGGCCGATGACGCTCGACGGCACCAACACCTGGGTGCTGCGCGCCCCCGGCCGGGAGCACGCCGTCGTGGTCGACCCGGGCCCGGCCGACGAGGGGCACCTGGCGGCGATCGCCGCGCGGGGGCCGATCGGCCTGGTGCTGATCACCCACGGCCACCCCGACCACACCGACGGCTCGCGCCGCCTGCACGAGCTGCTCGGCGGGGTGCCCGTACGCGCCGCCGACCCGGCGCACACCATCGCCGGGGAGCCGCTGACCGGGCCGGGCGGAGAGCTGGACGGCCACGGGCTGGGCGTCCGACTCGTGCCGACCCCCGGGCACACCGGCGACTCGGTCTGCTTCCTGGTCGAGCACGGCGACGAGCGGGTGGTCCTGACCGGCGACACGATCCTGGGCCGGGGGACCACCGTGGTCGCCCACCCGGACGGGCACCTCGGGGACTACCTGGCCAGCCTGGAGCTGCTCTCGACGTACCGGGGGATCCCGGCGCTGCCGGGGCACGGCCCGGCGCTGGCCGACTGCGGCGTCGCCGCGGACTTCTACCTGGCCCACCGCCGGGCCCGGCTCGACCAGGTCCGGGCGGCGGTCGCCGCGGGCGCCACCACCGCCGCCGAGGTGGTCGCGACGGTCTACGCCGACGTCGACCGGTCGCTGTGGTGGGCCGCCGAGTGGTCCGTCCGGGCCCAGCTGGAGTACCTGGGCCGGGAATCCGGCGGAGGTGCCGCGGGGTTGGAGCAAGCGTGACCTGCCCGGTGTGCGGAACCGTCGCCGTGCCCGGCGCGCGGTTCTGCCACAACTGCGGCGCCGCGCTGCCGGCCGCCGCGACGCTGCCCGCGGCCGAACGCCGCGTGGTGACGGTGCTCTTCGGCGACCTGTCCGACTTCACCTCCTGGTCCGAGGACCTCGACCCGGAACGCGTCGGCGCGGTCACCGACCGGGTGCTCGCCGCGCTGGCCGGCGCGGTGAAGACGTTCGGCGGCCACGTCGACAAGCTCACCGGCGACGGGATCATGGCGGTCTTCGGGGCGCCGGTCGCGCACGAGGACGACGCCGAGCGGGCCGTGCGGGCCGCGCTGTCGATGCAGCGGGCGGTCCGCCGGGTCCTCGACGACGAGCGGGGCGGCGGCGCGCCGCTCGGCCTGCGGGTCGGGCTGAACACCGGCGACGTGATCGCCGGTATCCAGGCCGCCATCGAGTACACGGTCATCGGCGACACCGTCAACACCGCCGCCCGGCTGGCCGACGCCGCCGCCGTCGGCGCGGTCTACGCGGGGGCGCGGACCTCCGCCGCCACCCGGCACGTGGCCTCCTGGCGGGCGTTGCGCCCGCTGCGGCTCAAGGGCAAGCGGGAGCCGGTCGAGGCGTACGAGCTGCTCGGTCTCCTGGACGCCCCGGGCACCCGGTCCGGCCTCGGCGACGAGGCGCCCTTCGTCGGCCGGGAGACCGAGATCGGCCGGGTCGCCGGCCGGCTCGCCGAGGTGATCGACCGCGCCGAACCCCGGGTGCTGCTGATGACCGCCGAGGCCGGGATCGGCAAGTCCCGGTTCGCCGCCGAGGTGGAACGCCTCGCCGCCGGCTACGACGTGGGCCCGGGCCGGTACGCCGCGCACACCGGCGCCCGGGTGCTGTCGGTGCGCTGCGCCGCGTTCGGCGAGCGACGCCGGCTCGCGCCCCTGGCCGACCTGGTCCGGGCGGCGGTCGGCCTGCCCAACGACGCCGCCACCGCGCTCACCCGCCCGGCCGTCGAGGAACGGCTGCGCCGGCTCGGCCAGCGACTCAGCCGCACCGGCACGCCGGCGCCGGTCGCCATCGACCAGCTGCTGGCCCTGCTCGGGTACGCCGAGCTGCCCGGCGGCGGCCCGGCCGACCAGGGCGAGTGGGGCACCGCCCAGCCCGTCGACGCCGACACCGTGCCGAACGCGGTCGCGGACCTGCTCACCGCGCTCGCCGGGGAGGCGCCCCTGGTGGTCGTCGTCGACGACCTGCACGACGCCACCGCCGAGACCATCGAGGCGCTCGGGGTCACCCTGTCCCGGCTCGCCGGCCCGGTGCTGGTGCTGCTGCTCGGCCGGCCCGAGCTGGTGCGTACCGCCGGGGCGCTGACCCGGGTCGCCGACGCCGAGGTGCACGCGCTGCCGCCGCTGCGCGGCGCCGACGCGGCCCGGCTGCTCACCACCTACCTCGGCGGCGGCAGGCTGCCGCAGGCCGACGCCGACCGGCTGCTCGCCACCGCCCAGGGCAACCCGTTCTACCTGGCCGAGCTGGTCACCCTGCTGATGGAGCGGGGCGCGCTGACCACCGTCGCCGAGCGGAACTCCCCGAATCCGGGCGGCTGGCGACTGGTGCCCGGCTCGCTCGGCAGCCGCCTGCTCTCCCGCGACCTGGCCGCGGTGCTCGCCGCGCGCATCGACGCGCTGCCGGCGGAGGCCCGCTCCGTGCTGCGGGACGCGGCCGTCGTCGGCGACACGGTGCCGGACGGTGCGCTGGAGGCGCTGCGCGAGCAGCGGGCCGGCCGCGACGGCCGACCGGCGGCGGTGGTCGCCGTAGAGCTGGAACGGGCGGTGGAGGAGCTGCTGCAACGCCGGATGCTGCACCGCACCCGCACCGGGTACGCCTTCGCGACCCCGCTGATGCGGGAGGCCGCGTACGCCGGGGTGAGCAAGGCCGAACTGGCCGAGCGGCACGCGGCGCTGGCCCGGTGGGCCGCGGCCGGCCCGTCGGCGGGGGCGGGCGCGCCGGGCGGCTTCGCCGAGGCGGCCCGCGACGTCTTCGTGGCCCAGCACGTGGAACGGGCCGCCGCGCTGGCCGACGCGGTCGGGCTGCGGCCGGACGCGCCGGCGCGGGCCGTCGTCGGTCTGGGCGTCGCCGCGCTCGGCGGGGCCGCGCGCCGCTCGTTGCAGGCGGGTGAGCCCGCGCTGGCCGTGGAGTACGCCGAACGCGCGGCCGAGCTGGCCCGGGACGGGGTGCCGGCGGCCGACCGGGTGGTGCACGCCCGGGCGCTGCTCCAGGTCGGACGCCCCGCCGACGCGCTCGCCTTCGCCGAGAAGATCGCCGCCAACGCCGGCGACGAGTCCGCCGTCCGGACCAGCGCGCTGCTGCTCGCCGGGCAGGCCCACCAGACCATGGGCGACCAGGCGCGCGCGGTGGGCTGCTGGCAGGAGGCGTTGCAGGTGGCCACGGCCGGCGGGCTGCCGACGCTGCGCGCCTCGGCGATGCGCCGCCTCGGCATGGCCGACTTCGTTGCCGGGCGGTTAGGGCAGGCCAGCAGCCGGCTCGCCGCGTCGTACCAGGTCAGCCTCCAGTCGCAGGACCGCCGGGGGCAGGCGTGGTCGTTGCAGAACCTGGCCTGGGTGACCACGACCCGGGGCGACTTCGCCGGCACCGACGCCGTGCTCGGCCGGGCCGCCCGGCTCTTCGCCGAGCTGAAGGACCCGTACGGGCGGGCCTGGCTGCGCGGCACCACCGCCTTCGCCCGGCTGCTCGCCGGCCGGCTGCGCGAGGCGTGCCGGATGGCGCAGGTCTTCCTGCCGTTCGGCGAGCGGGTCGGCGAGGCGTGGGCGGTGGGCACGCTGCGCGCGGTCGAGGCGTTCGCCACCGCCGAGCTGGGCGAGCTGGGCGAGGCGGACCGGGGGGCCCGCCGGGCGTACCGCGAGTTCGCCGCCGCCTCCGACGACTGGGGGCGCGGGTTCGCGCTGGTCGTCCGGGGCGTCGTGGCGCGCGGGCTGGGCGAGCCGGGGCACGCCGCCGACCTGCTCACCGACGCGCTGTCGTACGCGGAGCGGACGTCGCACCCGTTGCTCACCGGGATGGCCGGCACGCTGCGCGGGTTCGTGGCGCTGGACCTGGGCGACTGCGACACGGCCGAGCGGGACGCCCGGTCGGTGCTGACCGCCGTCGAGCCGCACAACCCGCAGGCGCCCGCCCAGGTGGGGCCCCGGGTGCTGCTGGCCACCGCCCGGCTGGCCGCCGGCGACTCCGCGACCGCCGTGGGGCTGCTCGCCCCGGTGGCCACCGCCGCCGCCACCGTGCCCTCGCTGCTCTTCTCCCGCCGCCAGACCATGGCCCGGTACGCGTCCGCCCTGCTCGCCCACGGCCAGTGCGAGCAGGCGCTGGACTGGGCCCGGCGGGCCGTCGCCGCCCCGGCGGAGGACGTGCGCAGCCAGGTGGTCGCCGCCCGGGTGCTCGCCGAGGCGCTCGCGGCCTGCGGCCGGTCCGCGGAGGCGCTCGCCAGCGCCGAGGAGGCGGTCCGCCTGGCGTACGCGACCGAGCAGCGCAGCGAGCGCGCCGCCGCCGACGCCCTGCGGGCGCGACTGTCCACCCCCTAGTCCCGCGGACCCCGGAACCGGAAGGTCTGGCGGTTCTGGGGATGCGGTGTGTCGGGGATGGCCGATAGCGTGTCAGGTCCGAGGGGCGGTCGGTCGTGCGACCGCGTCGGGTCTGGGGAGGGCCGTGATGAGGTTGCCGCGTTCGGCCGCCGGATGGACGATCGCGGTCTTCGGCGTGCTGGCCCTGCTCATGGGCGCGGTCGGGCTGGTCTGGCCGGAGGCGCTGCTGCGAATGCTCGGCTTCGAGGTGCCGGCGACGCGCGCGGCCGGCGACCACACCGGCACCTTCCTCATCGCCTCCTCAATGGCCTCGTTCAACATGGGGGTCTACTACCTGCTCGCCACCGCCACCGAGTGGCGGTCGTTCTTCCGCTTCACGGTGCTGTTCCGGCTGGTCACGTTCACGGTGTTCAGCATCGCGGTGCTGGCCGACATCGCGCCCGGGCGGTTCTTCGGAGTGGCCGTCTGGGAGGGCCTCGGCGCGGTGGCGACCGCCGCCGGGCTCTGGTGGGACGACCGTCGCGCGGGCCCGGGGGCGGTGGGCGGCGGAGGCGATTCCGCTGCCGGTGCCGTTCCGGCCGCTGATGCGGTTCACTGAGCCGTCGGTCCGGTTGGGTATTTTCGAGCTGTGACCGCGACCCCGCCCGGCGCCCTGCCGACGCCCATTGTGCCCGGTCTGACCGATCTGCACGTGTTTGCCAGGGGAGGCTACGCGACGATCTACAAGGCGACCCAGATCTCGGTGGGGCGTGAGGTCGCGGTCAAGGTGGAGAATCGCACCCTCGACAGCGAGCACGACCAGGCCCGCTTCCTGCGCGAGGCGCGGGCCGCCGGGCGGATGTCGTCCCACCCGCACGTCGTCGATCTCTTCGACGTCGGGGTCACGGTCGACCAGCACCCCTATCTGATCATGGAGCTCTGCGACGGCTCGTACGCCGAGCGGATGCGGACCTCGCCGCTCGGGCCCGCCGAGGCGCGCGACCTCGGGGTCAAGATCGCCGACGCCATCGCCCACTCGCACGCCGCCGGCGTGCTGCACCGCGACGTCAAGCCGGCGAACATCCTCTACTCGCACTTCAACTCGGCGGTGCTTGCCGACTTCGGGCTGGCCGTGGTGGCCGAGATGCGTGACGCCTCGGTCGCCCTGGAGGTGCTCACCCCGGCCTACGCGCCGCCGGAGATGTTCAACCACAGCCCGCCGTCGCCCGCCGTCGACGTCTACGCCCTCTGCGCCACCCTCTACGCGGTGATGCACGGCCGCCCGCCGCGCTGGCAGTCCGAACGCAACCCCAGCCTGGTCACGGTGCTGGAGATGTTCCACCAGCCGGTTCCCGGCCTGCCCGGGGTGCCGGCCGAGATGATCGACGTGCTCCGGGCCGGCATGTCCAACGACCCCGGTGAGCGTCCCTCGGCCGTCGAGCTGCGCGACCTGCTGGTCGGCCTGCCGCTCGGCCCCGTCGGCTCCCCGGCGGCCGGCCCGGGCATCCCGGGTCCGGTCAGCGGCGTGCCCGGCCCCGTCGGCCCGTACGGCGTGGACCACGCCTCCCGGCCCGCTCCGCGACCGCCGGTGGAGGACCTCCACCCCACGGTGCCCACCGCCGGCCAGCGGCGTCGGCGGCGCTGGTTCCTCGGCGGCGCCGGGATGGTCGCGTTGGCCGCCTCGGCCGGCGCCGGCGCCTGGCTGGCCGGCGCGGTCTCCAGCCCGGGCCCGTCGCCGACGGCCGGCGTGGCGGCGACGAGCACGGTGCTGCCCGCCTGCGCCCTGACGACCGCGTTGCCGGCCGGCGCGGGCTGCGCCGACGAGTTGGAGTGCTTCGGGCCGATGGAGGTGCGCGGCGCGCGGACCCGGGCGCCCCGGGTGCCCTGCGACGGCCAGCACACCTGGGAGAGCTACGCCGAGGGCAAGCTCCCCGACACCCTGGTCGGCGCCGGCCACGACGAGGTCAGCGCGGCCGCGGTGGTACGCGGGGTCTGCAACGAGACCACCTTCCGGCTCACCAGCGGGATCAGCTACGCGGACGGCTGGAACCTGGAGGTGCTGCCCCCGGCCGGGGCCGACGCCGACCGGACGTACCGCTGCCTGGCCGGGCGTGGGCTCGACGCGCTCGCCTCACCCACCCTCACGGGCCGCTGAGCCGCCGCGTCCCCGGTGGCGCTCCCGCATGGCGCGGACGGCCTCCCGGTGGTCCAGCGACTCCAGCGTGTCGGCGTCGACGCCGTACAGTCCCCCGACGGGCTGCCCCGGGCCGTTCGGCGTGACCGCCGGTTCCGGGCCGTCGTCCTGCCGGGCCGCCGCCACGGACACCGCCGCGATCATCGTCGTGAGTACGCAGAGCAGCGCCAACGTCACGCCGACGAGATCCTGGCGCCCCCACACGATCAGCGTCACCAGCAGGGAGGCCGCCACCAGCACGGCCGCCACCGCCTTCGCCCGCGCATCGGGCCTCGCAAGTCTCACCCGTCCAGGATGTCCGAGTGGGGCCCGCTGTCAACCGGGTCGCCGGCACCGGATGCAATGATCTTCACCGAGATCGTCGCCGTGATCGTCCCCGTGGGAGAGGAGTGCCGGTGACCCGCGTCTTCCGGATCGTCGCCGCCGTGCTGGTGTCGGGTGCGCTGGCCGCGTGCGGGGCGGACGGGGCGCCGGAGCCGGCTACCGCGCCGCCCTCCGCGACCGGCGCCGCGCCGACGTCCCCGGCCGCCCCGTCGTCGTCCGCCCCCGCCTCGCCGGCCGCCCCCGCGTCCTCGTCCGTCTCCGCGTCGCCGGCCGCCCCCGCTTCGCCGGCCGCCGGTCGTGGCGGGTACGCCAACCCGGACGAGGCGATCGCCAAACACCTGTCGGCGGTCCAGGGGATCCGCTACCTCGGGCTCTGCAAGAACGCGAAGCGCGATCCCGCGGCGATCTGCGCCCTCCGGATGGGCTTCGTCGACCGGGACGAGGTCTACGGACTGGGCGCCCCGCACAGCGAGATCGTCGGCTTCCTGCTGCTGCGCAGGGGATCCGCCGGCTGGCGGGTGGCGGACGAGTACGCGCCCGACGGTGCGGAGCCCAAACCGCCGGTGTGGATGGCCGGCATCAGGTGAGCCGGCGCGCGGGCTGACGCCGGGCCACTGCGCCTGGCCGCCGCCAAAAGCGTCGACGGTGAACAATTCGTTACAGCGGTCAGCGGTTTGTCGGATATGCGGCCGTTCGCCGGCCGGTAATCCTGGTCCGCCGTTCCTAGAGTGACGGAGGTCGAGCCACGGCTCGGCCGTCCTGTCGCCCACCGGAAGGCGTCCACATGCCACGACGAAACCGGTCTCTCGCCGCTGCGGGAATCGCCGGCGTGCTCCTCGCCGGCGCCGCGGTCGCACCCGCCGCCGCCGCACCGTCCCCTGCCGGCGGGGACCGTCCGGTCACCTCCGACCGGACCAGCCCGCAGGAGGCCCGCCGGGTCGACCGGGTGCCCACGCCCGAACTGGACTGGTACGCCTGCTACGACTACGCCGAGTGCGCCACCGTCCGGCTGCCCCGCGACTACGACAAGCCGAACGGCCCGACGACCGAGGTCGCCGTGCTGCGGGTCAAGGCCCGCGACCAGCAGCGGAAGATCGGCAGTCTCTTCGTCAACCCGGGCGGCCCCGGCGGCTCCGGCACCGACGTCGCGCTCGCCGCGCCGTACTTCCTCGGTGACGAGGTGCTGGACCGCTTCGACATCGTCGGCGTCGACCCGCGCGGCGTCGCCGCCAGCCAGCAGGTCAGGTGCTTCCCCTCCGTCAAGGAGCAGACCCGGGCGTACGCCGGGCTGAACGTGGCGTTCCCGTTGACGAAGGCCGAGGAGAATGCCTACGTGGCGTCCTCGAAGGCCGTCGGCAGGGGCTGCTCCACCACGGGCAAGCCGCTCACCGGCGCGATGTCGACCGCCGAGGTCGCCCGCGACATGGACGTGCTGCGCCGCGCCGTCGGGGACCGGAAGCTCACCTTCCTCGGCTTCAGCTACGGCAGCATCCTCGGCCAGTACTACGCCAACATGTTCCCGGACCGGGTCCGTGCCCTGGTGATCGACGGCGTGCTCAACCCGAACGAGTGGGTCGGCCAGGGCAGGGCGCGCAGCCTGCCCCAGGAGGAGCGGATGCGCAGCGCGGAGGGCGCGTACAAGGCGCTGCGGGAGATCCTGGTGCGCTGCGACAAGGCCGGCGCGGAGGCGTGTGCGCTGGCCGAGGGCGATCCTGTCGCGTCGTTCGACCTGGTCGCTAAGCGGCTGCGGGCCAAGCCGGTGGTCATCGAGGACCCCGACGTCGGCCCGGTCACCATCACGTACGCCGACTTCGTCGCCGCCAACCTCAGCATGCTCTACGGCCCGACGGGCTACGCCGAGGTCGTCGACCTCACCGCCGCCCTGCTGGTGCTCACCGACCCGGCGTCGTCGCCGGCCGCCCGCCGCCCGGCGACGGCCGACGTGACCCGCCAGGCCGTCAAGGCCCGCGAGCAGGCCCGACGGTACGACTTCCCGTACGAGAACGGGTTGGAGACCTTCCTCGGCGTGGACTGCACCGACGCGTACCACCCGAAGGACGCCGGCTCGTTCCCGGCGCTGGCCGCGAACGCCGACAAGCGCGACCCGTACTTCGGTCGGCTGTGGACGTGGGTCACCTCGCCGTGCGCCCGCAAGAGCTGGACCGTGCGGGACGAGGATGCCTACACCGGCCCGTTCAACCGGCGGACCGCCGCGCCGGTGCTGGTCGTGGGCAACTACTGGGACCCGGCGACCAACTACCGGGGCGCGGTCAGCTCGGCCCGGCTGCTGCCGAACAGCCGCCTGCTCAGCAGCGACAGCTGGGGCCACACCGCGTACGGGACGTCGGCCTGCGTGACCGGCGCGGTCGACGCGTACCTGCTGCGCGGGGCGCTGCCGGCCAACGGCAAGGTCTGCGTGGGCGACGTCCAGCCGTTCGCCGAGCTGCCGGCCGAGCCGGAGGCGACCCGGCGGGCGGAGGCGTCGAAGGGCGCGCTGGCCGCCGAGGGCGCCCCCGGTCGGGGTGAGCCGAAGCGGCTCCCGCCGGTGGTCGCCCCGCTGCCGGCGGTCGGCTCGCTGACCGTCCGCTGAGGACCCGGGGTGCGGCGGGCGATCGGGCGCCCGCCGCACCCCGGCCCGCTCAGTACGACTTGTCCTGGCCGAGGACGTGCTGGGCGACGAAGTTGAGGATCATCTCGCGGCTGACCGGGGCGATCCGGCCGGCGCGCACCGCGCCGAGGAGCGTGGCCACGCCGTACTCGGTGGTCATGCCGGCCCCGCCGAGCACCTGGACGGCGGTGTCGACGGCCAGCGCGGCGGCCTCCCCGGCGGCGTACTTGGCCATGTTGCCGGAGACGCCGGCCTCCAGGTCGCGGCCCGCGTCGTAGAGGGTGGCCGCCTTGTGGATCATCAGGCGGGCCAGCTCGACCTGCACGGCGGCGTGCGCGAGCGGGTGGGAGACGCCCTGGTGGGAGCCGATGGTCCGGCCGCCCCAGACCTTGCGGGTGGCCGTGTACTCGCTGGCCCGCTCGATCGCGTACCGGCCGGTGCCGGCGCCCATCGCGGCGACCGTGATCCGCTCCGGGTTGAGCCCGGCGAAGAGCGCCGGCAGGCCGGCGTCCAGCGACTCGCCGACCAGCGCGTCTGCGGGCAGCCGCACGTCGTCGAGGTAGAGCAGGAACTGGTTCTCCGGGGAGACGATCTCCATGTCCAGCTTGGAACGGGTCAGCCCCGGCGCGTCGGTCGGCACGATGAACAGCGCCGGCTTCAGTTTCTGCGGAGTGGCATCCCCTGTGCCGGCCTGGCCGTCTTCGACAGCGACGCGGGCGACGACCAGCACGTACGACGCCTCGTCGACACCCGAGATGTAGCACTTGCGGCCGGAGAGCAGCCAGTCGTCGCCGTCGCGGCGGGCCACCGTGCCGAGCCGGTGGAAGTTGGAGCCGGCCTCCGGCTCGGTGATCGCGAAGACCACCTTCAGCGAGCCGTCCGCGAACCCGGGCAGGAAGCGCTTGCGCTGCTCCTCGGTGCCGTGCCGGGCGATCACCGTGGCCGCGATGGCGGGGGAGACCACCAGCAGCAGCAGCGGGCAGCCGGCCGCCGCCAACTCCTCGCAGACGATGGCCAGCTCGGTGATCCCGCCCCCGCCGCCGCCGTACTCGGTGGGGATGTTGACCCCGAGGTAGCCCAGCCGGCCGGCCTCGTCCCACAGTTCGGTGGTGTGTTCGCCGGAGCGGGCCTTGGTGACGAAGTACTCGTGGCCGTACCGGCGGCCCAGGGCGCGCACGGCGTCGCGGAGCTGGTCCTGCTCGGGGGTGAGGTCGAAGTTCATCGGGGGGCCTCCAGGATCACTCGGGGTTGACCACGGCCAGCACGGCGCCCGTGTCGACCTGCCCGCCGGCCGCGACCGGAAGCTCGGCGACCACGCCGTCGGCCGGGGCGAGCACGGGATGTTCCAGCTTCATCGCTTCCAGGGTCAGCAGCAGGTCACCGGCCGCCACCCGCTGGCCGACCTCGACGTACACGCGGGTCACCGCGCCGGGCAGCGGCGCGACCAGCGACCCGGCCGCCAGCTCCGCCGTGGGCTCGGGGAAACGCGGCAGCTCGGTCAGGCTCGCCGCCCCGTCCGGGCCGTCCACGAAGACCTCCGAGGACACCCGGTGTACGCGGTACGCCCGCCGCACCCCGTCGACGTCGAGCACCACCCGGTCCGGCGCGGCCTTGACCAGGCTCACCACCGGCGACGGCCCGCCTGCCGCCGTCTCGTCCGAGTTTGGCCCGCCCGTCGGGGCCGCCGCGTCCGAGGGCGGCCCGTCGGTGCGGGCGGTGGGGCCGGCGCCCGGCGAGGTCGACCACTCGGCGAGGCCGCCCGAGCGGTCCAGCCGGTAGCGGACCTCGATCTCGCCGTCCGGTCCCGCGTAGCGGGTGACCTGCGGGAACGCGGGCACGTTGCGCCAGCCCGACGGGAGGCCGGCGAGCACCGGCGCCGAGGCGCGGCGAGCGGCGGCGGTGGCCAGCGCGGCGGCCAGGGCCACCAGGGGGAGCTGGTCGGCCGGCAGCAGCGGGGCGAAGACCTCCCCGTGCCGGTCGAGGAAGCCGGTGTCGATCTCCACGGCGCCGAACTCCGGGCTGCGCAGCACCCGGACCAGCAGGTCCCGGTTGGTGGCCACCCCGTGCAACTCGGCCCGGGCCAGCGCGTCGGCCAGCAGCCGGATCGTCTCGGCGCGGGTCTGGCCCCAGGCGATCACCTTCGCCAGCATCGAGTCGTAGTGCACCCCGACGGTCGAGCCGTCCACGACGCCGGAGTCCAGCCGCAGGCCGATCGCCCGGAGGTTGCCGAACTCCCGGGCCACCCCGGGGACCGCGAACCGGTGGACGGTGCCGGTGGCGGGACGCCAGCCCTGCACCGGCTCCTCGGCGCAGAGTCGCACCTCGATCGCGTAGCCGCGCATCCAGTGCGGGTCGGTGGCGTTCTCCGGCAGGGGTTGGCCCTCGGCGACCATCAGTTGCAGGCGGACCAGGTCCAGCCCGGTGCAGAGTTCGGTGACCGGGTGTTCCACCTGGAGCCGGGTGTTCATCTCCAGGAAGAAGAACTCACCGCTCGGGGCGAGCAGGAATTCCACCGTGCCCGCGCCGACGTAGCCGACCGCCCGTCCCGCCGCCACGGCCGCCTCGTGCAGCGCCGTGCGTACTTCGTGCGGGAGGACGCCGGGCGCCTCCTCGACGATCTTCTGGTGCCGGCGCTGGATCGAGCACTCGCGTACGCCCTGGACGGCCACCGTACCGTGCGTGTCGCCGAAGATCTGGACCTCGACGTGCCGGCCGCGCTCGACGTACCGCTCGATGAAGACCGTGCCGTCGCCGAACGCCGCAGCCGCCTCGCGGCGCGCGGAGGCGACGGCCTCGGCCAGCCCGGCGGCGTCGCGGACGATCCGCATGCCGCGCCCACCGCCCCCGGCGGACGCCTTCACCAGCACCGGAAAGTCGGTGATCTCGTCGGCGTCGGTCCAGGTGGGCAGCATCGGCACGCCCGCCTCGGCGAGCAGGGCCTTCGCCGCCACCTTGTCGCCCATCGCGGCGATCGCCTTGGCCGGCGGGCCGACCCAGGTCAGCCCGGCGTCGGTCACCGCCGCGGCGAATTCGGCGTTCTCGGCGAGGAAGCCGTAGCCGGGGTGGACGGCGTCCGCCCCCGCCCTGCGGGCCGCGTCCAGGATGAGATCGATGCGCAGGTACGTCTCGGCGGGCGTGTTCCCGGGCAGCCGGACGGCGTGGTCGGCCTCGGCGACGAACGGCGCGTCGGCGTCGGCGTCGGAGTGCACGGCCACCGTCTCGACGCCCAGCGTCCGGCAGGTGGCGAAGACCCGGCGGGCGATCTCGCCCCGGTTCGCGACCAGAAGTTTTGTGATCATGGCGGTCCTCGCGCTCACATGCGGAAGACGCCGAAGCCGTCGGCGCCCCTGACTGGTCCGTTGTGGATCGCCGACAGGCAGAGCCCGAGGACCGTACGGGTGTCCCGGGGGTCGATCACCCCGTCGTCGTAGAGCCGGCCGGAGAGGAAGAGCGCGCCGGACTGCGACTCGATCTGCTGCTCGACCATCATCCGCATCGCGGCGTCGGAGTCCTCGTCGTAGTCCCGGCCGCGGGCGGCGGCGGCCTGCCGGGCCACGATGGACAGCACGCCCGCGAGCTGCGCCGGCCCCATCACCGCCGACTTGGCGTTCGGCCAGGTGAACAGGAACCTCGGCTCGTACGCCCGCCCGCACATGCCGTAGTTGCCAGCGCCGTAGGAGGCGCCCAGGTTGACCGTCAGGTGCGGCACCGTCGAGTTCGACACCGCGTTGATCATCAGGGCGCCGTGCTTGATGATGCCGCGCTGCTCGTACTCGGTGCCGACCATGTAGCCGGTGGTGTTCTGGAGGAAGACCAGCGGGGTGTCGGCGGCGTTGGCGAGCTGGATGAACTGGGCCGCCTTCTGGGCCTCCTCGCTGAACAGCACGCCCCGCGCGTTGGCCAGCACCCCGACGGGATAGCCGTGCAGCTCGCCCCAGCCGGTCACCAGGGCGGTGCCGTAGGCCGGCTTGAACTCGTCGAACTCGCTGCCGTCGAGCACCCGGGCCAGCACCTCGCGCGGGTCGAACGGCACCTTCAGGTCGGCGCTGGCGATGCCGAGCAGCTCCTCCGGGTCGTACTTCGGCGGGGCCGGGACCGGGTTGCGCGGCGGCGGGCCCTGCTTGCGCCGGTTCAGCCGGCGTACGCACTGCCGGGCGAGCCGGATGCCGTCGGCCTCGTCCTCGGCGAGGAAGTCGGCCAGCCCGGACGTGCTCGCGTGCATGGCCGCCCCGCCGAGGGACTCGTCGTCGGTGACCTCGCCGGTGGCCATCTTCACCAGCGGCGGCCCGGCCAGGTAGACCTGCGACCGGTCCCGGATCATGATCACCTGGTCGGACATCCCCGGCACGTACGCGCCCCCGGCGGTGGCGTTGCCGAAGACCACGCTGACCGTGGGGATCTTCGCGGCCGAGAGCCGGGTCAGGTCGCGGAACACCCGCCCGCCCGGGATGAAGATCTCCGCCTGGGTGGGCAGGTCCGCGCCCGCCGACTCGACCAGGTTCACCATCGGCAGCCGGTTGGCCAGGGCGATCTCGCCCGCCCGGCGGGTCTTCGCCAGCGACCACGGGTTCACCGCGCCGCCGCGTACCGTCGGATCGTTCGCGACGATGAGGCACTCGACGCCCTCGACGACGCCGATGCCGGTCACCACGCTGGCGCCGACGGGAAAGTCGGTGCCGTACGCCGCCACCGGCGACAGCTCCAGGAACGGGCTGTCCGGGTCCAGCAGCAGCTCGATCCGCTCCCGGGGGAGCAGCTTGCCCCGCTTGTGGTGCCGGGCCACGTACTTCTCGCCGCCGCCGGCGCGGGCCTGGTCGAGGGCCGTCTCCAGCTCGGCGAGGCGCTCCAGCAGCGCCTCCCGGTTGGCGCGGTACCCCGGCGAGGACGCGTCGACCGCGCTGCGCAGTGTCGTCACAGGGCCTCCTTCGTTCGTGACTGCGGGGCTCGCAAACCCGGCTCACTCCTCGCACTCACAGGGCCTCCTTCGTTCGTGACTGCGGGGCTCGCAAACCCGGCTCACTCCTCGCACTCACAGGCCCATGCCTTTCGCGATGATCTCGTTCATGATCTCGGTGGTGCCGCCGCCGATGCCGAGGATCCGGGCGTCGCGGTAGTGCCGCTCCACCTCGGCGTCGCGCAGGTAGCCGTAGCCGCCGTGCAGTTGGAGCGCCTGGTCGACCACCTCGGCGCAGGCGGCCACCGCGACGTTCTTCGCCATCGCCACCTCGGTCACCACCGGCTCGCCCGCCGCCACCCGGGCCGCCACCTCGTGCACGTACGCGCGGGCCGCCTCGGCGCGGGTGTGCATCTCGGCCAGCCGGTGCCGGATCAGTTGTCGGCTCGCCAGGGGGCGGCCGAACGTGGACCGGTCCCGGCACCAGCGCACCGTCAGCTCGACGGAGCGCTGCGCGATGGCGTATGCCTGGGTGGCCAGCGAGAGCCGCTCCGCGGCGAAGTTCTGCATGATCGCCAGGAAGGCGGTGTCCTCCGCGCCGACCCGGTTCGTCACCGGCACCCGGACGTCGACGAAGGACAGCTCGGCGGTGTCGGAGCAGTGCCAGCCGAGCTTCTCCAGCCGACGTCCGACCGTGAAGCCCGGCGTACCCTTGTCGATCACCAGCAGGGTCAGGGCGCCGGTGCCCGGCGGCAGGGTGCAGACGGCGGTGGTCACGAAGTCGGCCCGGACGCCGCTGGTGATGTAGGTCTTCGACCCGTTGACCACGTAGTGGTCGCCGTCGCGCTGGGCGTGGCTGCGGATGCTCGCCACGTCCGAGCCGCCGTCCGGTTCGGTGATCGCCAACGCGCCGATCATGGTGCCGGCAAGCGTGGGCCGGACGTACCGGTCGATCAGCTCCGCGTCGCCGGAGGCGACGATGTGCGGCAGGGCGATGCCGTGGGTGAACAGCGCCGCGATCAGCCCGGACGAGCCGCCGGAGCGGATGATCTCCTCGGTGACGAGGATCGAGTCGAGCAGGTCCCCGCCGCTACCCCCGACCGCCTCTGGGAAGCCGATGCCGAGCAGGCCGAGCTTGGCGGCGGTGGCGTGCAGTTCCCGCGGAATCTCGCCGGCCCGCTCCCAGTCGTCCAGGTGCGGCAGCACCTCCCGGGTGACGAAGGCCCGGGTCAGCTCCCGCAGTTGCCGGCGCTCCGGCGTGTCCACGATGGTCATCGGTTCTCCCGGGGCGTCGCGCCGCCGGCCGGGGAGTCCGGGCCGGGCGTGAGCTCCGTTGGCAGGTCGACGAGCCGGGAGCGGAGCAGCTCGCCGAGCGCCTTGGCCTGCGGATCGAACCGGGTGGAGGCGGCCACCCCCTGCCCGAGCAGGCCCCGGACGACGAAGTTGACGGCCCGCAGGTTCGGCAGCTCGTACCGCTCCACGGTCAGCGGCGCGGTCTCCGGCAGCAGCTCGCGCAGCCGCGCGGTGGTCAGCCAGCCGCGCAGCCACGACCAGGTGGCGTCGGTGCGGGCCCAGACGCCCAGGTTGGCGTCGCCGCCCTTGTCGCCGGAGCGCGCCCCGACCAGCTCGCCGAGCGGCGCGCGCCGGGTGAGCCGGTCGGCCGGCGGGCCGTCCGCCTCCGGGGCGGTCGCCGGCCCGTCCGCCGGGGCGGCGGTGCGGGACGGCGGTGGGATCGACACCCGCTCGCCGGAGGGGAGCACCGCGACGTGCGGCACCGTGTCCTGCGGCACGGCGTCGGCGGTGAACACCCCGTAGGGCGTCGCGTCGCCCGGCAGCGTGGTCAGCGTGCAGCCGGGGTAGGAGGCCAGGGCCAGTTCCACCGCGGCGGCCGAGAAGGCCCGCCCGGCCCGCGCCTTGTCGCCGTCGCGCAGGTGTACGTGCAGCAGCGCGCTCGCCGCCTCGGTGTCGACCGCGTCGGCGTGGTCGGTACGGGCCAGGGTGAACTCCAGCCCCTCCGTACCGACCGCCGCCTCGACCTGGCTCCGCACCAGGGCCGCCTTGGCGGGGATGTCGAGCCCGCACAGGACGAAGGTCATCGAGTTGCGGAAGCCGCCGAGGTTGTTGACGCCCACCTTGAGGGTGCCCGGCGGGGGCGTACCCCGGACGCCGCTCACCCGTACCCGGTCCGGCCCGTCGGCGGCCAGCTCCACCGTGTCCAGCCGGGTCACCACGTCCGGCCCGAGGTAGGCCGGGCCGCCGACCTCGTAGAGCAGCTGGGCGGTGACCGTCTCCACGGTGACCGCGCCGCCCGTGCCCGGGTGCTTGGTGATCACGCAGGAGCCGTCGGGGTGCAGCTCGGCGACCGGGAAGCCGGGGCACCGCCCGCCGTCGGGCAGCTCCGTGAAGAAGCTGAAGTTGCCCCCCGTCACCTGCGCCCCGCACTCGACCAGGTGACCGGCGACGGTCGCCCCGGCCAGCGCGTCCAGGTCGTCGCGCCCCCAGCCGAACCGGGCGATCGCCGGCCCGACCACCAGGGACGCGTCGGTCACCCGGCCGGTGACCACCACGTCCGCCCCGCCGTCCAGGCAGGCCGCGATGCCGTACGCCCCCAGGTAGGCGTTCGCCGTCAGCGCGTCCGGGCGGGCGAGGGCGTCGCCCTCGACGTACCCGACCCGGACGGTCAGGCCGAGCCGGTCGGCGAGGGACCCGATGGCGGCGGCCAGACCGGCCGGGTTCAGCCCGCCGGCGTTTGTCACGATCCGTATGCCCCGGTCCAGCGCCGTGCCTAGGCAGCCCTCCAGTTGCCGGAGGAAGGTCTTCGCGTAGCCGAGGGAGGAGTCGCGCAGCCGGTCCCGGCCGAGGATCAGCATGGTCAGCTCGGCGAGGTAGTCCCCGGTCAGCACGTCCAGGTCGCCGCCGTCGAGCATCTCCCGCCACGCCGTGAACCGGTCGCCGTAGAAGCCGGAGGCGTTGCCCACCCGCAGTACGTCGCTCACGCCGGCACCCCGCCCGCCACGCCGGTCCGGCCGGCCGCCCCGGCAGCGGGGACCGCGTCGGTCGCGTCGGCCGCGTCGGCCGTGTCCGCCGTGTCGGTCGCGTCGGGTGCGTCGGCCGTGCCGGGTGCGGGGGCCGTCGGCGGGCGGCCGGGACCCGGCGGGCCGGCGAAGGCCTGCGCGACGTCCAGCCAGGCGTCGGCGACCGGGCCGGTCGCCGCCAGCGCCAGGTCCGCGCGGTGCCTCCGCTGGGTGACCAGCAGGCAGAAGTCGAGCGCGGGACCGGTGACCCGGTCGGCGGCGTCGGCCGGCCCGTACGTCCAGGTGTCCCCGTCCGGCGCCGCCAGCTCGACCCGCACCGGCGCCGTCGGCACCGGCCGGCCGTGGGCGGCGAAGCTGTGGCCGAGGGTACGGAAGCCGAGGTGCGCCACGTGCCGCAGTCGGGCCGTGCCGGGGCGGGTGACGCCGAGCGCGTCGGCCACGTCCGTGCCGTGCGCCCAGGTCTCCATGATCCGGGCGGTGGCCATCGAGGCGGCCGACATCCGGGTGCCGAACCAGGGCAGCTTCCCGCCCGCCGGCACGCGTGCCAACGCGTCGGTGAGCGCCGCCCGGCCGGCCCGCCAGCGGGGAAGCAACTCGCTCGGCGGGGCGAGGAACTCCGCCACTCCGACGTCGACGAGCCGGGCCGGGTCGGGGGCAGCGAGCACGACGGCGAGGAACGCCTCGGCGTCGGTGGCGGCGAGCAGTGCGACGTGGTCGGTCCAGGCGAGGTGGGCGATCTGGTGCCCGACGGTCCAGCCCGGGGACGGCGTGGCACGTCCCCAGTCGGTCGGCGGGCGGGTCACCAGGTCGTCGAGCTGCTGGGACTCGTCGGCCAGGTCCGCGAGCAGGTCCTTGAGGTCGACCATGGTGCCTCCGGAGGGCTGGGCGGGCGGCCAGGGCGGGCCGGTCGGGGCGGGGCGGTCAGGGCGGGCGATCAGGGGGTGAGCAGGGTGGCGAGCTGGCGCTTCCAGGTGTGCAGCAGGGCGGCGCGGCGGGCCGAGTCGTCGTTGAGCAGGTTGGCCACGCCGAGCCCGCGGAGCAGGTCGAGGGTCGCCTGCACCGCCTCGCGTACGCCCGGACGGCGTTCGTCCACGTCGAGCAGCGCGACGGTGAGCCGGTGCATCTCGCGGCCGACCCGGGCCTCCAGCGGCACCAGGGCCTCGCGCAGCTCCCGGTCGGTGCGCGCGGCGACCCACAGTTCGAGGGCGGCGACGAAGAGCGGGCCGGTGAAGGCCGCGCCGAGCAGGTCAATCACCCGGTCGAGCCGCTGCGGGCCGGGCGGCAGTGCCTCGGCCTCGGTGCGCAGCTCCTCCGCCCGCCGCTCCGCGAGGTGGGCGACGGCAGCCGTGACCAGCGCGGCCTTGGTGGGATAGTGGTGCAACTGGGCGCCGCGCGAGACGCCGGCGCGGGCCGCGACGACGGTGGTGGTGGTGCCGGACCAGCCGTGCTCGACCAGGCACTCGACGGTCGCCTCCAGCAGCCGCGCCTGGGTGGCGCGGCTGCGTTCCTGCTGAGGGACGCGGGTCGATGCGGACATGGGGACAGCGTGCCGCCGCAGAAACAAACAGTCAAGACTGACTTTTTCTGCGGTGCGGGTGACCCGGCCGCGTGCCTCGCCGGCTCCGGTGCTCGCAGGACCGCCGTCCCCGCCACCGCGATGCCTCGGCGTGCTCGGTGTCGGCCACGTAGCCGGCTGGCCGTGGCCAGCGTGGCGGGCAGGGCGGCGGATGACCTACGGGGCGCTGTCGAGCTGATGTCGTAGACGACTCATGCGCGACCGCGCCCCTCAAGGTGACCGCAGAGACGTGGCGCTGGATTCCACTGATGTCGTAGACGATTCAGTTCGACAGGGCGGTGGCCGGGTTCTTCCTCCGGTCTTCCCTCCGCGTCCCGTCAGGCGCGTCCCACGTCCCGTCGCCCGCATCGCCCGTCGCGCCGGCCGGTGCTCAGCGGCCGTCGCGCGGGGCGAAGACCGCGAGGGCCGCGGCGTCGCTGTGTCGGGAGCGCAGGTACTCGTCCGCCCAGTCGGCGGCGTCGGGAAAGCCCGACTCGGCCGCCACCCGGGCGCAGGCCGCGTCCACGTCGAAGGGGGTACGCCGCAGGTCCACGCCGGGACCGAGGAGCGCCCAGAAGGCGCCGGGGCCGCCGTAGGGCATCCCGATGCTGCCCGGGTTGACGATCAGCCGGCGGTCGGCCAGCCGGGTGAACGGCATGTGGGTGTGCCCGCAGACCACCGTTCCGACCTCGGCGGGGACGTCGGCGAGCACCTCCGCCCAGCGTTCCATCCGGGAGTCGACGAGCACGACCTCCTCGTCGTCGCGGGGGGTGGCGTGGCAGAACAACACCGGACCGAGTCCGGCGACCTCCAGGGTGACCGTCAGCGGCAGCGCCGCCAACCGGGCCACCTGGTCGTCGCGCAGCTGCTCCGCCGCCCAGTTGGAGACGTCGACCGGGGACGGGCGCCCGGCCCGGGTCTCCACCAGCTCGCGGTCCGCGTTGCCGCGCACCCAGCAGGCCCGGTCGCCCAGGCCGGCGAGCACGTCCAGCACCTCGACCGGCTGCGGGCCGGCCGCGATGTCGCCGGTGAGCACGATCAGGTCGGCGGCGGCGACGTCCGGCTCGGCCAGCACGGCCTCCAGCGCCGGCAGCGCACCGTGGATGTCGGAGAGAACGGCGACCCGGTTCAGCATCGCTCCACCGTGCCCACCGGCCCGTGCCGGAGTCCAGCGATTCTGCCCCGGGCAGACAGAGCCCGGGGCAGATCAGCCGGGTGCGTCAGACGCGGGCGCGGCGGGCCAGACGCTCCGGGTCGAGGATGATGATGCTCTTGCCGTCCAGGCGCAGCCACCCACGCGAGGCGAAGTCGGCCAGCGCCTTGTTGACGGTCTCCCGGGAGGCGCCGACGAGCTGGGCGATCTCCTCCTGGGTGAGGTCGTGGGTCACCCGCAGCACGCCGCCGTCGCGGGTGCCGAAGCGGCCGGCCATCTGGAGCAGGTTCTTGGCGACGCGGCCGGGCACGTCCGTGAAGATCAGGTCGGCCAGCGAGTCGTTCGTCCGCCGCAGCCGGCGGGCGAGCACGCGGAGCAGCTGCTCGGCGATCTCCGGCCGGTTGTTCAGCCACGGGCGCAGGGCCTGCTTGCGCAGCCGCACCAGCCGGGTGTCGGTCACCGCGGTGGCGGTCGCCGTGCGGGGGCCGGGGTCGAAGAGCGACAGCTCGCCCACCATGTCCGACGGGCCCATCACCGCGATCAGGTTCTGCCGGCCGTCGGCAGCCCGCCGACCGACCTTGATCTTGCCGGACAGCAGGATGTAGAGACTGTCGCCGGGCTCGCCCTCGTTGAAGACGATCTCGCCCTTGCGGACCTCGAGCGTCTCCATCTCCTTGGCGAGCGCCTCGGCAGCCTCCGGGTCGACGCCCTGGAAGATCCCGCTGCGGGCCAGTACCTCGTCCATCGCGCACCTCCGCCTGCGCGTGCCGTCCGTCGGCCGGGTCCGCCGTCCGCTGATCCCTCGCGCGTCGCCAGTCTAGGCGCACGTGAGCAGCAATCAGAGGTGCACCCCTGGAAACTTGATCGTTGGGCGTAACCTGCCGGGCCTGATCAAGCAGTAAAATCGCGCGCCCTCCGGACGCCGATCCCGCCCCCGACACCCGGGTCGTAGGGTCACCACGTGCTGAGTGAACCCGTGCTGACCGCCCGCCAGGAGGGCGGTCGGGACGTTCCGCTGCTGTTCTGGCGCGCCGACCGCCCGCTGCGCGCGGTCAGTTCCGCGCCGCTGGGCGGCGGGATCGGCGTCCGGCACTGGGTCGTCAACGCGACCGTGCCCATGTCGTACGACCGGGACGACCCCGCCGACCACCTGGCCGAACTGGCCGACCGGCTCGACCTCGACGGGCCCGGGGTGGGCCTGCTGACCGGGGTGGACGTCGCCGAGGTGGTCGCCCGGACGGACACCGGCGTGCGGGTCTGGGCGACGGTCGGCCTGGGCACCCCGGTCCGGGCGGCAGAGCCCGCCCCGGCGGCGCTGGCCCAGCGCGTCGGCACCGTCAACATCGTCGTGTACGTCCCGGCCCGGCTCGGCGACGCCGCCCTCGTCAACGCGGTGGCCACCGCCACCGAGGCGAAGGCGCAGGCGATCGCCGAGTTGGGCGTGCCGGGCACCGGCACCCCGACGGACGCGGTCACCGTGCTCTGCCCGGTCGACGGCCCCGAGTCGGCGTACGGCGGACCGCGCTCCACCTGGGGCGCCCCGCTGGCCCGGGCCGTGCACGCCGCCGTGACGGCCGGCGGGGCGGGCACCGTGGTCCCGTGGTCGGACCGACTGGTGGGCTGAGACTCCGTCCGATCGGCCCTCGTTTCGGCGTTGCCCACCCGATAAGGTCGCGCTCGATGTACGCTGCCGCCTCCTCTCCGCGTCGCCGGGCCGCACTCGCCCTCGGCGGACTGCTCGCCGTCCTGCTCACCGCCGGCTGCGGAGGTCCCGGGTCCGGGTCCGACGCGGTCTGGCAGCCCGGCGCGGGCGGCGGCAACACCGGCGCCCCGGTCCGCTCCGGCGAGCCCACGAGCACCACACCGCCCGCCGAGCAGGCGATCTCGCTCTCGGCGACCGGCGACATCATCATGGGCAACGCGCCGAACCGGCTGCCCCCCAACGGCGGGAAGGGCTTCTTCGACTCGGTCGAGAAGGCGCTCGCCGCCGACCTGGTGATGGGCAACCTGGAGGAGCCACTCACCGTCGACACCGGCACCGGCAAGTGCGGCCCGAACTCGACCCGCTGCTTCCAGTTCCGGGCCCCGCCGGAGTACGCCGCGCACCTGCGCGACGCGGGCTTCGACCTGCTCAACCAGGCCAACAACCACGGCTACGACTTCGGGCCGAAGGGCTACGAGAACACCCAGAAGGCGCTGGAGAAGTACGACCTCGCGCACACCGGGGCGCCCGACCAGATCACCGTGGTCGACGTCAAGGGGGTCAAGGTCGCGGTCGCCGGCTTCTCGTCGTACGTCTGGTCCAACAGCCTCACCGACATCGCCGCCGCGAAGAAGGTGATCACCAAGGCGGCCGGCATGGCCGACATCGTGGTGGTGCAGGTGCACATGGGCGGCGAGGGCTCCGAGAAGACGCGGGTGCGGCCCGGCACCGAGATGTTCCTCGGCGAGAACCGGGGCGACCCGGTCAAGTTCTCGAAGGCGATGATCGACGCCGGGGCGGACCTGATCGTCGGGCACGGCCCGCACGTGCTGCGCGGCATGGAGTTCTACAAGGGCCGGCTGATCGCGTACAGCCTGGGCAACTTCGCCGGTGGGGGAAACTCGCTGAGCAACGCCGGCC
Organism: Micromonospora sp. NPDC048868; assembly: GCF_043198195.1. Lineage (NCBI taxonomy): Bacteria > Bacillati > Actinomycetota > Actinomycetes > Micromonosporales > Micromonosporaceae > Micromonospora > Micromonospora sp. NPDC048868. The sequence goes on from NZ_JBICUN010000016.1 coordinate 110,294, forward strand.
GGCTCGGCTGGGGCGGGGTGCTGAAGGTCTCGCTGAAGCCGGACGGGAGCTGGGCCGGCGGCTCGTTCGTCTCGACGTACATGAACTCCATCGGCAAGCCGACCATGGACAAGGACGACCGCGGGCTGGGCCTGATGAAGCAGCTCACCAAGAGCGACTTCCCGGAGACCGGCGCCGGCTTCGACGACTCCGGCGAGATCAGCGCGCCGCAGGGCGGCTGACCGGGGCGGCGCGGCGCGTGGACCCGGCCGACCGTCGGCCGGGCGACGTAGGCTGGCCGGCGTGACCACGAGTTCCTCCGGCTTCACCGAGACCGACCTCGGGCGCACCCGTCGCGCCCGCCGGATCGGCCGGGCGCTGACCGACACCCACCCTGACGCGCACTGTGAACTGGACCACTCCAACGCCCTGGAGCTGGCCGTCGCGACGATCCTCTCCGCGCAGTGCACGGACAAGAAGGTCAACGAGGTCACCCCGAAGCTCTTCGCCCGCTACCCGAGCGCGGCCGACTACGCGGGGGCGGACCGGGCGGAGCTGGAGGAGCTGATCCGGCCCACCGGCTTCTACCGTAACAAGACCGACTCGCTGATCAAGCTCGGCCAGGCCCTCGTGGAGCGGTACGACGGCCGCGTCCCCGGCAAGCTCGCCGACCTGGTGACGCTGCCCGGCATCGGCCGCAAGACCGCCAACGTCATCCTCGGCAACGCCTTCGACGTCCCCGGGATCACCGTCGACACGCACTTCCAGCGGCTGGTCCAGCGCTGGCGGCTGACCGCCGAGACCGACCCCGTCAAGATCGAGCACGCGATCGGGGCGCTCTTCCCCCGGCGCGACTGGACCATGCTGTCGCACCGCATCATCTTCCACGGCCGCCGGGTCTGCCACGCCCGCAAGCCGGCCTGCGGCGCGTGCACGCTGACGAAGCTGTGCCCGTCGTACGGCACCGGTCCGACCGAGTCGGCGGCGGCCGCGAAGCTGCTCAAGGGCCCCCGGGCCCGGGACCTGGCGGTGGCGGCCGGGGTCGACCCGGAGCTGGTGCCGGTCCAGGCCGTCGTGGCGGAGGCACCGTGAGCGCGAGGAGTGAGCCGGTGTTGCGAGCCCCGCAGTCGCGAACCGAGGTATCGCTGTGAGCGCGAGGAGTGAGCCGGTGTTGCGAGCCCCGCAGTCGCGACCGGTGAAGCGCCGGCTCGCCGCCCTGCTCGTACCCGTGCTGCTGGCCGTCGCGGGGTGCACCGCCGGCGCCGAGGAGAAGGACCCGGGCCCCACCGACCGGCAGAAGGCCGCCGCCAGCCGGCCGTCTCCCTTCCAGGACTGCTCCGCCCTCGGTACGCCGCCCGCGTCCGCCGCACCCGCCGCCCCGTCCGGGGGCGGGGGCCAGGCGCTGCCCGAGCTGACCCTGAACTGCTTCACCGGCGGCGCCCCGGTCGCCCTGCGCGACCTGCGCGGTCCGGCGGTGATCAACGTCTGGGCCTCCTGGTGCCCGCCCTGCCGCAAGGAGCTGCCCGCCTTCCAGCGGCTCAGCCAGCGGGCCGCCGGCCAGCTCCAGGTGGTCGGGGTCAACAACCAGGACGGCCGCGAGGCGGCCCAGGCCATCGGCGAGGACTTCGGCGTCCGCTTCCCGGTGCTGGTCGACCAGGGTGAGCGCCTGAAGCGGGAGCTGAACCGCAAGGCCATCCCCCTGACCGTCTTCGTCGACGGGCAGGGCCGCATCCGGCACATCGACTCCAGCGGCGCCCTCGACGACGCCCGGCTGGCGGACCTGGTCCGCCAGCACCTCGGCGTGACGGTGCCGGCATGAGCCGTCCGGCACGCGCGACGGGGCGCGGGGGTGCGGGCACGGGCCACCGGCGGGGCGCGGGGGTGCGGGCGTGAGCCGCGCTGTGCGTTCGGGGCGCTGGCCCGCGGGCACGGGCCACCGGCGGGGCGCGGGGGTGCGGGCGTGAGCCGGCGTCCGCCGGGCTGGTTCGACCCGCTGCTGACCCGGCTCGGCAGCGCGCGCAGCGAGGACTTCACCCGGCTGGTCACCCCGGAGAGCGGGGGGCGGGAGAGCGCGGTGCTGGTGCTGCTCGGCGAGGAGCCCGGCGCCGGCCCGGACGTGCTGATCCTCCAGCGGGCGGCCACCCTGCGCAACCACGCCGGGCAGCCCGCCTTCCCCGGCGGCGCGGCCGACCCGGAGGACGCCGACGCCCGGGCGACCGCCCTGCGTGAGGCGAACGAGGAGGTCGGCCTCGACCCGACAAGCGTCACCGTCCTGGCGGAGCTGCCGAAGCTCTGGATCCCGGTCAGCGACTTCGTGGTCACCCCGGTGCTCGCCTGGTGGCACGCGCCGCACCCGGTGCACCCCCGGGAGCCGGCCGAGGTGGCGCACGTGGCCCGGCTGCCGGTCGCCGAGCTGGTCGACCCGGCGAACCGGATGCGGGTCCGCCACCCGAGCGGCTGGATCGGCCCGGCCTTCTCGGCGCGCGGGATGCTGGTCTGGGGCTTCACCGCCGGGGTGCTGGCCGCCCTGCTCGACATGGGCGGCTGGGCCCGGCCGTGGCCCCGCGACCGGGTCGTGGACCTGCCGCCGACCGGGGCCACCCCGGCGCCCTCGGCCGGCACCGACGCGGTCGACGAGACCCCGGTGCGCTGACCGGACGGTCACCTTCCGCAAGCGATGGTCATCTCGCGAGCCCGGTGCCCGTACGCTTGACGCGTGTCCGCCGTGGATCTCGTACTGCTGCTGCTCATGCTCGTGTTCGCGATCAGCGGATACCGCCAGGGCTTCGTCATCGGGGTGCTGTCGTTCTCCGGCTTCTTCCTGGGCGCGCTGGTGGGCCTCCAGCTGGGGCCGCTGCTGGCACAGCAGTTCGTCGACAGCGGCACCCGGGTGCTGATCTCCCTGGTGGCGATCTTCGGGCTGGCGGTGGTCGGCCAGGCGCTCGCCGGCTGGATCGGTTCGCACCTGCGCAAGACGATCACCAGTGACGTCGCCAAGCGGGTCGACGACGTCGGCGGGGCGTTCGTCTCGCTCTTCGCCGTCCTGCTGGTCGCCTGGCTCGTCGCGGTGCCGCTCGGCTCGTCGTCGCTGCCCTGGCTGGCCTCCTCGGTGCGCAACAGCGCGCTGCTCACCGTGGTCGACCGGGTCCTGCCCGACCAGGCGCAGCAGCTCTCCACGGCGCTGCGGGACACCGTCGACACCAACGGCTTCCCCGACGTCTTCGGCGACCTGGCACCCACCCGCGCCCGTCAGGTGTCCCCGCCGGATCCGGCGCTCGCCGGCTCGCAGGTGGTGGTCAACAGCCAGCGTTCGGTGGTCAAGGTGCTCGGCTCCGCCCCGAGCTGCTCGCGCCGGATCGAGGGCTCCGGCTTCGTCTACGCCGACGACCGGGTGATGACCAACGCGCACGTCGTCGCCGGCACCCGGTCCACCGTCGTCGAGCTGAACGGCGAGCGGTACGACAGCAAGGTGGTCGTCTACGACCCCGACCGGGACCTGGCCGTCCTGCACGTGCCCGGGCTGCCCGGCCCGTCGATGCGCTTCGCGGCCGGCAACGCGGGCAGCGGCGCCGACGCGATCGTGCTGGGCTTCCCGCTCGACGGGCCGTACAACGCCCAGTCGGCGCGGATCCGGGACGTCGACCGGATCACCGGGCCGGACATCTACTCCGGCGGCAACGTGACCCGGGAGGTCTACACGATCCGGGCGCTCGTGCAGAGCGGCAACTCCGGTGGCCCGCTGGTCTCGTCGAACGGGCTGGTGCTCGGGGTGATCTTCGCGGCGGCGGCCGACGATCCGAACACCGGCTTCGCGGTGACCGCGGCCGAGGCCCGTCCCGTCGCCCTCGCCGGCGCCGAGCGCACCCGCGCCGTCGGCACCGGCGAGTGCACCTGACCGGTCAGCTCCCCGTACCCGTCGGCCCGTGACCCGTGGGCGGCGCCGGGCGCCCGGGCGGGTCGGCCCGCCAGACGGTGAGGGCGGCGGCGGTCGCGGCCACCACGGCCGCGCCGAGCAGCCAGCCGGCCAGCACGTCGCTGGTCCAGTGCACGCCGAGGGCCACCCGGCTGAATCCGGTCACCAGGGCGAGCAGCAGGGCGGCCGTCCACACCACCCGGCGCCCGGCCGGCCGGGCGTACGGGAGGAAAACCACCAGCAGCACCCCGGCGGCGAGGGCGGCGTTGAGCGCGTGCCCGGACGGGAAGGCCAGGCCGGGCGCCTCGGCCACCGGGTCCGGCAGGTCCGGCCGGGGCCGGCCGACGAGCAGCTTGAGCAGCGGGCTGAGCAGGCCGCCGACGGTCATGGTGACGGCCACCCAGACCGCCAGCTGCCGGGCACCCCGGCGGAACAGCCAGAGGACCAGGACGAGGGCGCCGACGCGTAGCGGCATCGGGGCGAACACGTCGGTCCAGAGGGTCATCAGGCGTACCCACGCCGGGTGGTCGGCGGCGTAGCCGACCAGCGCGTCGGTGACCGCCGTGTCCAGCCGGCGCAGCGGGGACCAGTCTCCCAGGACCAGGGCGGCCAGCAGCGTGAACGGCACTGCGACCAGGAACGCGGCAGCCGCGGCGAGGGTCAGCCGCAGGCCCCGGGCGTGGTCCGGGTGCAGGCGGCGGCCCCGCCACGAGGAGCACGGCGGGGCGGCGAGGGTACGTGGGCCGGACGGGCTCATGACAGTGGCCCTACCCGGGACGCGGCCCGCTCAGACCCGTTCGGGGGCGTCCACCCGGTGCCGGTCTGCCCGCGCGGGGCGACGGTGGCTCCTCCCGGCAGGGCGACGACGACCGGACCGGCCGTTCAGGGCGCCGGCGGGCGACGCCACGGCCCGGTGGTGCGCCGGGGCGAGGCCAGCGGGGTCCACTGGCGGAACCGGCGCACCATCAACGCCGCCCCGGTCAGCAGCGCGACGAAGAACGCGGCCCCGGTCCACAGCTGCTCCGGCGTGGTCTCCTCCTGCGCGCCCGCCGGCTGCGCCGCCCAGCGGGACTGCTGGCGCGGCACCGTGAAGCCGCGCGGGTCGCCGCCGACCCCCGCGACGTCGGGCTGCGCCGCCCCCGGGGCCGGGCCGAACCCGACCACGCCCGGCGAGGACTCGTCGTCCAGCGGGTTGCGGCCCACGGGACTCACCTCGGCGTCGAGCGCGGCGACCGGGTCGACCATGCCGTACCCGAAACGGTCGTCCCGGCCGGTGGGGCCGATGTCGCGGGCGGTGGCGAGCAGCCGGTTGACGACGTCGCCGGCGGACATCTCCGGGTAGCGGGCCCGCACCAGCGCGGCGGTGGCGGCGACCAGCGGCGCCGCGAAGCTGGTGCCCTGCACCCGCCAGTAGCCGCCCGGCCGGGCCCCGACCAGGCCGGTCGCGGGGGCGGTGAGCACGGTGGCCCGCCCGGTGATCGAACCGGACCAGAGGTTGTCGCTGTCGCGCTCCGACCCGGCGACCGCGATGACGCCCGGCTCGCGGGCCGGGTACCAGACCTTCGCGTTGGACGAGTTGCCCAGGTTGCCGGTGCAGGCGACCACGACGACGTCCCGGGCGAAGGCGTAGTCGAGCGCCGCCGCCAGGGCGGGGCTGTCGCCGCTGCCGCCGAGCGACAGGTTGATCACGCGGGCGCCGTTGTCGACGGCCCAGCGCACGCCCTTCGCGACGATCAGGGCGTCGTCGTAGCGGTTCTCGGCGTCGAGGACGCGCACCGGGAGGATCCGGGCGTCCGGCGCCAGGCCGACGGCCCCCCGCGCGTCGTCGTTGCGGCCGGCGATCAGCCCGGCCACGGTGGTGCCGTGGCCGACCGGATCGGGGTCGCCGGCGGCACCCCGGGGCGCGACCAGGTCGAGGCCGGGCAGCACCTGGCCGGCCAGGTCGGGATGGGCGGCGTCCACGCCGGAGTCGATCACCGCCACGGTGACCCCCCGCCCGGTCGAGCTGCGCCACGCGGTCTTCGCCTGCAACACGTCGAGCTGCCACTGCTCGTCGCGGACCTGGTCGGGGCGGTTCTTGCTGTCGGGCGCCGCGAGCGCCACCGGGACGACGACGGCCGGCGGGTCGAGGACCGGCCGGGCGGCGGGCTGCGGAGGGGCGGCGTCGGCCGCCGTGACCGGACCCGCGACCGACACGACAGCGGCCGCCAGACCGAGCAACGTACGTCCGGCGATCCGCCGAGCCGCTGGCGGACAGCTGTGCCGCACGGTCGTCACATCCTCAGGCATTCATCGCGACGCAAACATGACGATCGGAGATTACCGGTTCCTCGCCGCCTTGCGGGGCGTTCCCGGGACACCGGTCACGGCGGCGGCAGATGGGCCAACTGGACGAGGCGTACGCCCTCGCGCCGGGTGACCAGCCGGCCGCGCCCCGGGGGCAGCGGACCGGGCCGGACCGGGCCGACCAGCGCCCCCTCCTCCGGGCTGCCCGCCATCACCAGCCCCGAGGTGGACAGTTCGCGCAGGCGCTGAACGAGCGGCTCGTACTGGGCCCGGCCGGCACCGCCCGACCGGCGGGCGAGCACCAGGTGCAGCCCGACGTCCCGGGCGTGCGGCAGGTGCTCCTCCAGGGCGCGCAGCGGGTTGGACGGCCCGCCGGCGACCAGGTCGTAGTCGTCGACCAGCACGAACAGCTCCGGCCCGGACCACCACGACCGCTGCCGCAGCTGCGCGGGCGTGACGTCGGGCCCGGGCGCCCGCCCCGCCATGTAGCCGGCGGCGGACTCGACCAGGTCGGTGGTGTGCGCCGCGGCGGAGCCGTAGCCGATCAGGTGCGGCGACGCCGACTCGGTCAGGTCCACCAGGCTGCGGCGGTAGTCGACCAGGATGACCCGGGCCTGCTCCGGGGTGAACCGGGTCATGATCGAGGTGGCCAGCGCGCGCAGGAACGACGACTTGCCGCACTCGGCGTCGCCGAAGACCACGAAGTGCGGCTCGGTGGCGAAGTCCAGCACCACCGGGCGCAGGTCCGCCTCGGCGATCCCCACCGGGATGCCCAGCCCGGTGGCCGCGGCCAGGTCCAGTTCGACGTACGGGAGCACCGGCGGGAGCAGCCGCACCGGGGGCGCGACCGGGCCGGCCCAGCCCCCGGCGGACTGCTTGACCAGATCCGTGGTGTCCCCGCCCGAGGCGGCGAGCTGCGGCAGCGCGGTGAGGAAGTGCAGGCTCTCCGCCGTGACGCCCCGGCCGGGGGTCTTCTCCGGCACGTTCGCCGCCGCCCGGCGGGCCACCAGCGAGTCGGCCGGGTCGCCGAGGCGCAGCTCCAGCCGGGAACCGAAGAGGTCCCGGATCGCCGGCCGGAAGTCCAGCCAACGCACCGCCGTCGCCACCACGTGCACCCCGTACGACAGCCCCCGGGTGGCCAGGTCGGTGATCAGGGGCTCCAGGTCGTCGTACTCGCCGCGCAGCGTGGCCCAGCCGTCCACCACCAGGAACACGTCGCCGAACGGGTCGGCCCCGGGCTGGCCGGTGCCCGCGAGCGCGGCCCGGCGCTGCCGCCAGGCGGCCATCGACTCCACGCCCAGCTCGGCGAAGCGCTGTTCCCGGTCGACAAGCAGGGTCGCGATCTCGCCGACCGTACGCCGGACGGCCGTCGGGTCGGCGCGGCCGGTGACCCCGCCGACGTGCGGCAGGTCGCGCAGCGCGGCCAGCCCGCCGCCCCCGAAGTCGAGGCAGTAGACCTGCACCTCGGTCGGGGTGTGGGTGAGCGCCAGGGCGCAGATCAGCGTGCGCAGCGCGGTCGACTTGCCGCTCTGCGGGCCGCCGACCACCGCGACGTGGCCGGCGGCGCCGTCCAGCGCCAGCCAGAGCGCGTCGCGGCGCTGCTCGAAGGGCCTGTCGACGACCGCGACCGGCACCTGGAGCGCGCCGTGCAGCTCCGGGTTGCCGAAGGTGAGACCGCGCGCCGGGTCCACGCCGACCGGTCCGAGCAGCTCGTCCAGCGCGGGCGCCCGGCCGAGCGGGGGCAGCCAGACCTGGTGGGCGGGCGGCCCCTGCCCGGCGAGCCGGTCGACCATCAGCTCCAGCAGGCTCTCCGTGCCGCCCTCGTCGGCCGTCGCGGGCAGGGCGGGCGGCCCGACCGGCTCCGGCTTGGGCACCAGGTGGGTGGAGAAGGCGAGCAGGCGCGGTGCCCCGGTGCCGCCCGCGCCGGGTGCCGCACCGCGCCGGCGCAGCGCCCCCGAGACGTACGCGGCCTTGAACCGCACCAGCGGCTCGGTGCCGAAGCGCAGGTAGCCGTGGCCGGGGGAGCGGGGCAGCTCGTGCGCGTCCGGCACCCCGAGCACCGTGCGGGACTCCAGCGCCGAGAAGGTCCGCAGCCCGATCCGGTACGACAGGTGGGTGTCGAGGCCGCGCAGCCGGCCCTCCTCCAGCCGCTGCGAGGCCAGCAGCAGGTGCACGCCGAGCGACCGGCCCAGCCGGCCGATCTGCACGAACAGGTCGATGAAGTCGGGCTTGGCCGAGAGCAGCTCGGAGAACTCGTCGCAGATCAGCAGTAGCGACGGCAGCGGGGCGAGCGGGGTGCCGGCGGCGCGCGCCCGCTCGTAGTCGCGCAGGCTCGCGAAGTTGCCGGCCCGGCGCAGCAGCTCCTGGCGGCGGACCAGCTCGCCGTTGATGGCGTCGACCATCCGGTCGACAAGCGGCAGCGCGTCGGCCAGGTTGGTGATCACCGCGGCGGTGTGCGGCAGCCGGTCGAACGAGGCGAAGGTCGCGCCGCCCTTGAAGTCGATCAGTACGAAGTTGAGCTGCTCCGAGCTGTGCGTGGCGGCCAGCCCGAGCACCAGCGTGCGCAGCAGCTCGGACTTGCCGGAGCCGGTCGCCCCGATCAGCAGGCCGTGCGGCCCCATCCCGTCCTGCGCCGACTCCTTCAGGTCCAGCTCGATGGCGCCGCCGTCGGTGCCCACCCCGATCGGCACCCGCAGCCGCTCCCGGGCGGACCGGGGCGCCCACCCCTGCTCGGCGGTGAAGCTCTCCGGGTCGCCGAGGCCGAGCAGCTCGGGCAGGCCCAGCTCCGCGCCCGGCGGGGCGTCGGGGCCGCGTGCCGCCGTGGCCAGCCGCAGCGGGGCCAGCCGCCGGGCGACGGCCTCCGCGTCGACGAGGTCCAGCCGGTCCGCCGTACCGACCTCGGCGTGCCCGTCGGCGGAGTGGGAGTGCAGCCGGCCCCCGCGCAGCTCCAGCAGCAGCGCGAACCGGTCCAGCAGGCGCGGCGGCGGGGTGTCCAGGTCGATGATCGTGACCGCGTCGATGCCGCCGTCGCCGGTCAGGTCGGTGGCGCCGGTCAGGTCGCCCCCGTCGAGCACCACCACCACGTGCGGGCCGTCGGTGGCCGGGCCGGCGGGGCTGAACCGGGACCGGCTGGCCAGCACCTCGTCCAGCAGCCCCTCCAGCTCGGCCCCGGCGCTGGTGACCAGCCGGACCGGGCCGAGCGCGTCGGTGCGGGTGGGGTGGTGGGCGTGCGGCAGCCACTTGACCCACTCCCAGGCGGCCCGCCGCTCCGGCCCGGCGCAGACGGCGACGAGCAGCTCGTCCGGGGCGTGGAAGACCGCGAGCTGGGCGAGCACCGCCCGGGCCAGCGCCTGGGCGGCGGGTCCGTCGCCGTCGTCGGCCGGGCCGGCGGCCCGTACGAAGACGCGGGCGAAGCTGCGCAGCGAGAGCGCCACCGGCAGGTCGGGCACCACGGAGTACGCGTCCAGGAACCGGCGCAGCGAGCCGGCGGTCATCGGTTCCAGCTCCTCCAGCGGGCGGGTGACCGGGGGAACCAGCGGGGTGGCGAGGGTCTGCGGGCCGACGGCGACCCGGACCACCGCGAAGTCCGGGTCGGTGGGGCGGCGTTCCCAGACCCGGTGGCTGTCGACGGTCGACCAGAGCCGGCCGGGATCCGGGTGCCGGTAGTAGAGCCCGGCGCGCTGCTGCCCGGCGGTCTGCCGGACCCGGCGCCGCAGCACGGTCAGGTGCCGCAGGTAGTCCCGCCGGGCGGCCATCATCTCCGACTTCTTCGGCGTGCCGGAGGCGCTGCCCCACGAGGTCACCAGCATGGCCAGCGAGGAGAGCCCGAACATCCCGCCGACCACGTACGAGTAGGCGCCCCCGCCGCGGCCGAACATCATCGCCATCGCCACGGTGCCGCCGAGCATGGGCAGCACCATGAGCAGCTGCTGCCAGCGCCCGCCAGCGACGGCGGGGATCTCCGGCGGCGCGTCCACCGGCAGCTCACCCACCGGGATCTCCGGCGCCGGTCGGCGGGGCGGCCGCTTGATGACGACAGTGGACACTCGACCTCCTGACAGCGCTCGGTAACCCGAGCCTGGCTCATGGTAGGTAAAGTCCTGTCGTCCGCGCAGCCACCAACCCCGCCGAACATGGAGATCAGTCGATGACGATCGGGCTGGCCCGGGTCACCATCAGCGCCCCCCAGCGGCGGGTCGACGTCGCACTGCCCGAGCAGGTGCCCCTGGCCGAGCTGCTGCCCGAGGTGCTGCGGCACGCCGGCGAGGGGCTCGCCGACGACGGCGAGCGGCACGGCGGCTGGGTGCTGCGGCGCACCGACGGCGCGGTGCTGACCACCGCCCAGGCCCTGCTGCCGCAGGGGGTCCGCGACGGCGAGGTGCTGCACCTGGTGCCGGCCCGCGCGCAGTGGCCCGAGCTGGAGTACGACGACGTGGTCGAGGCGATCGCCGACGGCGCCCGGCGGCGCGGCGGGGCGTGGTCACCCGCCGCCACCCGGGCCGCCGCCCTCGCCGGGGCCGCCGTGCCGCTGGCCGTCGGGCTGCTCGCCGTGACGGCCGGCGGTCCGGCGTACGGGTCGGCCTGGCCGGCCGCCGCCGTGGTGGCGCTCCTGCTCACCCTCGCCGGGGTGGTGGCGTCCCGTGCCCACGCGGACGGGCCTGCCGGCGCGACCCTGGGCGGCTACGCCCTGCCCTACGCGGCGGCGGCCGGCGCCCTGGCGGTCAGCTCCGGCGATCCGGTCGGGCCGGTCCCGGGGCTGCGCTGGGTCGGCGCGCCCGAGCTGCTCGCCGGGTCGGTGGCGCTGCTGCTGGTGTCGGTGCTCGGGCTGGTCGGCGTCGCCACCCGGCTGCGGGTCTTCGTGGCGGGCGCCACCGCCGGGTTCGTGGGCGCCCTGGCGGCCCTCGGCGGACTGCTGCTCAGCCCGGCCGGCACGGCGGCCATCCTGCTCTGCGTGCTGGTCTTCGCCGTGGGGGCGGTGCCGCTGCTGGCCATCCGGCTCGGGAAGGTGCCGCTGCCCCCGATCACCCTGCCCACCGGCGAGCCGGGCGACGCCGACCGGGTCCGCGACCTGCCGGACCGGGACCGGGTCTACGCGGCGGTGGCCCGCACCGAGGAGATGCTCACGGGGATGCTGCTCGGGCACGCCGTGCTGGCGGTCGCCGCCGCGGTGGTGCTGGGCCTCTCCGGCGGGACGGCCGGCCGGTTGCTGGTGGCGGTGGCCGCGGCCGTGCTGCTGCTCCGCTCCCGGCTGTTCGTGTCCCTGCGCCACCGGGTGCCGACCGTCGCCGCCGGCCTCGCCGGGTACGCCGTGCTGGGCGCCGTGCTCGTCGACCGCTTCGGCCCGACCGGCCGGCTCGCGCTGGTCGTGGGCGGGCTGGCGCTGGCCCTCGTGGCGGTGGTCGCCGGCACCACGTACGCCCGCCGCCCGGTCTCCCCGTACGTCGGCCGGATCGCGGATTTGACCGACACCGCCCTGGTGGTGTCGTTGGTGCCCGTCGCCTGCGCGGTGCTCGACCTGTACGAACGGGCCCGGGGGCTGCTCGGCTGAGCGGCCCCCGGGCCCGTTCGGTGGTCAGTGCCGGGTCAGTGCGTGGACTCGCCGCGCGCCTCGGCGTCCCGGGCGCGCTGGTACGACGCCACGATCTCCGCCTCGGCCTCGATCCGCCCCACCCACGTGGCGCCCTCGACCGACTTGCCGGGCTCCAGGTCCTTGTAGACCTCGAAGAAGTGCTGGATCTCCAGCCGGTCGAACTCGCCGAGGTGGTGGATGTCGCGCAGGTGCTCCTGGCGCGGGTCCTCGTAGGGCACGCAGAGGACCTTGTCGTCGCCGCCCTTCTCGTCCGTCATCCGGAACATGCCGATGGTGCGGCACCGGATCAGGCAGCCCGGGAAGGTGGGCTCGGGGACCAGCACGAGCGCGTCCAGCGGGTCGCCGTCCTCGCCCAGTGTCCCCTCGATGAAGCCGTAGTCGGCCGGGTACTGCGTGGAGGTGAAGAGGGTGCGGTCCAGCCGGATCCGGCCGGTCGCGTGGTCGACCTCGTACTTGTTGCGGTGACCCTTGGGGATCTCAACCGTCACGTCGAAATCCATCTGCACGCTCCCTCGTTTGCCCACGCTGGCCAACGGAAACCAGCGGCACGCCGCTCCCGCACGGGTGAATGCCCACCCGCGGGCTCCGGCCGCCGCATAGTGTTCGGACCGAAGTAGTGTCACCCAAGCAGATTTTCGCGGGGCGAGGAGGGGGCCGTGGGGAGGGAAGATTCACACTACCGTCCGGATGCCGACGCTGGACGGGGTACCGGAGGATCTGCTTCCGGCGAGGCGACCGGGCGGTTCCCGGTGCCAGACGCCTACCTTCCCCACCCGCCCGCGTCCCCGGGCGACCCTGCCCTGACGCCTGTTCCGCCCCCGGGCGACGACGCCCCGGCCGGTGCCGACGCCGCGACCGGTCCTGACGGTCCGACGGCTCCGGGCGCCCCGGCCGGCCTCGGCGGTCCATCTGGCCCCGGCGGCCCGGGCGACCCCGCCGCGTCGCCCGCGCCGGCCTCCCGCCGCCGGACCCTGCCCGTCGTGCTGGCCGCGGTGCTCGTGCTGGTGCTGGCCGCCGTCGGGATCGCCGTGGTCCGTCCGGGACCGGTGGCGAACTGGCTGGGCACCGAGCCCGCCGACCGGGGGGCCGCCGAGGCGGCGGCGGAACCAGCGCCCGTGGCGGTGCTGGCCGGCGCGGACGCGAACGCCCCGATGCCCACCCCCGAGGGCGTACGCGCCGCGCTCGCCCCGCTCGTCGGCGTGCCCGCCCTCGGCGACCGGGTCCACGTCTCGGTGGCCGACGTGACCACCGGCCAGCCGCTCTTCGGCCGGGGCGAGGACGACGGCACGGTGCCCGCCTCGGTGACCAAGCTGGTCACCGGCGTCACGGTGCTCGCCGCGCGCGGTCCGGCGTACCGCATCCCGACCCGGGCGGTGGCCGGCGCGACCCCGGGCGAGGTGGTGATCGTCGGCGGCGGGGACCCCACGCTGGCGGTCGACAAGAACGGCTTCTATCCGGGCGCGGCCCGGCTGGACGACCTCGCCGGTCAGGTGCGCGACGCCCTCGGCGGCACGAAGCCGACGAAGGTGACGGTCGACTCGTCGCTCTACTCCGGTCCGCTCTTCGAACCGGGCTGGGACGACGACATCCCCACCGGCGGCTACGGCGGGGCGATCACGGCGCTGATGACCGACGGGGCCCGCAGCGACGTGAGCCGCGCGAAGAAGGACGAGGCGGCCGGCAACCACTGGGCCGAGCGGGTGTCCCAGCCCGACCTCGCGGCCGGCAGGGCCTTCGCCAGGCTGCTGGGCGTGCCGGCCGGCGCGGTCGCCCGCGGCACCGCCCCCGCCGGCTCCACCCCCGCCGCCGACGCGGGCACCACCCCCGCAGCCGCCCAGGGACCCGGCGCGGAGCTGGGCAGGGTGGAGTCGCTGCCGATGGTACGGCTGGTCGACATCATGATCAGCGACAGCGACAACATCGTCGCCGAGGCGCTGGCCCGGCAGGTCGCGTTGGCCCGCAACCAGCCCGCCTCGTTCGCTGGCGCCGGGGCGGCGATGGACGCCGTGGCCGGGGAGCTCGGCCTGCCGGCCGACGAACTCACCCTCGCCGACGGCAGTGGCCTGTCGCGCAGCAACCGGATCAGCCCCTCGCTGCTCACCGACCTGATCGCGCTCGCCGGCAACGGCAGCCGCTCCGAGCTGGCCGCGATCTTCGGCGGCCTGCCCGTCGCCGACTGGTCCGGCACCCTCGCCGACCGCTACGAGACGGCGGCGACGAAGGCCGGTGCCGGGGTGGTCCGGGCCAAGACCGGGACGTTGACCAAGGTGCACGCCGTCGCCGGCCTGGTCAGCACTGCCGACGGGCGGCTGCTCACCTTCGCCGTGCTCACCGACGCGGTGCCGCCCGACGGGCTGACGGCCGCCCGGGGGGCGCTGGACCAGATCGGCGCCGCCCTGGCCGGCTGCGGCTGCCGCTGACCGCCGCCTGGCGGGACGGGCGACGCGTGCCGGCCTGAGCGGGACCGGCGTCACGTAGTGCCGGGGCCGGACGGGGACCGCGTCGGGCGGGACGGGCGTCGATCGCCGGGCGCGAGCCCGGGCCAGGGTGTCGCGGCGCGGGTACGGTGGGGTGCATGGCGCAGTTCGTGGACTGGGATCTGGCCGCCGCGACCGCGGGGGCGCTGAGCAAGTCGGGCCCCCGGGTTTCGTACACCGAGGCCACCGACGTGGTCAGTGACCTGCGGCGGTTGACCGACGAGGCGGCGGGGCACGTCGCTGACTACACGGGCCTCCGCTCGCAGGTGTCGCACCCGCCCGTGCGGGTGGTGGACCGGCGGGACTGGGCGGCGACCAACATCGCCGGGCTGCGCGAGGTGATCACCCCCCTGGTCGGCCGGCTCACCAAGGACAAGCAGCCGGGCGCGCTGACCGAGGCGATCGGCTCCCGGGTCACCGGCGTGCAGGCCGGCACCGTGCTGGCCTACCTCTCCGGCCGGGTCCTCGGCCAGTACGAGGTCTTCTCCGCCGACCCGGGGCAGTTGCTGCTGGTCGCGCCGAACATCGTCGAGGTGGAGCGCAAGCTCGGGGCCGACCCGCGCGACTTCCGGCTCTGGGTCTCCCTGCACGAGGTGACCCACCGCACCCAGTTCACCGCCGTGCCGTGGATGCGGGCGTACTTCCTCAGCGAGGTGCAGGCCTTCGTGGACGCGTCGTCCAGCGGCGGCGAGCACCTGCTGGAGCGGCTGCGCCGGGGCGTCGCCACGCTCTCGGACGCGGTGAAGGACCCGGAGAGCCGCACCAGCGTGCTGGACATCGTCCAGACCCCGGGGCAGCGGGCCGTGCTGGACCGGCTCACCGCGCTGATGACCCTGCTGGAGGGGCACGCCGAGTTCGTCATGGACGGCGTCGGCCCGCAGGTCGTCCCGAGCGTGGATCGGATCCGGGCGGCGTTCAACCGGCGCCGGGAGGCCGGCAACCCGCTGGAGAAGGCCATCCGCCGGCTGCTCGGCATCGAGGTCAAGATGCGCCAGTACGCCGAGGGCCGCAAGTTCGTGCACGGCGTCGTGGACCGGGTCGGCATGGCGGGCTTCAACAAGATCTTCGACTCGCCGCTCACCCTGCCCCGGCTGGAGGAGCTGGGAGACCCGGACGCCTGGGTGGCACGGGTGCACGGGCCGGTCGGCCCGACCCCGACCGCCGGCTGACCGTACGCCCGTGGCCGCGCTCGCCCCGCCGGTGGCCGCGATCCGGGTCGCGGTCCGCCGGGCGCTGGCCGACCTGCCGCCCGGAGGGCCGGTGCTGGTCGCCTGCTCGGGCGGCGCGGACTCGCTCGCGCTGGCCGCCGCCACCGCGTTCGTGGCGCCCCGGCTGGGTCGCGCCGCCGGCCTGGTGACGGTCGACCACGGCCTCCAGGAAGGCTCGGCGCAGCGGGCCGCGGCGGTGGTGACCTGGGCCCGCGAGGTCGGGCTGGCCCCGGTCGAGTCGGTGCGGGTGGAGGTGGCCGGGCGCCCGGGCGGGCCCGAGGCGGCGGCCCGGGAGGCGCGCTACCTGGCGCTCGCCGAGGTGGCCGGCCGGCTCGGGGCGACGGCCCTGCTCACCGGGCACACCCGCGACGACCAGGCGGAGACCGTGCTGCTCGCGCTCGCCCGGGGCGCAGGCCCGCGCGGGCTGGCCGGGATGCCCGCCCGGCGGGACCTCGACGGGGTGCCGCTGCTGCGCCCGCTGCTGGAGGTCGGCCGGGAGCAGACCCGCACGGCGTGCGCGGTGCTCGGGCTGAACCCCTGGGAGGACCCGCACAACGCCGACCCGTCGTACGCCCGGGCCCGGGTCCGGGCCGACCTGCTGCCCGCCCTGGTCCGCGCGCTCGGGCCGGGGGTGCTGGACAACCTGGCCCGGACCGCCCGGCTGGTGGCGGCGGACAACGCCGTCCTCGACGACCTGGCCGACGCCGCGCTGGCCGACGTCCGCCATCCCGACGGCGGGCTCGCGGTGCGGGCGCTGGCCGAGCTCACGCCGGCGGTACGCGGCCGGGTGCTGCACGCCTGGGCGCGGGAGTTGGGCGTCCCGCCCGCCGCCCTGTCGCACCGGCACGTGACCGCGCTGGACACCCTGGTCACCGGCTGGCGGGGGCAGGGGGCGGCGCACCTGCCGGGCGGGCTGCGGGTGCTGCGCCGCGACGGCCGGCTCGCCGCCATCGGCCCCCGCTGATCCGCTCCGTCGGACGGTGACTCCGTCGACCCGGCGCCGGCCGTCAACCCGGCGCCGGCCGTCGGCCCGGGGGCCGGTCCGTCGGCGTGGCGCCGGTCCGTCGGCCCGGGGCCCGGTTCCGGGGCCGCGGGATCCGCCGGGAGGCGGTAGACATGGCGCATGGCGTACCCCCGACAGCCGCTCTTCGCGCCGCACGGCGCGGTGGCGACGAGCCAGCCGCTGGCCGCGGCGGCCGGCCTGGCCGTGCTGCGACGCGGCGGCAACGCCGTCGACGCGGCCCTCGCCACCGCGATCACCCTGACCGTGGTGCAGCCCCCGTCCAACGACATCGGCGGCGACCTGTTCGCGATCGTCTGGGACGGCGAGCGGCTGCACGGCCTCAACGCCTCCGGCCGGTCCCCGGCGGCCCTGACCCGCGAGCTGGTGCTGGCCGCGACCGGGGGGTCCGGCGCGGCCCCGGTCGACGCCCTGGGCGGCGCGCAGCGGGCCGGGCCGGCGATGCCCGCCCGGGGCTGGCTGCCGGTGACCGTCCCCGGCGCCCCGGCCGGCTGGCGCGACCTGCACGACCGGTTCGGCTCGCTGCCCTTCGCGGATCTCTTCGCCGACGCGATCGGCTACGCCGAGCACGGCCACCCGGTCTCACCCGGCGTGTCGGGGATCTGGTCGCGCGCGCTCGCCGCGCCCGGCCCGACCGGCGCGGAGTTCGCCGAGTTCGACCGCGTGTTCGCGGCCGGCGGCCGGGCGCCCCGGGGCGGGGAGCGCTGGCGCAACCCGGACGCGGCGCGGACCCTGCGACTGATCGCCGACACCGGGGCGGAGGACTTCTACCGGGGCGGGATCGCGGAGGCGCTGGCCAGGCACGCGGCCCGCACCGGCGGCCTGCTCACCGGCGACGACCTGGCCCGGCACGCCTCGACGTGGGTGACTCCCGTGTCCGCCCGCTACCGGGGCCACGAGGTCTGGGAGCTGCCGCCCAACGGGCAGGGCCTGGCGGCGCTGCTGGCGCTGCACATCCTCGACGGGGGCGACCTCGCCGGGCTGCCGCTCGCCGAGCGGCTGCACCGGCAGATCGAGGCGATGAAGCTCGGCTTCGCCGACGCGCACGCCCACCTCGCCGACCCGGAGCGGGTGCCGGTGCCGACGGAGGCGCTGCTCTCGCCGGCGTACGCGGCGGCCCGCCGCGCGCTGATCACCGAGCGGGCCGGGGAGCCGACGGCCGGCGACCCGGAGCGCGGCGGCACGGTCTATCTCTGCACCGCCGACGCCGGCGGCATGATGGTCAGCCTGATCCAGTCGACCTACCTGGCGTTCGGCTCCCGCGTGGTGCTGCCCGGGCACGGCTTCGCCCTGCAGAACCGGGGGCTCGGGTTCCGCCTCGACCCCGCCCACCCCAACGTGGTGGGGCCGGCGAAGCGGCCCTACCACACGATCATTCCCGGCTTCCTGACCCGGGACGGGCGGCCGGTGGGCCCGTTCGGGGTGATGGGCGGGCACATGCAACCGCAGGGGCACGTGCAGCTGGTCTCGGCGACCCTGGACGGCGGGCTCGACCCGCAGGCCGCGCTGGACGCGCCGCGCTGGTACTGGCACGCCGGCCGGTCGGTGCTGGTCGAGTCGGAGCTGGTCGCCACCGCCGAGGGGCGGGCCGCGGTCGACGAGTTGCGGGCCCGGGGGCACGAGATCGCCGTCGCGGAGGAGCCGGGGGTCTTCGGGCACGGGCAGGCGATCTGGCGGCTGCCCGACGGCGGCTACGCGGTCGGCTCGGAGCCCCGCGTGGGCGGGGGGATGCTCGGCTGGTGACCGGAGCCCCGGGCGTGCCGTCGGCCCCGCTCCCGGTGCCGCGGTCCGACGTCGTGGGGCCGGGGCTCAGGCCTCCACGCGTTCGCGGAACGTGGTCCGGTAGGTGTGCGGGGTGGCGCCGACCCGGCGGGCGAAGTGGTGCCGCAGCGTCGCCGAGTCGCCGAAGCCGGCCCGGTCGGCGACGGCCTCGACGCTGAGCCCGGTCTCCTCCAGCAGCCGCCGGGCCAGCAGCACCCGCTGGTTGGTCAGCCAGTCGTGCGGCGTGGTGCCGGTCTCGGCGCGGAACCGCCGGGCGAACGTGCGCGGCGACATCTCCGCCCGCGCGGCCAGCTCGTCGACGGTGACCGGACGGTCCAGGTGCCCCATCAGCCATTCCAGCACCGGCTCCAGCGTCGGCGCCTCCGGGGTCTCGGGGATGGGCGCCTCGATGTACTGCGCCTGCCCGCCGTCGCGGTGCGGGGGCACCACCATCCGGCGGGCCAGCCGGGTGGCCGTCGCCGAGCCGTGCTCCTGGCGGATCAGGTGCAGGCAGGCGTCGATGCCGGCGGCCGTGCCGGCGCTGGTGAGCAGCCGGCCGTCCTGCACGTAGAGCGAGTTGCAGCGGACCCTGGCGGTCGGGTGGCGGCGTTGCAGCTCGTCGACGTACCGCCAGTGGGTGGTGCACTCCCGGCCGTCGAGCAGGCCGGCCTCGCCCAGCACGAACGCGCCGGAGCAGACACTGAACACGTACGCCCCCCGGTCGGCGGCGCGGCGCAGCGCGGCGAGCACCGTGCCGGGCACGACGGTGCCGTGATGGGCCGGGACGGCGACCAGGTCGGCCTCCTCCATCGGGCCGAGGTCGGCGTGCGGGGTCAGGTGGAAGCCCGACGAGGTGCGGACCGGGGCCCCGTCGGGGCTGCACACGTGGAAGCGGTGGTCGGGGAACCCGTCGGCGGTGCGGTCGGTCCCGAAGACCTCGGCGAGGACCCCGAGCTCGAACGTGGCGACCTGGTCCAGGGCGAGGACGGCGACCGATCTGAGCATGTGACGAGGGTAACCGCACGGTTGGCAGGAAATCGAGGGGGAGTGGCATTCCTGCCACTGTCCGGGTGGCGGTGGCCGGCGGAGACTGGTTCCAGTCCGGTGCGCACCGGCGGCGAAAACGACAGCAACCATGCGAAAGCGAGCGCCGCCATGGAGATCCTGCTCTTCCTCTTCTTCTTCGTCCTCCTCGCCCTGGCCTCGGCCGCCGGCCTCACCGCCGACAGCCGGGACTCGGCCGACTGGAAGCCGTCCGACGACGGTCGCCGCTGGCGGTCGCGTGCCTGCTGAGGTGGTTCGCGGCCTTCGTCAGGATTCATCCGGGGTGGGACCGCGCCCAGAAGGGGCGGCCCCGCCGACGGAGGCCATCCGGCGTACGGCAGGCTAGGAGCCATGGCTGACGGCTCCTGGTACGACGCCGACATCGACCACGTGATCATCTCCGAGGCGCAGATCCGCGAGAAGACCGCGGAACTCGCCAAGCAGGTCTCGGCGGACTACGCCGACGTCGATGACGGGCTCCTGCTGGTCTGCGTCCTGAAGGGCGCGGTGATGTTCATGGCCGACTTCGCCCGGGCGCTGGGTCGCAGCGGGCCGCCCGCCGAACTGGACTTCATGGCCATCTCCTCCTACGGCCAGGGCACCACCTCCTCCGGGGTGGTCCGCATCCTCAAGGACCTCGACCGGGACATCGCCGGCCGGCACGTGGTCGTGGTCGAGGACATCGTCGACTCCGGCCTGACCCTGTCCTGGCTGCTGCGCTACCTGGAGTCCCGCTCGGCCGCGAGCGTCGAGGTCGTCGCGCTGTTCCGCAAGCCGGACGCGGTCAAGGTGCCGGTGCCGGTGAAGTACGTCGGCTTCGACATCCCGACCGAGTTCGTCGTCGGCTACGGCCTCGACTTCGGCGAGCGCTACCGCGAGCTGCCCTACGTCGGGGTCCTCAAGCCCGAGGTGTACGCCCGGACCTGAGCCCTCGCCGGGCCCGGTCCATCGGCACCGGTCGAGCGGACGTTCAGCGGGCTCTCAGCGATTCGGACTACGGTAGAGGCCGGTGGCGTGGAGGCACCCTCCACGCCCGACCCCTCGAACCGCGGGACCGGGCGGACGGGAGGCCGGGCGCGGAGCTCCCGTCACGCCGGCTGGACCCGGTTCGCCCTACGCGTAATTGTTGGGCTCGCAAGCGCGCTCCACGCGCGCACGATGATCGGATCGTGCGCGATCGCGGGGTTCGCAAGCTCGCTCGGTGCGCGCACAGCTGTTCCCTTTGTGCGCGACTGCGGGGCTCGCAAGCTCACTCCTCGCGTGCACGGTGTACCGTCGAATGACCGCGGCGCGGCAGTTCCGTGCCTCGGGGTCGAGCCGGCCCGCACGGCGGCTACGGCCGCCGCCACAGGGCGGCGACACCATCAGACGGTCAGGACGTCGATCAGGAGGATGCGGGCGCCTCGGCGCTCGACAACAGCATGGAACGTACGCGTTTCTTCCGCCGACCGGTGGTCTGGATCATCCTGGTCATCCTCGGCGCCGTTGTGCTCAGTCAACTGTTCACCGCTGGTCCCAGCTACCACCGGGTGGACACTTCCATTGCGCTCGACCAGCTCAACAAGGGCGGCATCGACAAGGTCGTCTTCCAGGACAAGGAGCAGACGCTCCGGCTCGACCTGAAGGACAAGGCCAAGTTCGGTGACACCGACACCGACCGGATCGAGGCGCAGTTCCCCTACGAGGTCGGCGACGAGGTCTGGAACGAGGTCCTCGAGGCCAAGGCGAACAACCGGGTCACCGGCCCGGCCAACGTCGAGGTGTCGTCCGACAGCATCTGGGTGAGCCTGCTGGTCAACCTGCTCCCGATCGCCCTGCTGGTGCTCCTGCTGCTCTTCTTCATGTCGCAGATGCAGGGCGGCGGCTCCCGGGTGCTCAACTTCGGCAAGTCCAAGGCGAAGATGATCACCAAGGACACGCCGAAGACCACGTTCGCGGACGTGGCCGGCGCCGAGGAGGCCGTCGAGGAGCTGCACGAGATCAAGGACTTCCTGCAGAACCCGGCGAAGTACCAGGCCCTGGGCGCCAAGATCCCGAAGGGCGTCCTGCTCTTCGGCCCGCCCGGCACCGGTAAGACGCTGCTGGCCCGCGCCGTCGCCGGCGAGGCCGGGGTGCCCTTCTACTCGATCTCCGGCTCGGACTTCGTGGAGATGTTCGTCGGTGTCGGCGCCAGCCGGGTCCGCGACCTCTTCGAGCAGGCCAAGGCGAACGCCCCGGCCATCGTCTTCGTCGACGAGATCGACGCCGTCGGCCGCCACCGCGGCGCCGGCATGGGCGGCGGTCACGACGAGCGCGAGCAGACCCTCAACCAGCTGCTCGTCGAGATGGACGGCTTCGACACCAAGGGCGGGGTCATCCTGATCGCCGCCACCAACCGGCCGGACATCCTCGACCCGGCGCTGCTGCGCCCGGGCCGCTTCGACCGGCAGATCCCGGTGGACGCCCCCGACATGGAGGGCCGCAAGGCGATCCTGCGGGTGCACGCCAAGGGCAAGCCGTTCACCCCCGACGTCGACCTCGACGCGGTGGCCCGGCGCACCCCGGGCTTCAGCGGTGCCGACCTGGCCAACGTGATCAACGAGTCCGCGCTGCTCACCGCGCGCAAGGACCAGCGGGCGATCAGCAACGACTCCCTGGAGGAGTCGATCGACCGGGTGATCGCCGGTCCGCAGCGCCGGACCCGGGTGATGAGCGACCAGGAGAAGAAGATCACCGCGTACCACGAGGGTGGGCACGCGCTGGTCGCCTGGGCGCTGCCGCACGCCGCACCGGTGCACAAGGTGACGATCCTGTCCCGCGGTCGGTCACTGGGCCACACCCTGGTCCTGCCCACCGAGGACAAGTACACCCAGACCCGCGCCGAGATGGTCGACACCCTGGCGTACGCGCTGGGTGGCCGGGCCGCCGAGGAGCTGGTCTTCCACGAGCCGACCACCGGTGCCGGCAACGACATCGAGAAGGCCACCCAGCTGGCCCGCGCGATGATCACGCAGTACGGCATGAGCTCCAAGCTCGGCGCGATCAAGTACGGCACCAGCGGCGACGAGCCGTTCCTCGGCCGCAACATGGGCCACGAGCGGGACTACTCCGACGTCGTCGCCGCCGAGATCGACGGCGAGATGCGGGCGCTGATCGAGCTGGCCCACGACGAGGCCTGGGAGATCCTGGTGGAATACCGGGACGTCCTGGACAACATCGTGCTGGAGCTGATGGAGAAGGAGACCCTCTCCACCGCCGACATGGCCCGGATCTGCGCCCGGGTGGCCAAGCGGCCGCCGATGGCGCCGTACAACGGCTTCGGCAAGCGCCAGCCCTCCACCGAGCCGCCCGTGCTCACGCCGGCGGAGAAGGACGCGCTCAAGGTGCAGGCCCAGGCCGACGGCGCCCAGGCGACGGTGGGTGGCGGCACCTCGAACAACTCCAACAACTCGGACGGTACGCACTGAGCACGGACCCGACGGCCAGTTCCCGGGAGCACCGGGGACTGGCCGTCTCCGCGACCGAGCCGGACGGCGACGACACCCTCGACTACGTCGCCGCGCGCCTGATCAGCGGCAAGCTCACCGGTCGGCCCGTCGAGGAGACCATGGACCTCGGGCGGATCGAGAAGGCCGTCCGCGAGATCCTCATCGCCGTCGGGGAGGACCCGGACCGCGACGGGCTCCAGCAGACGCCGGCCCGGGTCGCCCGGGCGTACGCCGAACTCTTCGCCGGCCTCCGGGTCGACCCGGCCCAGGTGCTCAGCACCACCTTCGAGGCCAACCACGAGGAGCTGGTGCTCGTCCGGGACATCGACGTGATGAGCCTGTGCGAGCACCACCTGCTGCCGTTCCGGGGCAGCGCCCACATCGGCTACATCCCGGGGCCGGACGGCCGGATCACCGGCCTGTCGAAGCTGGCCCGGCTGGTCGAGGTCTTCGCCCGCCGGCCGCAGGTCCAGGAGCGGCTCACCTCGCAGATCGCCGACCTGCTGATGGAGCGGCTCGCGCCGCGCGGCGTGGTGGTGGTGCTCGAATGCGAGCACATGTGCATGGCGATGCGCGGCATCCAGAAGTCGGGTGCCAAGACCATCACCTCGGCCGTACGGGGCACCCTCCAGCGTGACGCCAAGTCGCGCGCCGAGGCGATGGCGCTGATCATCCCCCGCTGACCGCGACAGACCGGCCGGCCGAAACCCACACCCGGGTCGGCCGGCCGTCGCGCGTCAGCCCGCCGACGTGGGCCTGGCAGACGGGTACCTGGGAGGCGCGGTCGGTGACGCGGGGGCCTGGGAGGTGCGGGCCCGGGAGGTGGGGCGCCGCTCAGCCGGCCAGCATCGCGAGCAACAGGCCCGCGCTGACCAGCACCGCCGGGACCAGGCACACCAGGGCGCCGAGCCGGGCCGTGCGCTCCACCCGGCCGCCCGCCGGCGGCGGAAAGAGCCGCCCGACGCCGATCCAGCCCGCCACGAACGCAACCGCCGGCATCGGCAGCCCGCAGACCAGCGCGGCCACGCTCGCCGCCCCGGTGCCGGTCGCCACGAACAACACCAGCTGGATCGCCGGCACCAGCAGCGCCAGCGGCCCGTACACCAGCAGGTTCCGCAGGTGCGGCGGCCAGGCGGCCAGGCGGGGCAGCCCACGCGCGGCGAGCGTCGCGTCCGCGGCGTCCGCCCGGCCCCGGGCGGTGCGCAGAGCGGCCAGCACCGCCGCCGGCCCGCCCGCCATCGCCCGGGTCGCCTCGGTCAGCTCCGGCGGCGTCGGGACCAGCGAGATCGGGGGTACGCCCCGCTCGTGCAGCCGGGCCTCCTGCGACGCCAGCCGGGTGCGTACGGCGGTCAGCTCCTCGCGGGCGGCCTGCACCGACCGGGCCTGCTCGCCGGCGGCGGTGGCCGCGTCGCGGCGTACCCCGTCGAGCTGGCGGGCGGCGGCGAGGTACTCGGTCCACGCGGCCCGCACCGGGTCGACGCCCCCGACGTTCTCCGCCTGCCCGGCAGTGTCGGCGCGTTCCGACGTCGGGTCGGCGCCGGAACGCTGCCGCCCCGGCGCGGCGTGCCCCGTCGTGGTCCCTGCCCCGCCTCGGGTCATCCGGGCTCCCCCTCCTCGCCGAACGGGACCAGCACGGTGCCCTGCTCGCCGGGACCGTCCCAGAGCACCGCCCGGCCGGGGCGGGGCCGCCACTGCACCTGCCGCCCGAAGACCGACGTCAGCTGCGCACCCGGCAGGTCCACCACGGCCACGGCGGCGAGCTTGTCCACCTCGCCCTCGGGTTCGAGCAGCGCCGCGAACGACGGCACCGTCCGCCAGCGGCCCAGCAGGTGCCGGCCGGCGGGCGGCCCCTCCCGCAGCAGCGCGCGCAGCCGCTCCGGGGGCAGCTGCTCCGGGGTCGGCACGTCCAGCCCGAAGACCACCAGGTAGGCCGGCACGGCGTCGTCCACGGCGGCGAGCAGGCCGGCCAGGTCCACCATGTCCACCGGATGCCGCCCGGCCAGCTCGGTCGCCAACGCCTCGGCCACCGGCCGGCACTCCTCGTCCGGCGCGGCGAGCACGAAGCGGGCGGCCCCCGGCGCGTGGTGCACCGCCACGCTGCGCGCCGCGGTGACCAGCAGCCGGGCCGCCTCCGGGCCGGGACCGAGCACGGCCAGGTTCCGCCCCGGGGCCGGCCCGAGCGACACCGCGACGGTGCTCCGGGGCACGTCCACCGCCCGGCCCAGCAGGGCGGCGGGACCGGGCGCCTGCCCGGCGAGCGCGGCCCGGTGCCGGGGATCGTTGCGCAGCAGCGGGCGGGCGTAGCCGGCGAAGACCACCGGCGGGGTGGCCCCCTCCGGGCGGGCCGACCAGAGCCGCTGCCGCAGCGCCTCCACCGTGTCGGGGTGGTCCTGCGGATCCGGGAACCGGACCATCCGCTCGTGCCCCCGGATCGCGCCCCGGGGCCCGCCGAGCCCGCCGGCGGTGTTCACCACCGCGCTGCCCACCGGCAGCCCGGCGGCAGAGTCGTTCGTCGGCTCCAGCACGGCGCCCCCACCGGGCAGCGCCACCCGCACCGGGAACTGCCCCAGCACCGAATCCCGGTCCGTACGCGAGCCCAACCCCAGGTCGCCCTCGCCGGCCAGCACCAGGTGCACCCCGTACGCGCGCCCGGTGCGGGCCAGCGCGTCCAGCCGGGCGGCGGCGTCGGCGGCCAGCCGGTCCCGCTCGGCGAAGAGCAACGGGAGATTGTCGAGCACACACACGATCCGGGGCATGGCCCGGTGCTGTCGCAGCTCGGCGAAGCGCTGCCCGCCGGCCCGGGCGCCCGCCTCCTCGCGCCGGCGCACCTCCGCCACGAGCTCGTCCAGCAGGCTCAGCACGTACTCCCGGTCGGCGGCCATCGCGGCGGCCCGCACCTGCGGGATCCACGACCGGTCCCGCTCGGTCTGGAGGAACTCCACGAAGGACTCGGCGTCGGCGAGATCCGCCAGGTAGAGAGCCAGCTCGTCGGGGCCGTACCTGGCGGTCAGGCCGAGCAGCGCGGTGGTGAGGAACGTGGAGCGACCCGTCCCCGAGCGGCCGCTGATCAGCCAGTGCGGCGTCAGCTCCGTGAAGCCGAGCGACACGGGACGGCCACCGGCGTCCCCGACGGTCGTGGTCAGCCCGCCCACCCCGCTCGCCGTCCACAGCTCCTCGTCGGCCGCCGGCAGCAGGTCGGTCAGCGCCAGCCGGGAACCCGCCTCCACCTGCGCGGCCAGCCGGTGGCAGACCGCGTCGACGAGTTCGGCCGGCGGATCCGCCTCGATGAAGACAGGCGAGTTCAGCCCGCCCGGCGGCTCGGCGCCCGGGCCGGCGAACGAACCGCCCGGCGGATCACCCAGCAGCGCGTACGCGGTCCGGACCGCCAACGTCGTCGCCCGCGGCAGCGGCTCCCGGTCGCCCGCCGGGGGCCAGCCCGCCACCAGGAGGTGCAGCCCTGCGGACCGGCCCGGCTCGGCCAGGGCCTCGATCCGGGCCAGGTCGGTGGGGCCGGTCGACTCGGGCAGCGCGGCGATCACCAGCAGCAGCGTCCGGTCGTGCCGGCGTCGCCCGCTCGCCCCCGGCGCCACCCACTGCTCCGCCTCGGTGAGCACGGCCCGCAGCCCGGCCACGTCCACCGCCGGGGGCGGTAGCAGGCCCGCGTCCGCGAGCGGCGCGAACGGCGCGAGGGCCGAGCCGGTGGCGTCCACCGCGCGGACCAGCAGCGCCCCGGCCGGGGTCGCCGCCAACAGCCGCAGCAGTACGCCCCGCAGCAGCCCCGCCACCCGGGGATCCCGGGCGTCCACGTCCACCGAGAGGTGACCCGTGCCGAGCAACGGCACCAACGCGGGGAACCGGGCGTCGTCCAGCGGCGCCGCCGTACCGATCCGGACGAAGGGAGGCGGCCCCTCACCGGCTGGTGTGGCCGGTGCCACCATCTCCAGGGGAGCGCCCGCCCAGCCGGGAGCCAGCACCGCCGCCGCCGAACGGAGGCGGTCGGCGAGTTCGTACTGGCGGCGCTGGTCGGCGGGAACGGGCCGGGTGTCGTCAAGGACGCTCGCGGCGGCGGTGGCAGTGGCGGCAGCCCGCCGGTGCAGTGCGGCGGCGCGGTTGGTGCGTGCCTTCGGACCGGCCACCGCGTCCACCCCCTCCGCCCGAGGTCGACAACCCCTCCCCGCGCAGAGACCGTAACCCAGTCGGGCCGACTCGTCCGGGATGCGCGGCGGCACTGCGCCGGGGATGTCGTGGATCTCACCGATGGGGAGTGGTGCGTCACGATCCGCTGGATCTGGGGCATTGGGTCTACCGCGTCCAGCCGCTAGCCTCAGAGGGTGGAATCAGTGCAGCCCCCCGCCGGTTCCCAGGTCTCCCGCGTACCGGCGCAACGGCCCCCCTCCGACCACTTGGCACCGCCCTCGCCGGCCCCGGTGCCGGAGCGGCCACGGCGGCGGCTGCGCACCGTGGTCACCGTGGTCGCGAGCGTCGTCGCGGCACTCTGCCTCGGCGGAGTGGCCGCCGGATTCGTGCTCTACAACAGGGCCGCCGCCCCCGATCGCGGGTCGCCGGACGTTGCTGTCGTCAGTTACTTGCAGGCCGCGCTTGTTTCGCGTGACCAGAACCGAGCGCGACTCTTCACCTGCACCGGCCCACTACAGCCGATCGAGGATCTGCGGACCCAGGTCGAGCGACGCGAACGGGAACTCGGTACAAGCTTCTCGATCAATATCGAGAACATTGTAGTGGCCATGAACGGCTCATCAGCGGCCACGGTAACGGCCGTCATTCGTCGTAGCGCCACCGTAGACGGGGTGCAACAGAGCCTGACCGACCCTTGGCGCTTCGAGGCGCAGGACAGAGACGGGTGGCGGGTCTGCGCCGGAGCGCCGGAGAGGTGAGTCCTCACTCAATCCAAAGCAGGTGCACAGGAACCTCCAGTGTGGTGGGTGACTGGCCCCGCCAGGCCCAGCGGTACCACTCCACCTCCGGCGCAACCCGGACGCAGATGTCGCCTTCCGCGCCGGAGTAGGTCTCGGTGACGGCTCGCAGGTCCCGGTGTTCGACGGAATCCACCACGTGCACCACCCGGCGACCCGTGACGGCGTGCGACTCGAAGACCGGGGTCGGGGCGCGGTGCGGCGGGGCGTCCAGCGAGACCAGGCGGACGCCCGTCTCGCGACCCGCCGACGCGTCCGGTCGCCGGGCTCCCACCGTCTCCACCCACACCCGCTCGACCGGGACCAGCGGCGCGAAGACCTCCACCTGGTCGGACTCCGCCCGGTACCACTCGTGTTCGGGGATGACCGGCACGTAGGTCCGGCTGCCCTGCACCACCCGGTCGTCGGCGCGGAGGTCACCGCGCCAGCCGAGTCCGGGCAGGCCGACCAGCACGCGCTGCCCGCGGAGCTCGACGCGCCCGGTGGCCGGCACGATCTCGATCGGGCGGGGCGGTCGGGGCGCCCAGTCCGGATGGTCGGCGAACGGGTCGGGAAGCGGGTCGCTCATGACGGCGAGCGTCTCATCCCGCGCCCTTGAGCGGCGCGCCACGTGAGCGCATGAAAGGCACCGGATCGATGGCGCCGCGGCTGCTCCGGTCCTCATCCTCGTGCACCTCGAAGTGCAGGTGCGGGCCGGAGGAGTTGCCGCTGCTGCCCACCTCGCCGATGACCGTACCGGCCTCGACGAGTTGGCCGACCTTGACTCGGGGCTTGCTGACCATGTGGCAGTAGCGGGTGATGAATCCACCGGCATGCAGGACGTCGACGAACCAGCCACAGCCGCCCTTGTTCGGCCAGCCGTCGACGTTACAGGTGCGCCGGCCGCTCTTGTCCGGGTCGCACCGGGAGATCAGGACGCGTCCGGTGGCCGCTACCCGGATATCGGTGCCCTTCGGCGCGGCGATGTCGACCCCGTTGTGTCGGGGCCGGCTCGCGGTGCGGAAGCCCGAGCCGACGCCGCCGGGGATGGGAGCCGTCCAGCCGGAGGCAGCGATCTGTCCTCCGGCGGCGCGGTCGCAGGCCTTCCTACCGTCGATCAGCGCGATCCGGGCAGCTCCGCCGGCCAGCGCGTTGACGATCTGGCTGGCCACGTCCTCGTGTTTGGCGTACGCGTCCGGAAAGGCGCTGATCTGCACGGCCTGCGCGGCCCGGGTGAGCGGCATCGTCTCCCAGCCCTGCACCTTGACCAGCTTCTCGTAGAACTTCCGGGAGGCGTATTCAGGCGTCATCCGCTGTGCCACGGTGCCCCAGCCGGCTCGCTGCTGAAAGAGACCGACCGAGTCGTGGTCGGCGCCAATTCCTTCGTTCGGCAGATTCCCGGACTCGGCGACGGTCCGGTTAGCCAGGTTGAGAAGTCTGGATTCCTGCATGGCGGTCGCCACAGCGATTACCCACCCGCGGGGCGGCACCTTCATCTCCTGCCCCACCTTGATGATCCTCGCGGCATTGCGGAGCTGACGCTCGCCGTACTGGGATATCCGAGGCATGTCGCCCACTACGTTTACCTGGGATTCCTCCTTACAGTCCTGACTGGCGAACGTCATACCGCTGCCCGCCTCGCCGCCCAGTTCCGTGAGGAAGAAGGCCCCCGCACCGCCGGTGCAGCAGAGCAGGGCGAGCGTTGCCGTCAACGCGGCGGCCAGTGCGCCGAGTCGGAGCTGTCGACCGCGCGGTCGCGTCCCGTCGCTCATTTCTGCTCCCAGTCCACGGCATCAACCAGCCACCGCCCGTCGGGCGCCACCAGTTCGAGGCGGAGCTGACCCGTGTCGAGCGGAACCAGCACCTCGACGAAGTTCTCGGCCCGGGGCCGGAGAGTGACGTCGCCGTCGACCTGACCGGTCGGCACCCCGGACGGGTCGGCGCCGGCCAACTTGTCGGTCAGCACCGGGGTGGAGAGGGGACGTAGGCCCTCCTGCCACTGCTCCGCCGTGTTGCCCGGCTTGCCGAGCCAGGCGGCGACGAAGCGTTCGGCGGTCTGCTCCGGCGTCAGTTTGCCGGGGCGGGTGACGGGGGAGGGGGGAGCGCCCGTGGAGAAGGCCCCGTCGTCGCCGGCGGTCGGGTCGACCGTGGTGATCGGTTGGCTGGGGCGGTTGCTGAGCCCGGAGGTGGGGTCACCGGGCCCGGAGACCAGCCGCGCCGCACCGATGATCCCGAACACGAGTACGGCGATGCCGATCGCGACGCCGAACCGGGACCGGAGGACCCGGGTCACCAGGAATTCGATCGCCCGCCGCACCGCGCTCACCGCGCCTCTGAGCGGATCCGGGGAGTGGGCCGGTCAGGCTCGCGTTCCTTAGACCCGGGACGGTAGATGACGAACGCGGGGTTCTCGTCCGGCACGTCCGGCTCCGTCCAGGTGGCCGGCTGCCGCCGCCGGGGTCGAGGGGCGGCCGGGCGGGAGGGCTCCCTCTCCTCGGAGGGCGTCCCTTTCTCGGCGGCCGACTCGCGGCCGTCGGGCCGCTGCCGCTCCTTCCCACCGGGGTTGCCGGTAGGCCCGCCGCGGGTGGCGGCATGCGCCGGATCCTCCCGCCGGGCCTCGGGCCGGAGGGTGGATCGCTCCGCCACGACGGCCCGACGCCGGCCCAGCGCCGGCTCGGCCGTGCCGCCGGGTTCAGCGACGTCGAGCCGGGCGGCGGTGCGCATGTCCCGGAAGAATCGCCGGTGCCACGAGCCGGCCGAGCTGACCGCCTCGCTGCTGTCCTTGCCACCGAGCTGGGTGATCCGTCGGTAGGGACGCAGCAGCAGCCAGCCGACCACCCCGCAGAGCCAGACCAGCACCACTTGGAGCCAGCCAGGCAGGGTCGGTGTGCTCATGATGAGGTCGACCGCGAAGAGATAGATGGCGGCGCCGGTGCCGAAGATGGCGATGTTGAAGACGGCGGCGACCACCGCATTCGCCAACCGTCGCAACCCGGCGCTGGCCGGGCGCATCAGGCCTACCGTGCCCAGGATCGGCGCGGCGATCACCGCCCAGCGGAAGATCAGGAAGCCCAGCAGCACGAGCAGCGAGGCGGTCAGGTCGAACATCGCGAAGAGAACCGCGGCCAGTACGGCGATGAATCCGGCGCCCACCCGGTCCATGTCCCGGACGCCCTGGAGGTACTCGTACGCCTCCGGGTCTTCCTCCTTGATCTGCTCAGCAACCTTCATCCACTGCTGCTGCTTCGCCTCGATGGTGGCTTGACGTGTCGCCGGATTGGCGCGGATCGACTGCGCCTCGCCCCAGGTCAACGACCGGGCGTCGTACAGGGCCTGACCGTATTTCTTAGCGGTCTCGCTGTCCGCTGACCCAAGGACCCCCCGTAGCCAATTCCGGTACAGCATGGACTCGGTAGCGGTGTCGCTGGCTCGGACGGCGGGCTTACGGTTGTCCTTGCACCGTTCCGGGTTGGGATCGATGCACCGGCCGGGACCAGGCTCCTTCATCTGTGGTCCCACGGCGTCGTGGACCACGCCCAGGGTGGTGACGAGGGTGCCGTCGGCGATGTTGGCCGACTTGACTGGCCAGGCGGCCAGGGCGGTCACCGCCACCATCACCAGCAGGGCCCAGCCCGCCGTGGTCATCGCGTTGCTCATGTCCGACTGGCGGGAGCGCCAGAGCAGGTACAGGCCGACCACGCACAGGGTGACGATGCCGAAGACACTGAACACCTTCTGGTAGACGGCCTTGGTCGCCTGGTCCACCAGCGGATCGGCCCAGCCCCACATCGAGCGCGGATCCCAGGCGCGTTCGCGCAGGGCGTTGGAAGCGCCGATCACCGCAGTGGCAATCATGAATTCGCCGTTTGCGACAGTGGTCGTGAACTTGTAATCCGGGTGGAGGACTGTGGAGGCGCAACCGATGTCGTACGTCGTGTAGCTGTACCCGGCGTATCCATAGAGGCTGTATCTGCCGGTGACGCCGGCAGTTGCTTCGGGCGGCGAGCTGGCAAACCAGCCGGCCAGACCTGCATCGGGAGCGCCAGGCGTTGGTGGCTCAAGACACTCTGCCCGGGCTGCTGACACGTCCTTCAGTTTGGCGACGCAGGCGCGGAAGTCGGCCTGCCACTCCGGCGTGGTGCAGAGCTCGGCCTTCGCCTGGGCGGTCAGCGGTGCGGGGGCGGCCGCCATGGCGCCGACGGCCGGCCAGCCGATCGTGGCCCCGGCGAGTACGCCGAGCGCGAGCAGGAACGCCGCCAAACGTGCCCGGGCCCGCGCCATGTCACGCCTCCATGTTCGGCAGGATGGCCGGCAGCACTCCGGCCGCCGCGGCGATCGCGGCGGGGGTGGTGTCGAGGTGGTCCAGCAGCCCGTCGACGTACGAGACGTCGACCCGGACCTTCTGCACCCGGCCGTCGACGTCCCGCATGACGAATTCCCGGAAGCCGAGCCGGCTCGAACTGGTGGCGTCGGCGGTGGAGAGGGAGGCCAGGGTGGCCTCGTAGCCGTCGTTGACCGGCACCCGCAGCAGGCGGAGCGCTTCGGAGGCGATCTCCGCGTCCTCGGCGATCCGGCCGACGAAGACTGTCGAGACCAGGTTCTGCACGTCGAGGCCGAGGATGTCCCGCGGGTTCTGCGAGGCGACCAGCGCGGCGAGGTTCCACTTGCGGGAGTCGCGCGCGAGCCGGACCAGGAACGACCGTCCGGAGCGCCATCCCTCCATGAAGTGCGCCTCGTCCAGGCCGACGAGCTTCCGCGACGACATCGAGCCGCCGTAGCAGCGGCGTACGGCGAGCCGGTGTGCGGTGTGCAGCATCGGCAGGGCCAGCGCCTCCTCGGCGGACCAGTACTCCCGCTCGATCTTCAGGTCGGGCAGTCGCAGCCCGGCCATGGTGATCACGGTGAGGGCGGCGTCCGCGCCGAGCAGCCCCTCCGGGGGGCGGCCGAAGAAGAGCATGGCCAGCGGCATCTCGGCGGTGTCGAGCAGCAGGTTGGCCAGTTCCTTGCCGGCGTCGTCGTCGAGCTGGCTGAGGCAGGCGACCACGTCGTCCAGGGTGGAGGTCTCCTCCGCCGGCACCTGGCGTACGGCGTGCCGGAAGAGGGTGGCGGTGGACGCCTCCCGGGCGACCTGTGGGGGCACCAGCATCATGCAGATGTCCTGCACCAGCATCCGCCGCTCGGCGCGGGCGTTGGAGACCGCGATCTCGAACTCCCGGTCGCCTGAGGCCCCGGTGCCGAACTCGCTGCGCAGCGGCGTCGGGATGAGCGAGTACGGGGCCAGGGTGCCGTGCTCGGAGCCGGTCAGGTTCAGCACCCGCGCGTACGGCCGGAGCTCCGGCATGGCGCAGAGCCGGGCGAGCGGGCCGGACGGGTCGAGCAGCGTCACCTGGACGCCGCGTCGGGCCGCGAGGTAGCCGAGCGCGCCGAGCAGGGTGGACTTGCCGCCGCCCGGTTCGGCGACGAAGACGGCGAGCCCGGAGCGTTCGCGTACTTCCATCGGGAAGTGCAGGTCGAGGAAGACCGGCCGGCGGCAGGTGCCGGCGGTGCGCCCGATGAGGTCGCCGCGCCGGTCGCCGACGGTGGAGGCGGCCTGGGGGAGCGCGGCGGCGAGCAGGTTGACGGGCATCCGCCGGACGTAGCCGGTGTTGGCGATCGGCTCGCCGGGGATGAACTCGCGGGCCAGCCAGTCCTGGTTCTTCGGGTGTTGCAGCGAGATCCGCAGCTCGCGGGAGTAGAGCTGGATCAGCCGGCGGGCCCGCTCCAGGCACTCCTCGCGGTTGCGGCCGCCGACGGCGATCCGGTGCCAGCCGTGCGCGCGGGCGGAGTCGACCGGCAGCCCGGTGGTCATCTCGTCGCCGATGACCAGGGCGCGCTTGGCCAGCCGCTCCAGCTCGGGCGGGGCGTCGATGCCGTGCTCCGCGTAGTCGAGCTGCTGGGAGCGGATCATCCGGAGCCGGTGCTCCAGGTTACGGAAGGAGTCGCCGGAGCCGAGGATGTCGACGCGGGTGGAGAGCTCCATCGGCCATGGCAGCCGCTCGTGGAAGTGCAGCCAGGGCTCGTGCCGCTCGGGGATCTCCAGGGGCTCCATCCGGCCGACCGCGAGCACGGCGACGTGTCGTTCCTCGCCGGTCATCCGGTTGACCAGCTTGACGGTCGAGCCGTACGGGGTGCGGTAGCGCTCGACCTGCTCGGTGAGGGCGAGCAGGTCGCCGCGTTCCCACTGCCCGTCGGTGAGCGGGGAGAGCTGACCGGGCGGCGCCATGCAGAGCGCCACCGAGCGGTAGAGCAGCCATTCCAGTTCCTGTGCCGTGACCCGCCGGCCGCGCATGCCGAACGCGCCCAGCACCTCGTCGAACTGCTCGACGGTGCGGCCGAGCTTGCGGCGCTCGCCCTCGGCGACGCCCCGGCCGAAGGTGCGCAGCAGCCGCTCGGTGAGCGAGTCGCCGAGGGCGCGCCGGGCGAAGGTGACGCCGAGGTAGGTCTGCCCCTCGGCGTGGTTGACCGAGAGCAGGTGCCGTTGCGCGGCCACGAGGTGGTCGCCCCAGCCGGCGGTGCCGGGCACGTCGGGCAGCGGCGCGGCGGTGTGCGCGTCGATGGTGCGGGCCCACTCGTCGGCCGGGAAGGGGCGCGTGGTGCGCCGCAGGTGCAGGCGGAAGCCGGCCAGGCCGGCGTACTGCTCGGAGATCGCCGAGAGCAGCGCCTCCCGTTCCGCATCGGGGCGGAACGCCCAGCGCACCTCGGGCAGCCAGTACCAGGCGGTGACGGTGTTGGGGGTGAAGGTCAGGTGGCCGGCGATCTCGGTGATGGCCAGCTCGACCGCCGGGTCCCGGTCGCCGAACTTGATCTTCGGTGGCTTGACCCGGGTGGGCTTGGTGGGCTTGACGGGCTGGCCGCGCCGGCCGGCGGAGCGCTGGCGCGGCGGCGCCACCTCGCGGCCGGCCCGCTCCGGCGGGCGCTCCCCGGTGCGGCGGGACGTCGGCTCGGACGCCGGGTCCGGCGCGGGCGGGTCGAGCGGTGCCGCGTGCTGGCGGGGCGCCGGGTGGGACGCCGGCGGCGCCGCCGCGACGGCCGGCACGTCCTCCGCCTCCGCCGGTGGGCGGAGCGTGGGCAGCCGGTCCCCGGACTGGTGCGGCACCCGGGACCGGACCGGTCGGGCGGGCGGCTCGTACGCGTCGGCCGGGGGCTGGTCGGCGGCCGTCACCCCCGGGGCCGTCCGGTGGGCCGGCTGGCCGGTCCGGGGAGCCGCGTCGGCCGGGTGACCGGTCCGGTGGGCGTCGGCCCCGTGACCCGCGCGTGGGGGCGGCGGAAGGGGGGCGGGAGCCGGCGGGAGCGCCGCCGGCGCGGCGGCGGGCGGCTGCTGGCCGATGGCGGGTTGCTCCCGCCCGCCGGCCCGCTGCGGGGGCGCCGTCGGCCGGGTCGCGCCGGGGCGCGTACCGCCGAACAGGTCGAGGAAGGGCGAGTCGATGTCGGCGCTGTCGGCGGGTTGCGGCTCGGCCGGCGGCGGCGTCCGACGTGGCGCCGGACGGGGGGCCTGGAAGACGCCCACGCCACCGTGCCCGGGTGTCGTCACCAGGGCCGGGTCGAGGGTGACCTCGTCCGTCTCGGGATCATCAGGGTAGTTGAACGACCGCGCACGGTTACCGTGCGGGGCGGCTGGACGCCCTGCCGGGGAACCCGGCGTGGAACTGCGATTCATGCGACCGCCTCATCCGCGTCGTTCGACTGCCTGGTCGGGGTGCGACCGGTCATGCCAGTTCCTCCCGGATCCTGATCCGACTGCCGACCAGGCGGGGGTCCCGCTGCTCCGCGGCCGGCTCCCGGGTCCGTCGCCAGTCGGTCAGCGCGGTGCGGATCACCATGCGCGCGGGCCGGTCCGGATCGACGTACCGGAAGATGAACGAGGTGCTCACGATGGCGAGCGCGATCTCCCAGGCGGGGAAGAGCTCGACCTGCAACGTGAACAGCCAGTGGATGAACATGTAGAGGGGAACGAGCAGCATGAACAGCCCGTACTGGGCGTACGGCAGGTGGACGGGAAGGGTGTAGCCGGGCGGCCCGAGGTAGACCAGGCGAGCCCGGTAGATGTCGTCGTCGGTGCGCAGCCGCATCTCGTGCCCGCGCCTATTCGAAGATCAGGTCGATCAGGTAGTCGCCGATGAAGAAGAGTGTGGCGGCTCCGGCGATGAAGGCGAGCCCGACGATCGCGATCGCCGAGCTGGTGAGGACCTTGGAGATCTCACCCCGGCTGGCGCGCCCGATGAAGATGACGCCCAGCACGGCCAGCAGGATCGGAGCGATCTTGCTGGCGAAGAACGTGACGACACCCTCGGTGTCGATGCCCTTGGGCGCAGGCTCGGCGAGTGGAGTCGACGCCAGGGCGGAGAGCGTGTGGGCGGCGGCGGACGTCGCCGTCTCCATCAGCTCGATGGCGATCACTGGAACCTCCCCAAGTCGCGGCCGGCGGCGCCGCGGTGGTGCAGTAGACATGCCTGGCGGGAACGGTGCTCCCTGTGCGCAGCGTCGGCGACCCTGCGTTCGTTACCCACCACGGAGGGTGGTGGGCTTTGGGCGGATTCTCCCGCTTCGGCCCTCCCTCCAGGCTTCGCCATCTCGATGCCGGGCAGTTCCAAAGCGTACGGGCACCCACTGTTTGCGACAAGCCGCGAAGAGTCTGCCCGATCCGACCGGGACGACCGATCGTACACCCGTTCGAATGCGCATGTCACCGCCCTCGACCCGGTCCGCCCGGGGCGCTCCGGCCGACCGGTACCGTCTAGCCGTGACCGATCTGGTACGGGCCTCGGACCCGGTGGTGATGGGCGTCCTCAACGTCACGCCCGACTCCTTCTCCGACGGCGGACGGTACGCCGACCTCGACGCCGCCGTCGGACACGGCGTGCGGCTGCGGGCCGACGGCGCCCACCTGGTGGACGTCGGCGGCGAGTCCACCCGGCCGGGCTCCGACCGGGTCGACGCGGAGACCGAGACGGCCCGGGTGGTGCCCGTGATCCGTGAGCTGACCGCCGCCGGCGTGCCGGTCAGCATCGACACCACCCGCGCACGGGTCGCCGAGGCGGCCCTCGCCGCCGGCGCGGCCGTGGTCAACGACGTCTCCGGCGGCCTCGCCGACCCCGACATGGCCCGGGTGGTCCGCGACGCCGGCTGCCCATGGGTGCTCATGCACTGGCGGGGCCACTCCCGGGAGATGGGTGAGCTGGCCCGCTACGCCGACGTGGTCGCCGACGTACGCGCCGAGCTGGGCCGCCGCGTCGACGAGGCGCTGCGGGCCGGGGTCGGCGCCGACCGCATCGTCGTCGACCCGGGGCTCGGCTTCGCCAAGACGGCCGCGCACAACTGGGAACTGAGCACCCGCCTGTCCGAGCTGCTGGACCTCGGCTTCCCGCTGCTCTTCGCGTCCAGCCGCAAGTCGTACCTGGGCCGGCTGCTGGCCGGGCCCGACGGCACCCTCCGCCCCACGGACGCCCGCGACGTGGCCACCGTCGCCACCAGCCTGCTCGCGGTGGCGGCCGGCGCCTGGGGCGTACGCGTGCACGACGTCCGGGCCACCGTGGACGCCCTCGCCGTCTGGCAGGCCACGGGCGCGCCCCGCCTGGCGCCCGCCGCCACCGGTGGGGCCCGGGCGGCCCACGCCGGCGCCGGCCGGGCGGACCGCACCGCCGACCACGGAGGAGACCGATGACCGACCGGATCCAGCTGACCGGCCTGCGGGCGCACGGCCGGCACGGGGTGTACGACTTCGAGCGCGCCCAGGGCCAGGACTTCGTGGTGGACGCCGTCCTGGAGATGGACCTGGCCCCGGCGGCCCGCTCCGACGAGGTGGGCGACACCGTCCACTACGGCGAACTGGCGGAGCGGCTGGTCGCGGTGGTGACCGGCGAGCCGGTCAACCTGATCGAGACGCTCGCCGACCGGCTGCTGGCCGTCTGCCTGGCCGATCCCCGGGTCGAGGCCGCCACGGTCACCGTGCACAAGCCGGAGGCGCCCGTCCCGCACGCCTTCACCGACGTGGCCGTCACGATGACGCGGCGGCAGGACCGGTGACCCGCGCCCTGCTCTCGCTGGGCAGCAACCTCGGCGACCGGCTCGCCCACCTGCGCTCCGCCGTCTCGACGTTCGGCGACAGCGTGCTCCTGGTCTCCGGCGTCTACGAGACTCCACCGTGGGGGGACGCCGACCAGCCCGCGTACCTGAACGCCGCGCTGCTCGCCGAGGACCCGGCCGCCACCCCGTACGACTGGCTGGAGCGCGCCCGGGCGGCGGAGCGCGCCGCCGGGCGCACCCGCGACCCGCAGCGGCGCTTCGGGCCGCGCACCCTGGACGTGGACGTCATCGCCGTGTGGGCCGACGGCGACGAGCCGGTGCTCAGCGACGACCCGGAGCTGACTCTGCCGCACCCCCGGGCCCACCTGCGGGCCTTCGTGCTGCGGCCGTGGATCGACCTCCAGCCGTACGGGCGGCTGCCCGGGCACGGCTGGCTGACCGACCTGCTCAACACTTCTCCGGTGGCCGACGACGCGCTGGATCTGCGCCCCCGGCCGGATCTGGCGATAGAGTCGACGGCATGACCCAGTGGAGCCGGCCGGCATGACGCAGGCGCAGTCCCCGCGACCGGGCGGGACGGGCCCCGAGCGGTCCCGGATGGGCCCCACCCGGATCTCCACCCTGGTGGTGGCCGCCCTCGGCGCCGCCGCGGTGGCCTGGTTGCTGATCAGCACCCTCTACTACGACTACCTGCCGGAGCTGCCCTGGCTGCCGGTGGTCACGCTCGCCGCGCTGGCCGTGCTGGAGGCGTACGCCGCCGTGAACACCCGGGGGCGCATCGAGCGCCGGCCGGGCCGCGAGCCGGTCAATCCGCTGCTGGTGGCCCGGTTCGTGGTGCTCGCCAAGGCCTCCGCGCTGGCCGGTGCCATCTTCACCGGGTTCTACGCCGGGCTGACCGGCTGGCTCTTCGTGGAGCGCACCGACGCCGCGATGGGCGACCGACCGATCGCCGGAGCCGGCCTGCTCGCCGGGTTGGCGCTGACGGGGGCGGCGCTCTGGCTGGAGCGCTCCTGCCGGGTTCCCGAGCAGGAGGACGACGAGGACCGCGAGCCCGGCGGCCGGGAGGGCCGCCCCGGCCCACGCTGATCCCGGGGGGTTACGCCCGGCCTCCCGCGCGGGTACGGTGCCTGCGACCGGAGAGCAACGCCGCCCCGGTCCGCCCGCGCGTCGGACCTGGCTGGACGGCGGCCACGTGGGAGGCGGCGTCATGCGGTACGACGAACCGGGGCGTGAGCCGTCCCCCGAGCCCTCGTCCGGCATCCCCGCCTCCGTCCTGGAGAATGTCTTCGACGATCCGGCGCACGGTGAGCCCGGCCGCGACCGGTTCGCGGTGCACGTGGTCTGGGAGCTGCTGCTCCTGGCCGCGTCGGTCGTCCTGGCGTACCTGCTCTGGCGGGAGGAACCGGCCGCGCTGCGGGGCGACGGGCTGAGTTCCCTGCTCCTCGACGCGGTCGTGCTCGGGTTGCTGGCGCTGGCCGCCGGGCTGACCCTGCGTACGGCCGCCGTGAACCTGGCCGTCGGCCCCGTGGCGGTGGCCGCCGCGCTGCACGTCGCCGAGCAGGGCGACCGGGGCGTCAGCGCCGCCGCCGGCCCGGCCCTGCTGGTCGCCGCGCTGGGCGGGCTCGCCCTGGCGCTGGTCGTGGTGGTGCTGCACGTGCCCGGCTGGGCCGCGTCCCTGGCCGCCGCCGCCGGGGTGGTCGTGTACATCCAGCAGCGCTCCGCGGCGGTCCTGCCGCAGGGCGACTACGACCCGGAGCGCGGTGCCCTGCACCTCTTCGTCGGGTTCGCGGCCGTCGCGGTGCTCGGCGGTCTGTTCGGCTCGGTGCGGGCCGTCCGCCGGGTGGTCGGCCGGTTCCGCCCGGTCGTGGATCCCGCCCGCCGCCGGGGCGCGGTGGCGGCGGTCGTCACCTCCGGCGCGCTCGTCGGCTCCACGGTCCTGGCCGCGCTGGCCGGCATGCTGACGGCCAGCCGGGACACCGCCCCGGTCGCGCCGGACCCGGGGCTGGACTGGACGGTGCTCGCGGTCGGCCTGGCGCTGCTCGCCGGCACCAGCGCCTACGGCCGGCGGGGCGGCGTCTTCGGCACCCTGCTGGCGGTCTGCCTGGTCACGGTCTTCTCCGCGTACGCGCAGGCGCGGGGCTGGACGGTGAGCCGGTGGGCGGTCGGCGCGGCGGCGCTCGGCGTCGGGCTGCTGGCCACCCGGCTGGTCGAGGCGTACGGGCGGCCGGCGACCGGCGCGGCGGCGGAACCGGTCCCCGCCGGGGACGGCCGGATCGGCGCGGGCTGGACGGCGCCCCCGGCGGACCCGGTCGGCGACTGGCCGCCCGCCGTGCCGAGGCGGTCCCCCGAGAGCCCGGTGGACCCGTGGAGCGATCCCGGCTGGGAGAGCGGCCCGCGCCGGTGGGACGCCGACGAGCGGTGAGCCGGCGCCGCGTCCACCGGGCCGGGAGTGATCTCGCCGGTTAGGCTCGGCGGCATGACCGACACACCATCGTCCTCCGCCGGCCCGTCGTTCGAGGGACTCGACGCGCTGTCCACCGAGGAGCTGCGGGAGCGGGCGTTCGCGGTCGCCCGGGAGCGCCACGACGTGCGCTTCTTCTGGTCCGTGCTGCGGCACCTGCCGAACGCGGACGAGGCCGCCGTCCTCGACGGCGCGCCCAACTCGGTCGGGCCGACGATCGACGAGGCTGCGGCGCTGTGGCGGGAGCTGACCGGGCACGGCTACGAGGAGTCGGCGCCACTGCTGCGGGCCGCGTTCATCGACTACCTGATGAAGCACCCGCGACAGTGACGGCGACCGCCGGCCCCGGGCAGGTTTGCCCCCCGCGGTCCGCCGGGAACTGAGCCGATCATGGCGCTCACCAACCCGTCACGCACCGGCGGTCGCTACGGGACGGCGGCGGGCACGGGCGCGCTCGCGGCGCTCCTCCTGGTCGCGGTCTGCGGCAGCCCGGCGTACGTCGGCTGGGCCGCCGGCACCGACCCGAACTCCGCCGGCGGCTGGTACCTGCAACTGCTCTCCTGGCCGGCGTGGCTCTTCAACGGCGACGGGGCGACCGGCAACCTGCTCGTGGCGAACCTGCGGGCCGTCCTGCTGGTCATCCTCGCGGCGCTCTTCCTCTACCTGCTGCCCACCTCGCAGGTGGCCAGGGTGCAGGGGTCGGGGACGCAGTTCTTCTCCGGCTGGGCCGCGTACGTCCTGGCCGGCGGCTTCGCCTCCCTGATCGCCGCCTTCCTCGGCCCGGAACCGTCGCTGCTCACGGCGATCCAGGCCGGCGGCGCCGGCGCGACCTACGGCTTCCTGTCCGGGTGGATCATCGGCGCGGCCAGCCTCGGCGGGCGCGCCTGACCGGGCTGTTGCCTCACCGCTCGGGCGCGCCCAGTTCGAGCAGCCGCGCCCGGCTGAGCACGCCGACGGGCCGGTCCCCGTCGGTCACCACGACCCGGTCCGCGGCCGAGGTCAGCAGCACCCCCAGCGCGTCGTACGCCGAGCCGCCGAGCGGGATCGTCGGCAGCTCGGCCACCCCGGTCTCCGGCAGCGGTTCGACGGCCTCGCCGGTGACCGGGGTGACCGCCAGCCGGCGGATGCCCCGGTCGGCGCCCACGAACTGCCGCACGAAGGGCGTGGCGGGCGCGCCGAGCACGGCGGCCGGGGTGTCGAACTGCTCCAGGCGCCCGCCCTCGGAGAGCACCGCGATCCGGTCGCCCAGCCGGACCGCCTCGTCCAGGTCGTGGGTGACCAGCACGATGGTCTTGCGCACCTCGGCCTGCAACCGGAGGAACTCCTCCTGCAACCGGGTCCGGGCGATCGGGTCGACGGCCGAGAACGGCTCGTCCATCAGCAGCACCACCGGGTCGGCGGCGAGGGCCCGGGCGACCCCGACCCGCTGCCGCTGACCGCCCGAGAGCTCGTGCGGGTAGCGGCGGCCGAACGTGGCCGGATCGAGCCCGACCATTTCCAGCAGCTCGTCGACCCGGCTGCGGGTGCGCTGGCGGGGCCAGCCGAGCAGCCGGGGCACGGTGGCGACGTTGGCGCTTACCGTCTGGTGCGGAAAGAGCCCGACGTTCTGGATCACGTAGCCGATCCGGCGGCGCAGCCGGACCGGGTCGACCCGGGTGACGTCCTCGCCGCCGAGCAGGATCCGGCCGCCGGTCGGCTCGATGAGGCGGTTGACCATCCGGAGCACCGTGGACTTGCCGCAGCCCGACGGTCCGATCAGCACCGCCAGCTCGCCGGCCCTGATGTCCAGGCTCAGCTCGCGTACGGCCTCGGTGCCGTCCGGGTAGCGCTTGCGGATGCCCTCGAGCGTGATCGACGCCGCGCGCGGTTCGGCGGGGGCGGTGCCCTCCGGGGTAACGTCCACACATGTCCTTCCGCCTGAGCTACCGGGCCGACCCGGGTAACCCGTGGTTCTCCTGGCAGTACGTGCGGGACAACTCTGACACGATCCTCGCCGCCGTGCGTGAGCACACCTCGCTGACCGCTCGCGCGGTGCTGATCGCCGCCCTGATCGCGCTGCCGCTGGCGGTGGCCGCCTACTGGTACCGCTCGCTCGCCGGGCCGGTCCTGGCCCTCACCGGGGTGCTCTACACGGTGCCGTCGCTGGCGCTCTTCGCGTTCGTCGCCCCCTACCTGGGCATCGGCGCGGCGACGGCGCTCAGCGTGGTGGTCCTCTACGCGCTGCTGGTGATCGTCCGCAACGCCGTCGCCGGGCTCAACCAGGTGCCCCCCGAGGTCCGCGAGGCGGCCGAGGGGATGGGGTACGGCCGCTGGGGCCGGCTGTTCCGGGTCGAGTTGCCGCTGGCCCTGCCGGGCATCCTCACCGGGCTGCGGCTGGCGACCGTCTCCACGGTGGCCCTGGTGACCGTGGGCGTGGTGATCGGGCGCGGCGGCCTGGGGCAGCTCATCTTCGCCGGCTTCCAGAACAACTTCTACAAGGCGCAGATCATGACGGGGACGCTGCTCTGCGTCCTGCTCGCCCTGGTGCTCGACCTGGTCCTGGCCGGTGCGGGCCGGCTGCTGACGCCGTGGCTGAAGCGGGCCCGGTGAACGCGAGGAACGTAGCGCAGCGGAGTCCCGCAGTCGCGAACGAAAGGTTGGCGCGGTGAATCCGGTCGAGGCGGCGCTGGTCTGGCTCAACGACCCGCTGAACTGGACGAACCCGGGCGGCGTCCTGGAACGGCTCGGCGAGCACCTGTCGATGTCGGCGGCGGCGGTGGCGCTCGGCTGCCTGGTCGCCTGGCCGATCGGGCTCTGGCTCGGGCACACCGGCCGGGGCGGCGGCCTGGTGGTGCTGGTGTCCAACGTGTCGCTCGCCATCCCCACGCTCGCCCTGCTCACCATCCTGCCGCTGACCTTCCTCGGTTTCGGCCGGCCGTCGGTGGTGGTCGCGCTGGCCGTCTTCGCCGTGCCGCCGCTGCTGGCCAACGCGTACACGGGGGTGCGGCAGGCCGATCCGGAGGCCCGGGACGCGGCGCGCGGGATGGGCTTCTCGGGGTGGCAGTTGCTGCGCCGCGTCGAGCTGCCGCTGGCGGTGCCCTACCTGGCGGCCGGGTTCCGCACGGCGGCGGTGCAGGTGGTGGCGACCGCCGCGCTGGCGTCCTTCGTCAACGGCGGCGGCCTGGGCCAGATCATCCGGGCGGGCTTCGGCCTGGACATCGCCGCCGGCGGCGGCCAGATCATCGCCGGCGGCGTGCTGGTGGCCGGGCTCGCCATGCTGCTGGAACTGGTGCTGGCCCTGGTCGAGCGGCTGGTCACGCCGCGTCCGCTGCGGGCGGGCCGCCGTCGGGCGCGCCGCCGGGCGGCGCAGGCGGTGGCTGGCGGCTGAGCGTCGTCCGCCCACCCCCGGCCTCCCGCGCCGGGCGGGTCGCGTGGCCGTACCCGGCCATCGACGCCCGGGACCGGAACGCCTGGACGCCACGAACCGGAACGCCTCGACGCCACGGACCGGAACATCCCGATGACGGGTCGGCGCGGCTGACTTCCGGTGACGATCCGGTGACAAACCTCGCCTCGGGTTGTCGGTCCCGCGTGGAAGAT
Organism: Micromonospora sp. NPDC048868; assembly: GCF_043198195.1. Classification (NCBI taxonomy): domain Bacteria; kingdom Bacillati; phylum Actinomycetota; class Actinomycetes; order Micromonosporales; family Micromonosporaceae; genus Micromonospora; species Micromonospora sp. NPDC048868. The sequence goes on from NZ_JBICUN010000016.1 coordinate 154,055, forward strand.
GTTGGGGTGGGAAACCGGGCGGCCGCAACGCGAGTCGCCCGTGGGACACAGCGGGCGGCCGGACGGAGATCGCCCGTCGGACACGCGGCCGGCCCGGCAGGGTCGCGCCGGGACACGGAAGGCGGGCACTGATGCGCGCTCGTACACGCCTGGCCGTCGGTGCGGTGGGAGCCCTCGCCGCGGCGGGGCTGCTGACCGGCTGCGGTGACGCCGGCTCCTCCGGCACGGACGCCCCGGAGCAGGCGGCCTCGGGCGCCGGCTGCGCGCCGGTCGCCGGTGACCAGCTCGTCGTCCTCGACGACGACAAGAAGCTCCAGAACACCGACAACGTCATTCCGGCGGTCAACGCCGACGCGGCCAACCCGCAGTTGATCGCGGCGCTGGACAAGGTCTCGGCCGCGCTCGACACGCCGAAGCTGATCCAGCTGAACAAGGCCGTCGACGTGGACCGCAAGACGGCCCAGAAGGCGGCCGAGGAGTTCGCGGCGGCCAACGGCGTCACCGCGGGCATCGCCAAGGGGCCCGGCGGGAAGATCGTGATCGGCGCGGCCAACTTCACGGAGAACCAGATCCTGGCCGAGCTCTACAAGATCGCCCTGACGGCCGCCGGCTATGACGCCAAGGTGCAGCAGATCGGCAACCGCGAGCTCTACGAGCCGGCCCTGGAGAAGGGCGAGATCCAGGTCGTCCCGGAGTACGCGGCGACCATGGCCGAGTTCCTCAACACCAAGGCCAACGGCAAGGACGCCCAGCCGGTGTCCTCGCCGGAGCTGGAGAAGACCGTCGCGGCGCTCAAGGCGGCCGGCGACAAGGCGGGCCTCGTCTTCGGCACGCCCGCCGCCGCGCAGGACCAGAACGCCTTCGCCGTGACGAAGGCTTTCGCCGACAAGTACGGCGTCAGCACGCTCTCCGAGCTGGCCGCCAAGTGCTCGGGCCAGGCCACGGTGCTGGCCGGGCCGCCGGAGTGCCCGCAGCGGCCGAAGTGCCAGGCGGGGCTCGTCCAGGTCTACGACTTCAAGGCCGGCTCGTTCAGCTCGCTGGACCAGGGCGGCCCGCAGACCAAGAACGCGCTGAAGACCGGGGCCGCGAGCGTGGGCCTGGTGTTCTCCTCGGACGGCGCACTGGCCGTCGGCTGATGCCCGACCGGCCGCCGGTGGCCCCGTGCCACCGGCGGCCGACGGGCCGACGGGCGGGCGGCGCAGTCGGCCGGTCGACGGCGGGCGGGGCGATCGGCGGCGAAGATGCCGGATGCCCCGTTCACCCTTTCCTGGGCGGGGCAGCTCTCGGTAGGCTCCGGACCCATGCCAGCCCCGGTCGCCCCCGCCGACAAGCGCAGTCCGTCACTGCTCACCGTCCTCTTCTGGATCGGTGTCGCCCTGGCGCCGGTGGCGGCGTTGATCCTGCTCGTCGCCGACGGCAACGGCCCGCTGCGGTTCGCCGCCGTGCTGGCCATCCTGGCCGTCGTCCTGATCGGCCTGTCGATCGCGCTGCGCGCCGACGGCGCGGGCCCGGCCCGCACCGACGAGCTGCTGGACGAGATCGAGGAACTCCGCCGCGAGTTGCGCGGGGAGATCGTGGCCGCCGCTCAACGCGGCAACCAGGCGCTCGATCACGCCCAGCGGGCACAGGAAGAGGTCGCCGCGCTGCGTCGGCGGCTGGACGCGAGCAGCGTCGCGCTGGCCGGCGTCGACGCCCCGGCCGGCGCCGGCCGGGCCCGGGCGTCCGTCGACGAGGCGGTCGCCGGCCGCAGGCAGGTGCCGGATCAGGACGACGCGGCGTCCCGCCGGGGACGCGCGGACCGGCACGACGAGGAGCCCGCCGGCAGGCCGCAGCCGACTCCGCGTGCCGCCCGGCCCGTGCCCGGCCCGGCCGCCGGGTACGACACGGACGGGCCGGCAGCGGGCGCGGCCGGTGGGTACGGCCCGGTCCGGCCGGCCGCCGGCGGAACGGCCGGGGTGTACGGGGCGGCCCGGCCTGCGGAGCCGACGAGCCAGCCCTCGGCCCGTTCGCTCGGGGTGGTGCGGCACACCGAGACCGTGCACGTCACCACCCGGCACACCATCGTGGACGGCGCCGCGCCCGTCTCCGGTGAGCGAGGGGCCCGCTACGGCGGCGGGTACGCGGGACGCTGGTCGCCGGAGCAGGAGGAGGAGCGGCCGTGGCCGGGTGAGCCGGACGACCGTGCCGAGCCCGGCGAGCGGGAGTGGTCCGCCGAGCCCGGCGGCCGGCAGCGGTCCGGCGGGCGCGACGAGCGGGAGTGGCCGGGGCGGCACGACGAGCGCGGACAGCAGCGGGACGAACCGGGTCGGGGCGTCGCGGGGGCACCGGGCTGGGACGCGCCGGCCGAAGCGCGCGGGCGTGGCCGGGCGTACCCGCCGGACGAGGCGGGGGCGGAGAGCGGGGAGTACTGGTCGCAGTTGCGCGCCGGGGACCGGTGGGCCGCCGTGCGCGACGACGACCGGGGCCGGGAGCTGCGGGTCGGGGAGCGGCGTGCCGAAGTGCACGCGGACGCCACCGGCACCGAGTACCGGGTCGCGGACCGCTGGGCGTCGGTCCGGCGGGACGAGCCGCGCCGGGGTCCGGACCGGGCGGACGACGGGTGGCGCGGCGGCTGGCCGGAGCCGGACGGCGCCCCGGCCCTGCCGGCCGGCGGCGTGCCGGTGCCCGACGAGTGGCGTGCGCCCCGTCAGCGGGGACAACAGCCCGAGGCGCGGCACGACGCCGGTCAGCCCGAGGCGCACCGCACCCGCCGGGCGGAGCCCGAGCCGCAGCGGTACGGCCGGCGGCAGCAGGAGGAGCCCTACGGCTACCCGCCGCAGGACGACGAGCCCCGCCCGGGCGGAGCCCGCAACGCCGACCGCTGGCGCTGACCTCGACCGGCCGCCCCGACCGGCAGCCGCCGCGCCGCCCGCCGGGACCGGGCGGGCGTGGGCGGCCGGGTCACTTGTCGATGTCGCCGACCACGAAGAACATCGAGCCGAGGATGGCGATCAGGTCCGGCACCAGGCAGCCGGGGAGCAGGGTGGCCAGCGCCTGCACGTTCGCGTACGACGCGGTGCGCAGCTTCAGCCGCCACGGCGTCTTCTCGCCCCGGGAGACCAGGTAGTAGCCGTTGATGCCGAGCGGGTTCTCGGTCCAGGCGTAGGTGTGCCCCTCGGGGGCCTTGAGCACTTTCGGCAGCCGGGTGTTGACCGGCCCGGTGAGCCGGTCCACCCGGTCCAGGCACTGCTCGGCGAGGTCGAGTGAGGCGTACACCTGGTCGAGCAGCACCTCGAAGCGGGCGTGGCAGTCCCCGGCGGTCTTCGTCACGACCGGCACGTCCAGCTGGTCGTAGGCCAGGTAGGGCTCGTCGCGGCGCAGGTCGAGGTCGAGGCCGGAGGCCCGGGCGACGGGCCCGGACGCGCCGAACGCGGCGGCGTCCGCCGCGGAGAGCACCCCGACGCCGACCGTACGGGCCAGGAAGATGTCGTTGCGCCGGATGAGGTTGTCCAGGTCCGGCATCCGCCGGCGGACCTCGGCGATGGCGGCCCGCGCCCGGCCGGTCCAGCCGGCGGGGATCTCCTCCTTGAGCCCGCCGACCCGGTTGAACATGTAGTGGATCCGGCCGCCGGAAACCTCTTCCATGACCGCCTGGATGGTCTCCCGCTCGCGGAACGCGTAGAACATCGGCGTGATCGCGCCGATCTCCAGCGGGTAGGAGCCGAGGAACATCAGGTGGTTGAGCACCCGGTTCAGCTCCGCGAGGGCCATCCGCAGCCAGGTGGCCCGCTCCGGCACCTCCATGCCCATGAGCCGCTCGACGGCGAGCACGACGCCCAGCTCGTTGGAGAAGGCCGAGAGCCAGTCGTGCCGGTTGGCCAGCACGATGATCTGCCGGTAGTCGCGGACCTCGAAGAGCTTCTCGGCGCCCCGGTGCATGTAGCCGACGATCGGCTCGCAGGCCACCACCCGCTCGCCGTCGAGCACCAGCCTGAGCCGGAGCACGCCGTGCGTGGAGGGGTGCTGCGGCCCGATGTTGAGCACCATGTCGGTGCCGAGCTGATCGCCGCCGGCCCCGGTGCCGACGGTCAGCTCGCGGAGGTCGCCGGCGTCCGTGGTCATGGACGTCATCGTGCCATGAACCGCGCGGGGTCGACGCCGACCGGTTGCCGCAGCCACCAGTGCCCGCCCAACCCGGCCGGGTCGGTCAGCTCGGCCACCGCCGACGCGGCGGCGAGCGCCCGCACGTACCCGGCCGGGTCGCTGGCGGCCAGGCTGAGCGGAGGGCGGCCGCCGTCGGCCCCGAGCGCCCGCAGCGCCTCCCGCTGCGACCCCAGGTCGTACGCGCACCGCGCGACCCGGGCGCCGGCGGAGGCGACCGAGTCGACGGCGACGTGCGCGGTGACGTCGCGGCTCCCGTCCGGCACCGGGGGCACCTGCCGCCCGCCCCGGTACCCGGTCAACGTCCCGTCCACGGGCCGGCCGTCCCGCAGGTGCCCGTAGTCCACGGCCAACGCCAGCCCCCGGTCGACGTGGCTCACGGCGTCCGCCCATGCCTCGTCGCGCGTCCGGCCGATCTCGGCTCTGACTGCTGTCAGGGGTTCCGGGCAGCCCGACCCGGTCGGATCGGTCCCGTCGCTTCCGGCTGCCGGCACCGGCCACCATCGGGCCAGCCAGTCCGCGTCGGCGGGGTCGACCGGGTCACCGACGGTCTCCGCGCCGGTGGCCGGGTCGACCAGCAGGTAACGCCAGCCCTCGGCGGTGTGCACCGTCACGTCGAGCGGCACGTTGTCCAGCCACTCGGTGGCCACCAGCAGCCCGGTGATCCCGTCGGGGATCTCGTCGAGCCAGTCGATCCCGTCGGGCAGGTCGGCCGGTCGGGGGGCCTTCTCGACCGCGGTGAGTCGTACCCGGGAGGCGAGTGGAACCGACGCGGAGGGCGCGGAACCGGCGGCCGACGGGTCGGCCGAGGCCGAGGGCCGGGCGGCGGCCGGGGGAGTCGGGGTTGCCGGGGAGCCCGTCCGCGGAGGGATCAAGCCTGACCGCCCGGAGCGGGCGGGCTCCCCGGCAACCCCCAGCGCGGCGGAGAGCGCGCGCAGCAGTTCGCCCCGGCCCGCGCCCACGTCGACCACGCGGAGGTCGGCGGGGTGGCCGAGGGCGGCGTCGACCTGCTCGACGAGTCGCAGCAGCGCGTCGGCGAAGGCAGGGGAGGCGTGCACGCTGGTGCGGAAGTGGCAGGCGGGGCCCGACCCGGAGACGAAGAAGCCGCCCGGCCCGTAGAGGGACCGTTCCATCGCGTCCCGCCAGCGCTCCGGCATCAGTTCGTTCCTCCCGAGCTGCCTGTCCTGCCCGCCACCGGCCGGCCGTACGGCGTGCGTCACCGGCCCGACCCTACGGTCAGCCGGCCGGAGCGGACGTGCCATCCCCGGGCGTGCCGCCGGTACCGCCGGTGAACGTTTTCACACATCCTTGTCCCGGTTCCGTGACCCCGGCGCATACTTGCCATCGACCGGTACCCCTTCTCGAGGACTGGATCGTCGCCCATGAGTGCACCCCCGCGCCCGCGCCCGGCCGCCCCCCACGGGGCCGCCGTACCGCCGGCCGCAACCCCCCGTCTCCTCACCGTCGGCGTCGTCGGCTCCGGCCGGGTCGGCACCGTGCTGGGCGCCGCACTCGCCGCCGCCGGCCACCGGGTCGTCGCCGTCACGGCCGGGTCCGGCGCCTCCCGGGCCCGGGCCGCGCTGCTGCTTCCCGACGCGCCCCGCCGCTCCGCCGCCGCCGTGGCGCGGGCGGCCACCGACCTGCTGCTGCTCGCCGTGCCCGACGACGCGCTCGCCGGGGTGGTCGCCGCCCTGGCCGACGGCGGCGCGCTGCGCCCCGGCCAGGTGGTCGCGCACACCTCCGGCGCGCACGGGCTGGCCGTGCTCGCCCCCGCCGCCGCGGCGGGCGCCCGACCGCTCGCCCTGCACCCCGCGATGACCTTCACCGGTACGCCGGACGACCTGGCCCGGCTGGCCGGCATCTCGTACGGGGTGACCGCCCCGGCGGAGCTGCGCCCCCTGGCCGCCCGGCTGGTCGCCGACCTCGGCGGGGTGCCGGAGTGGGTCGGCGAGGCGGACCGGCCGCTCTACCACGCGGCGCTGGCGCACGGCGCCAACCACCTGGTGACCCTGGTCAACGAGGCGGCCGACCGGCTGCGCGACGCCGGGGTGGCCCAGCCGGAGAAGGTGCTCGCCCCGCTGCTGCGGGCCGCCCTGGAGAACGCGCTGCGCCTCGGCGACGACGCGCTGACCGGGCCGGTGTCCCGGGGCGACGCCGGCACGGTCGAGCGGCACCTGGCCCGGCTCGCCGCGACCGCCCCCGAGTCGATGGCGCCCTACCTGGCCCTGGCCCGGCGTACGGCCGACCGGGCGATCGCCGCGGGCCGGTTGCGGCCGGTCGACGCGGAGTCGCTGCTCGGCGTGCTCGCCGGCGACCGGCGCGAGGTGGCGGCATGACCGGGCCGACGGCGGACGGAGGGGGACAGGTGACGGAACTGGTGCACACCCGCGCCGAGCTGGCGGCGGCGCGCGACGGGCTCAAGGGCACCGTCGGCGTCGTGATGACCATGGGCGCGCTGCACTCCGGGCACGAGACGCTGCTGCGGGCGGCCCGGGAGCAGGCCGACCACGTGCTCGTCACGATCTTCGTCAACCCGTTGCAGTTCGGCCCGAACGAGGACTTCGACCGCTACCCGCGCACCCTCGACGCCGACCTGGAGATCTGCCGGCGGGCGGGCGCGGACGTGGTCTTCGCCCCCTCGGTGGCCGACATGTACCCGGACGGCCAGCCCCGGGTGCGGGTGAACCCGGGCCCGCTGGGGGAGGACCTGGAGGGGCAGAGCCGCCCCGGGTTCTTCCACGGTGTGCTCACCGTGGTGCTGAAGCTGCTCCAGCTCACCCGCCCCGACCTGACGTTCTTCGGCGAGAAGGACTACCAGCAGCTGACCCTGGTGCGGCGGATGGCCCGGGACCTCGACGTGCCGGTCGAGGTGGTCGGCGTGCCGACCGTACGGGAGCCGGACGGGCTGGCCCTGTCCAGCCGCAACCGCTACCTGTCCCCGGCCGAGCGGGAGGCCGCGCTGAGCCTGTCCGCGGCGCTGCGGGCCGGGGCCGCGGCCGCCGACGGGGGCGGTGACGCGGGGGCGGTGCTCGCCGCCGCGCACGCGGCCTTCGGCGCCGGTACGCCCGGCGCGCGCCTCGACTACCTGGTGCTCACCGACCCGGACCTGGAACCGGGGCCGGTGTCCGGACCGGCGCGGCTGCTCGTGGCCGCCTGGGTGGGCGCCACCCGGTTGATCGACAACGCGGCGATCCGGCTCGCCCCCCGCTCCTGAACCCCGCCCCCGCCACCTTCCGCGAAAGGCATCCCGATGCTGCGCACCATGCTCAAGTCGAAGATCCACCGGGCCACGGTGACCCAGGCCGACCTGCACTACGTCGGCTCGGTGACCGTCGACGAGGACCTGCTCGACGCCGCCGACCTGATCCCCGGCGAGCAGGTGGCGATCGTGGACATCACCAACGGGGCGCGGCTGGAGACGTACGTGATCCCGGGCGAGCGGGGCAGCGGCGTGATCGGCATCAACGGCGCCGCCGCCCACCTGGTGCACCCGGGAGACCTGGTCATCCTCATCTCGTACGGGCAGATGGACGACGCCGAGGCCCGCGCCTACCGGCCGCGGGTCGTGCACGTCGACGCCGACAACCGGGTCGTCGAGCTGAACGCCGACCCGACGACCGCCGCACCCGGCACCGCCGGCGCCCCGATCCCCAATCCCCTCGCCGCCGCCGTCTGACCCGACCGTTTCCGCCTTCCGCCCGCCCCCTCCGGCGGCATTCTGCGGGCTTTCGTACCCTTCGTGACCGCAGGACCCTGGAGGGGCGGGAAGCGGGCGTGCGTGCGGTCTGTCACCGGAAGGTCATCCCTGGGTAGTCTGGTTGCCCGTCGATAGACGCGGGTGGCTGGGGGAGGCCGCTGTGCGCCGTGCGATGACCACCCTGCTCGCTGCCGTCGCCACGGCCGCGCTCCTGGCCGGCTGCGCCGATGCCGGCGGGCTGGACGGTGACCTGGTCGACGACTGGGCGGCCCCACCCGCCGCCGGGCCCTTCACCCCGGCCACCGGGGTGTGCCAGGTCGCCGACTTCGTCGACGTGGTGACCCTGGCGGCGTACGCGCCGGTGGACTGCGCCGTGCCGCACCGGGTCGAGACCGTGCACGTGGGCACCTTCCCGGCCGGGCGGCCCGCCCCGCCGCCGGGCGGCTCGGCCGAGCTGCGGGGCGCCTTCGCCGACTGCGACGCCCGGGCGACCGGTCACGTGGGCGCCGACTGGCGTGCGGGGCGGCTGCGGCTGGCGGTGGCGGTGCCGTCCTGGGCGGGCTGGACGACGGGCGCCCGCTGGTACCGGTGCGACCTGACCGAGGTGAGCACCGTCGAGGCCGCCGGCACGGTGGTGGTCCGCACCGGCAGCCTCCGGGACGCGCTGCGCGGGCCGTCCCCGCTCCGCCTGGGCTGCCAGCAGGCCCGCTCCCGGGGCGGGTCGGTGCGGACGCTGCTCCCGGTCGACTGCGCCACCCGGCACGACGCCGAGTTCGTCGGGGTGTGGCGGGCGCCCGACCGCCCGTACCCGACCCGGGCCGCCGACTGGGCCCCGCTGTACGCCGGCTGCCGCTCGGTGCTCGGCCGCTACGTGGGGGTGCCCGACGACGCCGACCTGCGCTTCCGCAGCGGGGTGGTGGTCCGTCCGCCGGGGCAGGGCCGGTGGCGCGTCGGCGACCGGGGCGTCCGCTGCTACCTCTGGCTCGACGACCGTACGGTGACCGGCTCGCTGCGGGGCGCGGGCCCGGCGGCCCTCCCGGTCCGGACGCGGTAGCGCGCGCCGGCCCACGCAGGGCGGGCCCACGCGTGGCGCCGCCGGCCGGCCCGCCCGGCTCGGGACCCCATGGCCCAAACCACTCGTCCCGCCCCCGCCGCCCCCCGCGAGGACCCTTCGGGTTGACTGTGGGTATGGACCTTCCGACCGTCGACCTGCCGGCGCTGCCCAGACTGCTGGCCGCCCCCGCGCCCGGCTGGGTGGAGACCACCGACGTGATCGTGGTCGGTTCCGGGGTGGCGGGCCTGACCGCCGCGCTGCACCTGCGCGAGGCGGGGCTGCACGTCACCGTGGTCACCAAGGTCGACATCGACGAGGGGTCGACCCGCTGGGCGCAGGGCGGCATCGCCGCCGTGCTCGACCCGCAGGACACCCCGACCGCGCACGCCTCGGACACCGAGATCGCCGGCGTCGGGCTCTGCGACCCGGCGGCGGTGCGGGTGCTGGTCGAGGAGGGCCCCACCCGGCTGCGCGAGCTGATGCGGATCGGGGCGGAGTTCGACCGCAATCCGGACGGCTCGCTGATGCTGACGCGCGAGGGCGGGCACCGGGCCGACCGGATCGTGCACGCCGGCGGCGATGCCACCGGGGCCGAGGTGCAGCGCGCCCTGCACGCCGCCGTGCGCCGCGACCCCTGGATCCGGCTGGTGGAGCACGCCCTGGTGCTGGACCTGCTGCGCGCCCCCGGTGACGGCCCCGACGGGCTCGGCCCGGCCTGCGGCATCACCCTGCACGTGCTCGGCGAGGGCAGCGAGGACGGCGTGGGCGCCATCCTGGCCCGGGCGGTCGTCCTGGCCACCGGCGGGATGGGCCAGATCTACGCGGCCACCACCAACCCGGCCGTGTCGACCGGGGACGGGGTGGCCCTCGCGATGCGGGCCGGCGCGGCGGTGACCGACGTGGAGTTCGTCCAGTTCCACCCGACCGCGCTGATCACCCCGGCCGGCGCCGGCGTGCCCGGCGCCGGGCACGCCCAGCAGCCGCTGGTCTCCGAGGCGTTGCGCGGCGAGGGCGCCCACCTGGTCGACGGCGACGGCAAGCGGTTCATGGTCGGGCAGCACGAGCTGGCCGAGCTGGCGCCCCGGGACGTGGTGGCCAAGGGCATCCACCGGGTCCTGCTGGCCACCGGGGCGGACCACGTGTTCCTCGACGCCCGGCACCTGGGCGGTGACTTCCTGGCCCGGCGCTTCCCGACCATCGTCGCGTCCTGCCTGGCCATCGGGGTCGACCCGGGGACCGATCTGATCCCGGTCGCTCCGGCCGCGCACTACGCCTCCGGCGGCGTCCGCACGGACCTGCGCGGCCGCACCTCCATCCCCGGGCTGTACGCGTGCGGCGAGGTCGCCTGCACCGGCGTGCACGGCGCCAACCGGCTGGCCAGCAACTCGCTGCTGGAGGGGCTGGTCTTCTCCCGGCGGATCGCCGAGGACGTCGCGGCCGGGCTGCCCGAGCAGGCCCAGCCGGCGGCGACGGGCGCCTGGGTGGGCGGCGAGGGCTGGGTGGTGCCGGCCGAGGCGACGCCGACGCTGCAACGGGCGATGACCCGGGGCGCGGGCGTGCTCCGCTCGGCGGAGACCCTCGCGGCGACCGCCGGCGTGCTGACCGGGCTCGGCGAGGGCCGGGGCCGGCCCCGGACGGCCGACTGGGAGGCGACGAACCTGATCACCGTGGCGTCGGCGCTGGTCGCCGCCGCGTACGCCCGCCGGGAGACCCGGGGCTGCCACTGGCGGGAGGACTTCCCGACGGCCGACGAGCGGTGGCACGGCCACCTGGTCGCCGCGGTCGGGGCGCAGGGCCGGCTGACGCAAGCGTGGGAGGGAACCCGATGACGGAGTCGACGGAACGGGCACTGCGGGACGCCGGCCTGGATCCGGCACAGGTGCGGCGGACGGTCGAGGCCGCGCTCGCCGAGGACCTGGGCCCGGACCTGCTGGACGTCACCAGCGTCGCCACCATCCCGGCCGGGCAGACCGACACGGCCGACCTGGTGGCCCGCGCCGACGGCGTGGTGGCCGGGCTGGCCGTGGCGGCTGCCGTGTTCGAGCTGGTCGGCGAGGCGACCGGCGCCGGTCGTACGGTCGAGGTGTCGGTGGTGGCCCGCGACGGCGAGCGGGTGGCGCGCGGCGACGTGCTGGCCACGGTGACCGGCCCGACCCGGCTGCTGCTCACCGCCGAGCGCACGGCGCTCAACCTGCTCTGCCGGATGTCCGGGGTCGCCACCCACACCCGGGCCTGGGCGGACGCCCTGGCCGGCACCAAGGCGATGGTGCTGGACACCCGCAAGACGACCCCGGGCCTGCGCGCCCTGGAGAAGTACGCGGTCCGCGCGGGCGGCGGCACGAACAAGCGGATGGGCCTGCACGACGTCGCGATGATCAAGGACAACCACAAGTTCGCGGCCGGCGGCATCACGGCGGCCTTCCGGCGGGTCCGGGAGACCTTCCCGGACGTGCCGGTGCAGGTCGAGGTGGACACGGTCGCCGAGGCGGTGGAGGCGGTCGAGGCCGGCGCGGACTTCCTGCTGCTGGACAACATGACCCCGGAGATGCTCACCGAGGTGGCCGCCCTGGTGGGGGACCGGGCGGAGCTGGAGGCGACCGGCGGGCTGACCCTCGACGTGGCGGCGCGGTACGCGGCGACCGGCGTCGACTTCCTGTCGGTCGGGGCCCTGACGCACTCCTCGCCGATCCTCGACATCGCCATGGACCTGCGCACCGCGTGAACCAGCGGCCGGGCGTTGTCTAGGCTGCGAGCGTGCTGCTCTGCATCGACATCGGAAACACCAACACCGTGCTGGCGACCTTCGACGGCGACAAGCTGGTGCACTCCTGGCGGATCAAGACCGATGCGCGGGCGACGGCCGACGAGCTGGGCCTGAAGTTCCGGGGCCTGCTCGCCGCCGACGCCGTCGAGATCACCGGCGTCGCGGCCTGCTCCACGGTCCCGGCCGCGCTGCGCTCGCTGCGCAACATGCTCGCCCGCTACTACGCGGACCTGCCGAGCGTGATCGTCGAGCCGGGGGTGCGCACCGGGGTGCAGCTCGCCATCGACAACCCGAAGGAGGTGGGCGCCGACCGGGTGGTCAACACCCTGGCCGCGTACACCCTCTACGGCGGGCCGTCGATCGTGGTGGACTTCGGCACCACCACCAACTTCGACGTGATCAGCGGCCGGGGCGAGTTCCTCGGCGGCGCCTTCGCCCCGGGCATCGAGATCTCCTTCGACGCGCTCGCCGCCCGGGCCGCCCAGCTGCGCAAGGTGGAGGCGACAAAGCCCCGATCGGTGATCGGCAAGAACACCGTCGAGTGCCTCCAGTCCGGCCTCTACTTCGGCTTCGCCGGGCAGGTGGACCGGATCGTCGAGCGGATGATCGAGGAGATCGGCGAGGTGAGCGCCGTGATCGCCACGGGCGGGCTGGCCTCGCTCGTGATCAACGAGTGCCGCACGATCACCCACCACGAGCCGATGATCACCCTGATCGGCCTGCGGATGGTCTACGAGCGCAACGTCTGAACCCGGCCGCCGGGGAGGGCGCGAGTGGGGCCGGTCATGCGGGCGGGTTATCCCGTAACGCCTCGCTGGGGCCTTGAGTACGCTCGGGGCCTGACCCCGCCCGAAATCTCCTTCTGAGGAAGCGTGCCGTGACCGAGCAGAACCCCGTGCCAGTCGATCCCGCCGACGACCTTCCCGAGCAGATGAAGGTCCGCCGGGAGAAGCGGGACCGGATGCTCGCCGAGGGCGTCGAGCCGTACCCCATCGGATTCCCCCGGACCAGCACGCTGGCCGAGATCCGCGAGAAGTACGCCGAGCTGCCCACCGACACCGCCACGGGGGACCAGGTCTCGGTCACCGGCCGGGTGATCTTCGTGCGCAACACGGGCAAGCTCTGCTTCGCCACCCTCCGGGACGGCGACGGCACGGAGTTGCAGGCCATGCTCTCCCTCGACCGGGTCGGCCCCGACCGGCTCAACGACTGGAAGCGCCTGGTCGACCTCGGTGACCTCGTCGGGGTGACCGGCGAGGTGATCACCAGCCGGCGCGGGGAGCTGTCCGTGCTGGTCGAGCAGTGGGCGGTGACGGCGAAGGCGCTCCGCCCGCTGCCGGTGGCGCACAAGCCGCTCAGCGAGGAGGCCCGGGTCCGGCAGCGCTACGTGGACCTGATCGTCCGGCCGCAGGCCCGCCAGATGGTGCGTACCCGGGCCACGACCGTGCGCAGCCTGCGCGACTCGCTGCATGGCCGGGACTTCATCGAGGTGGAGACCCCGATGCTCCAGCTGCTGCACGGCGGCGCGGCGGCCCGGCCATTCGTGACCCACAGCAATGCACTCAGCACCGATCTGTATCTGCGAATCGCGCCGGAACTGTTTCTCAAGCGGGCCGTCGTCGGCGGCGTCGACCGGGTCTTCGAGATCAACCGCAACTTCCGTAATGAGGGTGTCGACTCTTCGCACTCGCCCGAGTTCGCGATGCTCGAGGCATACGAGGCGTACGGCGACTACGACACCATGGCCGAGCTGACCCGGAATCTCGTGCAGCAGGCGGCGATCGCCGTCAGCGGCTCGACCGTCGTGACGCACGCCGACGGCCGGGAGTTCGATCTCGGCGGCGAGTGGCGCTCGGTGACCCTCTTCGGGGTGCTTTCCGAGGCCCTCGGCGAGGAGGTCACGGTGCGCACCGAGCGCGCCCGGCTGGTGGAGTACGCCGACAAGGTGGGTTTGGCGGTCGACCCGAAGTGGGGGCCGGGCAAGCTCGCGGAGGAACTGTTCGAGGAGTTGGTGGTGCCGAGCCTCCAGGCGCCCACCTTCGTCCGCGACTACCCGGAGGAGACGAGCCCGCTGACCCGGGCGCACCGCAGCGAGCCCGGGCTGGCCGAGAAGTGGGACCTCTACGTGCTCGGTTTCGAGCTGGGGACCGCGTACTCCGAGCTGGTGGACCCGGTGGTGCAGCGGGAGCGGCTGGTGGCCCAGGCCCAGCTCGGCGCCCGCGGCGACGACGAGGCCATGCGGCTGGACGAGGACTTTCTCCGGGCGATGGAGTACGGAATGCCGCCGGCCGGGGGTATGGGAATGGGAATCGACCGGCTCTTGATGGCGCTCACCGGCCTGGGAATTCGGGAAACCATCCTCTTCCCCCTGGTTCGCCCGGAGTAGCCGCGCATCTCCACCGGGTCGTTACCGCATCCTATTGACGCGGCAAGCGCCGCGCGGGTTATTGTGCTTACAGTTTGCAGGAGCACCCTGCTCGAAAGGAATGTGGGACGTGGCCAAGCAGATCATTCATAAGCTGGTCGATGACCTGGACGGCGGGGACGCTGACGAGACGGTCAAGTTCGCGCTCGACGGCGTTCAGTACGAGATCGACCTGTCTAGCTCCAACGCCGAGAAATTGCGCGACGTATTCGCCTCGTACATCGCCCACGGCACCAAGGTGGGCAGGGGTGGCGTCGTCGTCGGCGGCCGGGCCGCGCGCGGCCGGGGTGGCGCCACCGCCGACCGGGAGCAGAACAAGGCGATCCGCGCCTGGGCCAAGAAGGCCGGCAAGGACATCTCCGACCGGGGCCGGATCCCCCAGGAGATCGTCGACGAGTACCACGCGAAGGCCGGTCACTGACCGGGACCGCCGACGGGCGACACCGACGCCGGGCCGGAGCACGACTCCGGGCCGGCGTCGCCGTATCCGCGGGGTGGCTCCGGGCCGGCGTCGCCGTATCCGCCCGCGGGGGCGTCCGAGCGGGAAGAATTCCGTCCCGACGGTCGTTGTCCACAGCCGGTGGAGAGTCTGTCCACAGCCTGTGGACGACTCCCGGACGGCCCGGATCCGGGCCGCGTCGGCACCGGCGTGACCCGCACGACGGGTCCACGACCGGGGTCGAATTTCGCTCTGCGCGTACAGGCAGGGGTACCGGAACACCCCCTGAGCGCGGACGGTTGTGCAAAACGACGCGTACACGGCTTCCGACGGGGACACACGACCTCAGCGGAGTCGGTCCGCGGCGATAGAGTAAGGAGGCACGGACGCCCGTCCCGGTCGTCCGCGCACCGGCCCCGCCACGACTTCTTGACCATCAAGATCGAGTGCGCACGGCACGTGAGGAGCACGAGGGCATGTTCGAGCGGTTCACCGACCGAGCGCGACGGGTTGTCGTCCTGGCCCAAGAAGAGGCCCGGATGCTCAACCACAACTACATCGGTACGGAACACATCCTGCTGGGCCTGATCCACGAGGGTGAGGGCGTCGCCGCCAAGGCTCTGGAGAGCCTCGGCATCTCCCTGGAGGGTGTGCGGCAGCAGGTCGAGGAGATCATCGGCCAGGGCCAGCAGGCGCCGAGCGGGCACATCCCGTTCACGCCGCGGGCCAAGAAGGTGCTGGAGCTGTCGCTGCGCGAGGCGCTGCAGCTCGGCCACAACTACATCGGCACGGAGCACATCCTGCTCGGCCTGATCCGCGAGGGCGAGGGCGTCGCCGCCCAGGTGCTGGTCAAGCTCGGCGCCGACCTCAACCGGGTCCGCCAGCAGGTGATCCAGCTGCTCTCCGGCTACCAGGGCAAGGAGCCGGCCGCGGCGGGCGCCACGCCGGGCGAGGCCGCGCCGTCCACCAGCCTCGTGCTGGACCAGTTCGGCCGCAACCTGACCCAGGCCGCCCGCGAGGGCAAGCTCGACCCGGTCATCGGGCGCGAGAAGGAAATCGAGCGGGTCATGCAGGTGCTCTCCCGCCGCACCAAGAACAACCCGGTCCTGATCGGTGAGCCCGGCGTCGGCAAGACCGCCGTGGTGGAGGGGCTGTCCCAGAAGATCATCAAGGGCGAGGTGCCCGAGACGCTGAAGGACAAGCAGCTCTACACGCTCGACCTCGGTGCGCTGGTCGCCGGTTCCCGCTACCGCGGTGACTTCGAGGAGCGCCTCAAGAAGGTGCTCAAGGAGATCCGCACCCGCGGCGACATCATCCTCTTCATCGACGAGATCCACACCCTGGTCGGCGCGGGTGCCGCCGAGGGCGCGATCGACGCGGCGAGCATCCTCAAGCCGATGCTGGCCCGTGGCGAGCTGCAGACCATCGGCGCGACCACGCTCGACGAATACCGCAAGCACCTGGAGAAGGACGCCGCCCTCGAGCGCCGCTTCCAGCCGATCCAGGTGGGTGAGCCGTCGCTGGCCCACACCATCGAGATCCTCAAGGGCCTGCGCGACCGCTACGAGGCGCACCACCGGGTCAGCATCACCGACGCCGCCCTCGTGGCCGCCGCGACGCTGGCCGACCGGTACATCTCCGACCGCTTCCTGCCGGACAAGGCGATCGACCTGATCGACGAGGCCGGCGCCCGGATGCGGATCCGCCGGATGACCGCGCCGCCGGACCTGCGCGACTTCGACGAGCGCATCGCCCAGGTGCGTCGCGACAAGGAGTCCGCGATCGACGCGCAGGACTTCGAGCGCGCCGCCCAGCTGCGCGACAAGGAGAAGCAGCTCCTCGGCCAGAAGGCCCAGCGGGAGAAGGAGTGGAAGGCCGGTGACCTGGACGTCGTCAGCGAGGTCGACGACGAGCAGATCGCCGAGGTGCTCGGCAACTGGACCGGCATCCCGGTCTACAAGCTGACCGAGGAGGAGACCTCGCGCCTGCTGCGCATGGAGGACGAGCTGCACAAGCGCGTCATCGGCCAGGAGGACGCGGTCAAGGCGGTCTCGAAGGCGATCCGGCGCACCCGGGCCGGCCTGAAGGACCCGAAGCGTCCGTCGGGCTCGTTCATCTTCGCCGGCCCGTCCGGTGTCGGTAAGACCGAGCTCTCCAAGGCGCTCGCCGAGTTCCTGTTCGGCAGCGAGGACGCCCTCATCCAGCTGGACATGTCCGAGTTCCACGACCGCTACACGGTCTCCCGGCTGGTGGGTGCCCCTCCCGGCTACGTCGGCTACGACGAGGGCGGCCAGCTGACCGAGAAGGTGCGGCGTCGGCCGTTCTCGGTGGTCCTCTTCGACGAGATCGAGAAGGCCCACCCGGACGTGTTCAACACGCTGCTCCAGATCCTGGAGGACGGTCGGCTCACCGACGGTCAGGGCCGGATCGTGGACTTCAAGAACACGGTCATCATCCTGACCACCAACCTGGGCACCCGCGACGTCGCCAAGGCGGTCTCGCTCGGTTTCCAGGCGTCGGAGGACTCCGAGTCCAACTACGACCGGATGAAGCAGAAGGTCAACGACGAGCTCAAGCAGCACTTCCGGCCTGAGTTCCTCAACCGGATCGACGACACCATCGTCTTCCACCAGCTGCGCCAGCTGGAGATCCTGTCGATCGTCGACATCATGATCCAGCGCATCGAGGGCCAGCTGCGGAACAAGGACATGGGTCTGGAGCTGACCGACAACGCCAAGAAGTACCTGGCGAAGAAGGGCTTCGACCCGGTGCTCGGTGCGCGTCCGCTGCGTCGCACGATCCAGCGCGACATCGAGGACAACCTGTCCGAGCGGATCCTCTTCAACGAGCTGATCCCGGGTCAGATCGTGGTGGTGGACTGCGAGGGCGATCCGGAGGACATCGACAAGTCCAAGCTCATCTTCACGGGCGCGGACCGGCCGGCGACCGTGCCGGACGCCGTCCCGGCCGACCTCGGTGGCACCGCCGCCGCAGGCGCGGACGAGTAGGACCGAAAGCAGCAGCACGAGGGCGGGGGGGGGGGGGGGGGGCCGCCCCCCCCCCCCCCCCCCGGGGGGCCCCCCCCCCCCCCCCCCCCCCCCCCCCCCCCCCCCCCCCCCCCCCCCCCCCCCCCCCCCCCCGCCCCCCCCCCCCCCC
>NZ_JBICUN010000017.1:0-150937 GCF_043198195.1 Micromonospora sp. NPDC048868
TCGTTCTCGCCGCCGGCGGTCGTCGGATCGGCCAGCACTTCGTCCCGTAGGCGGTCGGCCATCGCGGCCACGGTCTGCGCCTCGAACACGATCGCGGCGGAGATCGGCAGCCCGAACCGCTCGCGCAGCCGGACGGCGACCATCGTTGCCCGCAGCGAGTGCCCGCCCAGGGAGAAGAAGTTGTCGTCGCGGCCCGGCGACCTGCCGAGCACCTCCGCCCACACCTGGGCCACCCGCCGCTCCAGGTCGTCGCGGGGCGCCTCGCCGACCCGCTCCGCCGGTGCGGGGAGCGCGGCCCGGTCCAGCTTGCCGTGCGGCGTGAGCGGCAGGGCGGCGAGCCGGACCCACGCGGCGGGAACCATGGTCGCCGGCAGGTACCGGGCCGCGTGCTCGGCGAGCGCCACGTCGTCCGGGCCGGCCTCGGGCACGACGTACCCGACGAGCCGGGGGCCGGCCGTGCCCTCGTGCAGCCCGACGGCGGCGGCCCGTACGCCCGGATGACGCAGCAGCACGCTCTCGATCTCGCCCAGCTCGATCCGGTGGCCGTGCAGCTTCACCTGGTCGTCGACCCGGCCGGCGAAGTGGTAGGTGCCGTCCGGTAGCTGGCGCGCCAGGTCGCCGGTGCGGTAGAGGCGGCTGCCCGGCGGCCCGTACGGGTCGGGCGGGAAGCGCTCGGCGGTCAGGGCGGGACGGTCGTGGTACCCCCGGGCCACGCCCGGCCCACCGATGAACACCTCGCCCAGGCTGCCGGCGGGCACCGGACGCAGGTCGTCGGTGAGCAGCCGGATGGTGGCGCCCGCGGCCGGATGCCCGAGCGACGGCGGGCCGTCGCCCTCGACCGCCACCTCCCCGGCCATCGCCAGCACGGTGGCCTCGGTGGGCCCGTACAGGTTGACGGTGGTGAACGTGTGCTCGGGGCGGGGGCGGGCCAGCAGCTGCTGGCCCCCCGCGCCGAGGATGCGCAGTGCCCCGTCGGGCGGCGTCGGCCGGGTCAGCACGGCCTCGGCGAGCGGGGTGGGCAGCGTCGCCGAGGTGATCGCGTGCGCGGCGAGCCAGTCCACCAGCCGGTCGGGATCGACGCGGGTCGCGTCGTCGGGCATCCAGAGGCTGGCGCCGGCCACCAGCGGCGCCCAGATGTCCCACACCGACGCGTCGAAGCCGGGGGAGAACAGGTGCAGGCAGCGGTCGTCGGGACCGAGGCGCTCCGCGTCGGCCCGCCACCGGGCCAGCCCGCGCAGCGAGCCGTGCTCGACCATGACCCCCTTCGGCAGGCCGGTGGACCCGGAGGTGTAGATCACGTAGGCGAGGTCACCCGGGCCGACCGGCACGGCCGGCGGGCGGTCGGGGTACGCGGCGAGCGTGGCCCGGTCGTCGTCGAGCAGGACGACCGGGGTGCCCGCAACCACCAGGTCGGGCCGGACCAGCGACCGTACGGTGACGAGCACCCGCGCCCGGGAGTCGGTGAGCATGTGCCGGACCCGCTGCGGCGGGTAGCCCGCGTCGATGGGCAGGTACGCCGCGCCGGCGGTGAGCGCCGCCAGCACGCTGACGATCCCGTCGACACCGCGGGGCAGCAGGACGGCGACGAGGTCGCCTCGGCGTACCCCGGTGGCCCGCAGGTGCCGGGCCAGCCGGTTGCTGCGTGCGCGCAACTCCCCGTAGGTGACGAGGGCGTCGTCCGTGCCCAGCGCCACCGCGTCGGCGGGATGCCGGCCGATCGCCTCATGGACGAGGTCCGCGTGGTGTGGCTCGCCCCCGGCGGGCTGGCCGGACGGCCGGGCGGGGACGGGGGGCGCTGACCAACCGCTTTCCTTGATCATGATGCGCCGGATGCTGCCAGCGCGGCACGTCCGTCGTCAATGCAAACGGGCCGGGCTAGGGGCTGTCCGGGCAGTTGTCGGGGCTGGCCGGCCGCCCACCGGAGCGGCCCGGCCGGGGCGGCCGCCGGGCGACGGGCGGCCCGGCCCGACTGCTCACCTCGACAGGCGGTCGACGGCCTCGGCGGTGGTGACCACCTCGCCGAGTTGCCCCAGCGTCTCCAGGCTCGCCCGGTGCGCCTCGTCGGTCGCGGCGGTGCACGCGTCGGAGACCACCACCGGCCGGTAGCCGAGGTTGACCGCCTCGAACGCGGTGCCGGTGACGGAGAGGTTGGTGGCGACGCCGGTGAACAGGACGGTGTCCACGCCCCGGCGCCGCAGCACGGTGTCGAGTTCGCTGCCGAAGAAGCCGGTGAGCCGGACGTGGGTGATGACGACGTCGCCGGCCTCCGGCGCGAGTTCGTCGACGATCCGGGCCTTGGGCGCGCCCTCGAGGAAGGCCTGCCGCTCCCGGAGCATGGCGAAGCTGGGCGTGTTGGGGATGAGGTCCGGGTATCCGGGCCGGTGCGCGACCCGCGTGTAGATGACGAGGCCGCCACTGGCGCGCACCGCCGCGGCGACCTGCGCCGCGTACGAGGCGACGCGGTGCCGGGAGACCTGCGCGGCGAAGAACGGACCGAACACCCCGTCGGGACTGACGACCTCGTGCTGCCAGTGGACGCCGACGACGGCTGTCCGCATCGGGTCGAGTTCTCGCATCGTCCCTCCCGTCACGGGGCGGAGAGCTGCTGCGGCGCCGGCTGGTGGCCGCGTCCGCCCGCGCCGGCCGGCCCTCTGCCGTACGCGTCGAGGCGCCCCCACCGCCCGGGAATGTCCAGCAGCGCCACGAAGTCGAGACTAGCGGGCAGAGCGGGCCTGATCACGAGGTCTTCGCCGACCGGTTGCAGCCCGAGCATCGTGCGCAACAGCAGCAGGGTGGCCCCGGCGGACCACGCCTGCGGGCTGCACGCGGTGGGATAGTTGACCGGATACTTGGTCTCGGCCCGGGGGTAGCCGGCGAACGCCTCGGGCAGCCGGCCGTCGTAGAAGGCCGCCGCGTCCAGGATCCCGGCGGCGATCCGGGCCGCCTCGTCGGCGTACCCGTAGCGGCGCAGGCCCCAGGCGATGAACGAGTTGTCGAACGGCCAGATCGTCCCGACGTGGTACCCGATCGGGTTGTAGCGGCTCGCGCTCTCGGCCAGCGTGCGCACCCCCCAGCCGCTGAACAGCGCGGGCGACATCAGGTGTCGCGCCAGGGCGGCGGCCTTCGGCTCGTCGACGATGCCGCTCCACAGCAGGTGGCCGATGTTTGACGACAGCGCGTCCACCTGGCGGCCGTCACCGTCGAGCGCGAGGGCCATGTACTGCCCGTCGGCGACCCAGAAGTCGCGGTTGAAGCGCTGCCTGAGCTCGGCGGCGTCCCGTTCCAGCCGGTCCGCGTACGCCGGGTCGTCCCAGATCGTCCGGGCGAGCCGGGCGGTGCGCATCTTCGCGTCGTACGCGTACCCCTGCAGCTCGCAGGTCGCCCGGGGGAAGCCGGGCAGCCGCCCGTCCTGGTACGAGATGCCGTCCCAGGAGTCCTTCCAGCACTGGTTCTCCAGGCCGTTGCGGGTGTTGCGCCGCTCGTAGGAGATGTAGCCGCTGCCCGTCAGGTCGGCGTAGTCGTCGATCCAGTCGATCGCCGCCCGCGCCTCCTGTTCGACCGAGCGGACGAGCGCGGCGTCGCCGGTCCAGCGTTCGTACTCGTCGAGCAGCACCAGGAACAGGGGAGTGGCGTCGGCACTGCCGAAGTAGGGAGTGTGCGGCGTCTCCTCGAACACGCTCATCTCCCCGTACCGCATCTCGTGCAGGATCCGGCCGGGCTCCTCCTCCCGGAAGTCGTCGACCCGGCTGCCCTGCCGCAGCGCGAGCACCCTGAGGGTGGTGGCGGCGAGATCGGGCGCGAACGGCAGCGCCTGGAGGCTGGTGAGGATGCTGTCCCGGCCGAACAGGCTCATGAACCAGGGCAGGCCGGCGGCCGGCACGCTCCGGTCCTCGGCGAGGAACGGGCTGAACCGCAGCGCGGCCAGGTCGATCAGGCTGCGCCGGTACGCGCCGCGCAGGGGCTCGAAGCCGGATTCCAGCCGGGGCGCCTCCGCCAGCCAGTCCTTGAGCCGGCGCTCCTTGTCCCGGCTGCGCGCCCGTCCCGGAATCGTGAGCCGTTCCAGCCCTCGCGGCATCGGCAGGTCCGGCTCCGCGGTCAGCCTGGTCCGCCACCTGCCGTGCGGTTCGAGGTGGACCGCGAACGTCAGCCCGTCCTCGTCCAGTTCCGCCGGCGTCGTCGCGGAGACGATCGTCTCCCGCCGGAACCGTTCCCGCTCGTAGCCGAGGACGAGGCGCCCGTCGTCGACGCGCCGGTAGTGCCGGCCCTTCTTCCGCGCCGTCGCGTCCTTGACCTCGAAGACGTCCGCGAAGTCGGCGTCCACCTCGACCCGGACGGTCAGGTCGACCGGCTGGCCGGCATGGTTGGTGATGCTCAGCTCCTCGTGCAGGCCGGCGTCGAGCGTGTGTGCCCGCCGCACGGAGAGCGTGCTGTTGACGTAGACGTCCTGGTGGCCGGGGACCAGGTAGAACCGGTTCTCGAAGTAGTGGATGTCGTCGATGGCGAGGGTGCTCAACCGCTCCCCGTCGATCGTGAGCACCCACTTCGACAGCAGGCGCGTGTCGTGGGCGAAGAGGCCGAGCGGGGTGTCGGGCGACGGGAGGATGTCGCCGGCCCGGTCGCAGACCAGGAACGTGGTGCCGTCCAGGATGCCCACCTGGTCGTCACTCATGGCCGCCTCCCCGGCGGCGCGCGTCCCGGGACGTGGGCGGCGGCGGAAAGAGCTTCCGGACGGTCGCGAAGAGCCGGGGGCTGCCCGCCACGGCCGCCTCGCCGCGCAGCACGGTGGTCAGGAAGTACGCCTCCCCGCTGGCGATCCGGTCGAACACCGCCCGGTCCGCCTCGACGACCGCGTCCCCGCCGGTCGCCTCCTCGGAGACCCTGACGTCGCCCTTGTCGATGGAGACCAGCCAGTGCGCGGTCCGGCCGTCACGGCTGATGTCGAAGCGCACGCTGCCCTCGTCGATCGCCCTGAGCCGGCGGTCGTGCCCACGGCGCGCGAGGCCGTGGAAGAAATCCTCGGTGGCATCCGCCATCGCGACCCTCCTCACCGGCCACCATTCCCCGGAAACGTCGCCACCGCCTCACCCGGAGAAGGTGAACTTCGCGCGGCCCCACCGGGGGTCGCGCCCACCGCCGGCCGGCCCCGAACCGTCCCACGCGTTGCGGGCCGGGCGGCCCGGCCGACACCCGCCCCGCCGCCGGGCATCGCCACTAGCCTGGGATCCGATGGATCCCATCCAGGCGACGCTGCTCGTCGCCGCCGGTGTCGCCACGGGCGCCTTCAACGCGGTCGCGGGCGGCGGTTCCCTGATCGCCTTCTCGGCGCTGATCGCTGCCGGCATCCCGCCGCTCACCGCCAAGCTGACCAGCACCGTCGCCGTCTTCCCCGGCAACGTGGCGAGCGTCGCCGGAGGGTACCGGGACCTGCCGCCCCGCGGCGACGTACGACGCGTCCTGCCCGCGGCGGTCGTCGGCGGCGTCGCCGGGTCGGTGCTGCTGCTGGTGACGCCCACCCGCGTCTTCGACATGATCGTGCCGTTCCTGGTGCTCGCCGCGTCGGCCGTCCTCGGTCTGCGGGGCTGGCTGGACGGCCTGGTCCGGCGCTCCGCGCTGCGGGACCGGCGGGCACACCCGGCGGCCCTGCAACTCTCCGTCGCCCTGGGCGGCCTCTACGGCGGTTACGTCGGCGCCGGGTTCGGCATCGTCCTGGTCGCCGGCCTGGCGCTCCTCCAGCACGAGCCGCTCACCAGGACGATCGCCCTGAAGAACCTGCTGTCGGCCGTCATCTCGTTCACGGCGGTGGTGCTCTACGTCCTCTTCGGCACCGTCAACTGGGCGGGGGTGGCAGTCGTCGCCCCGGCGACCGTCGTCGGCGGCTACGTCGGCGCCCGATTGCTCCGCAGACTCCCCGAGGGCCCGCTCAGGGCGGTGGTCGTCGCGTTCGGGGTGCTCTTCGGGCTGTTCCTGCTGAGGCGCAACGTCCTGTAGACCGCGCTGCCGCCGGGGAGTCTCGGCCCCGACGACGGTACGGGCCCCTGCCGTCCGCTCGGATGGCAGGGGCCCGTCGCGCACCGGTCAGGCCAGCGGGACCTGGCGGGCGAGCGCGGCGCCGCCGGCCTCGAAGGCCGCCAGGACCGAGGTGGGCGTGCCACCGGTCGCCGGGACCACGACGGTCACCGGCCGGCCGGAGGACACCTGCACCGAACGCTCACCGAGCGACCGGTCGCCGTCCCAGGTGTGCAGGTACACCGTGCCGGCGCGGTCGGCCCGGACGGTCACCCGCACGCCGCCGGCCACCTGCCGCTGGTCGGTCAGCCGCAGCGCCCGCTCGGGCAGCCGGGTGACGGCGGCCGGAGCCACGCCGTCCACCGCCGACTGCGCGATGGTCTGCGGGCTGTGCACGCTGCGGGCGGCGGTGTCCGGGAAGACCGGGGCACTGGGCTGCCGCTGGGCCGGGGTGAGGCCGGGCAGGGTGACCAGGCCGTAGCGGTACGGGTCGGCCCGCACGCCGGTGAAGGTGGACCAGCCCAGCCGGGACTGGGAGCTGAGGTCCTGGGTGTCCGAGTCGTACACCAGCACGTTGAAGCCCATCCGCGCCGGGTCGATGGCGTCGGGCAGCACCGCGAACGGGATGCGCGCCTCGATGGTGTAGCCGGTGTACGGCGCGGTGACCTTGCTGACGACGGTCATCCCCGGGGCGGTCGTGGCGCCCGGTCCTTGTCGGTTGTCGGCGTCGCGCTGCCAGCAGGGCGGGTCGCCGTTGGCGGGGTCGTCGGTGACCGGGAAGATGCCCGCCTTGAACACGGTGGAGGTGTCCGTCGAGTTCCCCTTCGGGTCGACGATGATCTCCACGCTGTCGGTGCGCCGCTGCCGCTTGCAGTCCTGCGGCACCACCTTCTTGCCGAGCACGTCGTCGGTGACCTGTACGAACACGACGAGCGCGTCCTCGGTGAAGGCGATCCGGCCGGTGGCCGAGGCGTCCTGTGGCGTGGTGGCCTGTCCCTCCCAGATGCGGGACAGGTCCAGGTCCTCGCCGGGGTACTCGCCCGGGGAGGCCACCCCGTCGACGGCGTGGTCGTGCCCGGCGTGCGGCACCTCGCTGGTCGGCACGATCTCCAGGGCGCCGGTCTCCACGGTGCTGCCGGCGGCGCTGGTGGTGGTGATGGTGATGCCGTAGTCGCCGCCCTCGTTGGCGGTCGGCAGGCTGGCGTCGCTGTTGGTGACGGTGAAGGTGACCGCCCCGGTCGCGCCCGGCGCCAGGGCCGCGTAGCTCTTGGTCGGCGCGTCGGCGGTGAAGCCGGCCGGCAGGCCGAGGGCAACGGTGCCACTCTGAGCGGTTTCGCCGTGGTTGCGCAGGTCGACCCGGACCGTCCGGCTCTTGCCGGAGCCGAGGGTCAGCACCGGCTTGATCAGGGTGTCCAGCTGCGGGTAGCCGCTGTCGCCGGCCCAGGTGCGGAACAGCCCCACCTCGGGCAGCGGCTCCAGGGTGCCGCGCACGTCGGCGACCACCCGGACCGCGCGGTCCGTACGGCCGGCGCCCTGCCCGGTGGTGAGGGACGCGCCGACGAGGTGCTGCTCGTTGGTGTCGGCGCCGGCGGGGACGGTCACGGTGAAGGTGACGGTCCGCTCCTTGCCGGCCGGTACGGCGCCGCGCACCGCACCGGAGCCGCTGGCGGTCCAGCCCTGCGGCAGCCGCAGGGAGACCCGGGGCGAGGTGAGGGCCCGGTTGCCGGGCGCCCGCACGTGCGCGGTGACCTCGACGCTCTGCCCGGGGGCGAGGTCGAACCGGTCGGCGGTCAGGTAGAGCTCGGTGCCCTTGGGCAGCCCACCGGCGGCCGGGGGCAGGACCGAGCCGCGCAGGATCGCCTCGGGCGAGGTGTCCGCCGGGTCGTACGGGACGCGGCTGTCGACCAGGGTGTAGAAGTCGCAGCGGATCTTCGCGGGGTCGGTGGGGGCGGCGGCGGTGTTGGCCCAGCCCTGGGTCACGTAGTCCCGGCGGGCGTCGACCTCGACCTCGGCCCAGGTCTTGCCGCCGGCGCTGCGGGCGCCCTCCCAGACGCCGAACACCTGGTCGGTCGGGACGGCCGGCACGAAGCCGGTGGCGCACTGCGGCCCGGTCGTCGAGCTGCCGCTGCCGCCCGTACGCAGGAACTTCGCCGCCCGGAACGGCTTGAGCCCCTCCTTGGTGACCTGCTCCGGGAACGCCTTCGGGTCGGCGGCGGCGTGGAACGCCTCGGCGGCGAAGCGGGCGGCCTGCTGGTGGTTGCCGTGGTTGCCGGGCGTGGGCGACGGGTTCATCGTCATGACGATCTCGGGCCGGGTCTGCCGGATCACCCGGACGATCTGGGCGAGGGTGTCGTCGTGCCCCCAGATCTGCTCGGACAGGGGCGCGGACGCGGTGTACCAGAAGTCGACGCGGTCGAGGTTGTAGAGGTTCTCCACCCCGGCGCGGCCGATCGCGGTGCGTTCCTCGCGCTCGCGGATGATGCCCAGCGGCGGGCCCTCCTCCAGGCCGACGGCGTTGCCGCCGCCCTCGCCGCGGGTGATGGTGACGACGCCGGCCTTGGCGCCGTGCTTCTCCTTCCACTGGCCGAGGGTGGCGAGGCTGCCGGCCTCGTCGTCGGGGTGCGCGCTGACGAAGAGGACGTCCAGGTCGACGGCGTCGGTCGGCCGGGCGTCGGTGGGTGCGGCGAGGGCCACGGCCGGTGTCCCGGACAGGGCCAGGGCGAGCGCCGTGGGTAGCAGGAACGCCTTGAGACGCATGCGGATCCTTTCGCGTGACGCGAGGTCCGGGCAGCGGCCGGCGACGTCGGACGCGGGGCGTCGACGTGGGGGTCGCGGTCGGACGGTGAGAGGGCGGGCAGGGGCGCCGGGGCACGAGGGAGCGCCGGCGTCACCTCAGGTACGCAGCGGCACGGGGGTCCGTACACACTGGAAGGCCTTCGCCCGGTGACGCTAGGGACCGGCGCGAGGGCCCGTCAATGCTTTGCAAGGTCTTTCTTTATTTGCGAAAGAAACTAACCCCCCGCCGTCCGAGGTGTTGCGGGTGGTGAGCGCGCCCGTCCGGCGGCCTCCCCGAGGCCCAAGGAAGGGCGTTTCTGCTGCTCAAGAAGGAGGCCGCAAGGTAACGAGACGGTTTCGTTACTTGACTCGATAGTTCGTTCGCCGTAGGAAGGAAGTGTGACTGACGTGGTGACGCCACCAACGAGCCCGGTGAGCCGGGAGCGGTCGAAGGAGATCAAGCGGTTGTCCGTGATCTCCACCGCCCGCCAGGTGCGGGTGCTCTCCCGCGCCGAGCTGACCGAGCTCACCGGGCTGAGCCCCGCCACGCTCACCCCGCTCGTGCGCGAGCTGATCGCCGAGGGGTACCTCATCGAGCGCGGGCCCGGGACCGGGACCTCCCGCACCGGCCGACCACGGGCGATGCTGGAGTTCAACCCCCGGGCCGAGCTGGTCGCCGCCGTCTCCCTGGAGCCGTCCCGGATCAGCTGCGAGATCGCCGACAGCGACGGCGCCGTCATCGCCCACCGCGCGGTCCGGCTCGCCGGCGACATCGTCGACACCATCTGCCGCTCGGTGCCCGAACTCGCCGGCGACGGGCTGCCGGCGCTGCGCGGGGTGGCCATCGCCGCGCCCGGCATCTCCACCGGCGGCGCCGTGCGCCTGGCCCCCTCGGTCGGCCTCGTCGAGGGCCGGCCGGTGGGGGAGTCGGTGCAGCGGCGGCTCGGGGTGCCGGTGGTGGTGGACAACGACGTGAACCTGATGGCGGCCGGCGAGCACGCCGTCGGCGCGGGCAGCGACGTCGCCGACCTGCTGCTGCTGCACGTGGCCGACGGCATCGGCGCCGGCCTGGTGCTCGACGGGCAGGTCCGCCGGGGCGCCGGCGGGGCCGCCGGCGAGGTCGGCTTCCTGCCACTGGACCCGACCGACCGGGGCCACGACGGGATCGGTCCGTTCGAGGCCCGCTGGTCGGAGAACGCCATCGCCGAGCGGATGGTGGCGCTGGCCCCCGGGCGGCGGCCGGATTCGCCCGTGGCCGACCTGGTGGCGCTGGCGGCCATCGACGACCGGGCCGCCGCCTACCTGGACGACGTGCTCGCGGCCTGGTCGCGGCTCATCGTCTCCTGCGTCTGCGTCGTCGACCCCGGGCGGGTGCTGCTCAGCGGGGCCGCCGCCCACCTCGACGACGCCGCCGTCGACCGGCTCCAGGCGCTGGTCACCGCCGCCGCGCCGAGCAGCACCGAGGTGCGCCGGGCCGTGCTCGGCGACCGGGCGGTGCTGCACGGGGCGGTCAGCTACGCCCTCTCCGCGGCTGCCGCCGGCATGCCGACCCTGCTGCCGACTCCTTGACCACACACCACGCACACCGCAGTTCCCCCCACACCCCTCGGAGGTACCCCATGAGACGTCGACTTCTCCTCGCCGGTGCGCTCGCCACCGTGCTCGCCGCCGGCACCGCCTGCGGCGGCGGCGGTGGTGGTGACGACGCGGCCGGCGGCGCGAGCGCCGAGAAGCTGACCATCTACACGGCCCGCGACAAGAAGGTCTCCACCTACGTCGTCGACCAGTTCACCGCCAAGTACCCCGAGTACAAGGGCAAGGTCGAGATCCTCAACCTGGGCGCCCAGGAGATCCTGGAGCGGGTCCGCGCCGAGAAGGCCAACCCGCAGGCCGACGTCTGGTGGGGCGGCACCCAGCAGGGGCTCTCCGCCGGCGCCGGCGAGGACCTGCTGACCTCCTGGCAGCCGGCGTTCGCCGCCAAGATGGACCCGAAGTACAAGGACGCCGAGGGCCGCTGGTTCGGGGAGATCCTGCTCCCCGAGGTCATCATGTACAACAACAAGGCGCTCACCCCGGAGCAGGCCCCGAAGGACTGGGACGACCTGCTGAAGCCGGAGTGGAAGGACAAGATCATCATCCGGGACGTGGCCGCGTCCGGCACGATGCGGTCGATCTACGCCGCCATGATCATGCGGCAGTCCCCGGACGGCAGCAACCCGCAGCCCGGCTACGACTGGCTCAAGAAGCTCGACGCCAACACCGGCGCGTACGCGGCCAACCCGACCGACCTCTACCTGAAGCTCTCCCGCCAGCAGGGCGTGCTCAGCGCCTGGAACCTGCAGGACGTCCTGCTCCAGGCCAACCAGTCGAACATGCCGTTCGGCTACGTGATGCCCGCCTCCGGCGCCCCGGTGCTGGTCGACGGCATCGCCGCGGTCAAGGGCGGCAACACGACCGGCGCCCAGAAGTTCATGGAGTTCCTCTTCGACGACAAGCTCCGCGCCGACCTGGCCAAGGACTACTACCAGATCCCGGCCGTGGACATCGCCGAGAAGCCGGAGTGGCTGGCCCAGCTCGGCCTCAAGCCGCTGGACGTCAACTGGGACGTCATCGGCAAGAACGAGACCGAGTGGATCAACCACTGGAACGGCCAGATCAAGAACAAGGGCTGACCGCCCGGGCGTTTCGGGGGCGGGCCCGTCCCGCCCCCGCGCCCCCACCTGACGACCGTCCAGGTCCGGTACCGCACGAAGGAGAGGACCTCATGATCGATGTCACGCTCGAGTCGGTGAGCAAGCGCTTCGCGCGCGGCGGCGACACCGCGGCCGTGGACGACGTCGACATCACCATCGCCGCCGGGGAGTTCTTCACGCTGCTCGGCCCGAGCGGCTGCGGCAAGACCACCACCCTGCGCATGGTGGCCGGGTTCTACTTCCCCACCTCCGGCCGGATCCGGTTCGGCACCGAGGACGTCACCCGCCGGCCGCCGAACAAGCGCGACACCGGCATGGTGTTCCAGAACTACGCCCTCTTCCCGCACATGAGCGTCGCGCAGAACGTCGCGTACGGCCTGAAGATCCGCAAGGTCGGGCGGGTCGAGGCGCGCCGGCGGGTCGAGGAGGCGCTCGGCCAGGTGCACCTCGCCGGCTACGGCGACCGGCGCATCGACGAGCTCTCCGGCGGCCAGCAGCAGCGCGTCGCCCTGGCCCGGGCGCTGGTGATCCGGCCCCGCACCCTGCTGCTCGACGAGCCGCTGTCGAACCTCGACGCCAAGCTGCGCGAGGAGACCCGGGTCGAGATCCGCCGCATCCAGCGCGAGGCCGGCACCACCTCCATCTACGTCACCCACGACCAGGCCGAGGCGATGGCCATGTCGGACCGGATCGCGGTCATGCAGTCCGGCCGGGTGCAGCAGATCGGCGCCCCGCAGGAGATCTACCACCGCCCGGCGACCAGCTTCGTGGCCCGCTTCATCGGCCGCAGCAACGTGCTCACCCTGCCGGTGGTCGCCGCCGACGCGCAGAGCGTCACCGTGGGCCTGCCCGCCGGCGGCGAGATCGCCGCGCCCGCCCCGACCGACCACGGCCTGCGCCAGGGCGACACCGCGTCGGTCTCCGTCCGGCCCGAGCACATCGGGCTGACCTCGGCCACCGAGGCGGGCGCACTGCCCGGCCGCGTCACCGAGGTGGAGTTCACCGGCATGGCGACCAACCTCGTGGTCGACGTGGCCGGCGAGCCCGTGCAGGTCGCCGCGATCGACGTGCCGGCCGGGATCGCCGCCGGCGACCAGGTCGGGCTGCGGCTGAACCGGGAGCGGATGTGGGTGGTGCGCCCGTGAGCACCCTCCCCGCCACCCCCAGCCCGGCGACCGTCGCGCCGATCACCGGCGAGCCAACGCCGCCGCGCGGCCCGCGTCGCCGGTTCGCCGACCGGTTCGCCGGCGGCACCGGCTCGCGCTGGTTCCCGTACGTCCTGGTCTTCCCGCTCGCCCTGATCCTCTTCGGGTACGTGGTGCAGCCGATGTTCGCCACCTTCGCCGAGAGCGTCGGCGTGGACGGGGTGGAGAACTACGGCAGCTTCGTCACCGGCGGCGGGGTCGCCCGCTCCTCCCTGGTCACCTCGCTGATCATCTCCGCGGCCAGCGTGCTGCTCTGCGGCGTCGTCGGCGTGGCGATGGCCTTCCTGCTCAAGCGCTTCTCCTTCCCGGGCCGCAAGCTGATCGAGGCGATCATCCTGGTGCCGGCGGCGCTGCCGCCGCTGATCGGGGCGATCTCGTTCCAACTGCTCTACAGCGAGACCGGCATCCTGCCGCGCGGCCTCCAGCAGCTCTTCGGCGCCGAGAACCCGGTGCTGCCGTTCAGCGGCATCGCCGGCGTGCTGGTCGTGCACACGTTCACCATGTACCCGTACTTCTACCTGTCCGCCTCGGCCGCGCTGTCGGGCATGGACCCGTCGGTGGAGGAGGCGGCGTACAACCTGGGCGCCGGCCGGGTCCGCGTGTGGCGCACGGTGCTGCTGCCGATGCTCACCCCGGCGCTGGTCTCCGCCTCGCTGCTGGTCTTCATGACCTCGCTGGCGTCGTACACCGCCCCGCTGC
This sequence comes from Micromonospora sp. NPDC048868, assembly GCF_043198195.1. Lineage (NCBI taxonomy): Bacteria > Bacillati > Actinomycetota > Actinomycetes > Micromonosporales > Micromonosporaceae > Micromonospora > Micromonospora sp. NPDC048868. The sequence continues at coordinate 13,379 of NZ_JBICUN010000017.1, forward strand.
TGTTCGGGGTGGACCAGACGATGACGATGCAGATCTACATCAACCGCACCAACGGCGACCTGCCGATGGCCTCCACGTACGCCTCGGTGCTCGGCGTGGTCTCGGTGCTGTTCCTGCTCGGCATGCGCTGGTACGAGGGGCGGCGCAGCTACCGCTCCCAGTCCAAGGGCGTCGCCGCGCACCGGCGCGAGATCACCAACCCGCTTGGCAAGTGGCTCGCCCTGGTCGCCTCGGTCCTGGCCACCGCGGTCCTGCTCGCGCCGGTGGCGACCATCGCCCTGGTCGCGTTCTCCGAGGACGGCTCCTGGACGACCGAGGTCATCCCGGCGGCGTACACCACGCAGAACTTCGTCACGATCTTCTCCGACCCGGCGGCGTTCCAGCCGATCCTCAACTCGCTGCAGATGAGCCTCATCGCCACCGTCGCCTGCGTCGTCGTCGGCGTGCTCATCGCGTACGCGGTGCGCCGGCTGGACTTCCGCGGCCGGGGACTGCTGGACGTGGCGGTCATGCTGGCCTGGGCGCTGCCCGGCACGGTGGTGGCGATCAACCTGATCTCGGCGTTCAGCACGGGCAACGCGTTCAGCTTCGGCCAGGTGCTGATCGGCACCTTCTGGATCATGCCGCTGGCGTACTTCGTGCGGTTCCTGCCGCTGGTGTTCCGGTCCAGCTCGGCCGCCCTGGCGCAGCTCGACCCGTCGCTGGAGGAGGCCGCGCGCAACCTGGGCGCGTCCTGGTGGCGGGCGTTCGGCACGGTCACCCTGCGGTTGATGCTGCCCGGCGTGGTGGCCGGCGCGCTGCTCGCCTTCGTGCACGGCGTCGGCGAGTTCGTCGCCTCGGTGCTGATCTACACCTCCGACACCGCGCCGATCTCGGTGGAGATCAACAATCGGATGTACTCGTTCGAGGTCGGCACCGCCGCCGCGTACGGCATGCTCCAGGTTGTCCTGATCTTCGTGGTGATGGTGGTCTCCGGTCGCCTGGAGGGCGGCCGGCGGTCGAGTCGGGAGGCGGCCAAGTGGACGGCGTGAGCGCGGCCTGGCCGGCGGGCGGCGGGCTGGTCCCCGCCGCCCGGATCCCCGGCGGGGAACTGGCGGCGGTCGCCGAAGCGGCGGACTTCGCGGTGCTCCCGGTCGGCGCGGTCGAGTGGCACGGCCCGCACCTGCCGCTCGGCACCGACCTGATCCTCGCCGAGGGCTTCGCCGCCGAGAGCGCCCTCGGCGGCGACGACGCGGCGGCGCCCGGCGACGGCGGCGCGACTCCGGCCGGCGATCGGGCCACCCCGGCGGGCCCGCGCGGGGTGCTCTTTCCCGCCGTGCCGTACGCCGCCTGCCCCGGCCAGACCCGGCCGTGGCCGGGCACGGTGTCGATCCGGCCCGAGATCGCGGTCGGCTACCTCGCCGACGTGATCGAGGGGATCGTCGCCGCCGGCTTCCCCCGGCTGCTGATCGTCAACGGACACGACGCGAACATGTCGACCGTCCGCGCCGCCATGGAGTGGGTCTCCGGGCGGCGCACGGCGAGCCTGCTGCTGGTCAACTGGTTCCAGCTGGTCACCCCGGCCGAGACCGCCGAGCTGTACGGGCCGCTGCCGGCGCGCGGGCACGGCGGCGCGTACGAGACCTCCGGTGTGCTCGGCTTCGACCCCGGCGCGGTCCGCCTCGACGCGGTCGCCGACCTGCCGCCGAAGCCGAAGCTGCCGGTCACCCACCCGTACGTGCTGGTGGAGTCCCGGCCCGACCCGTGGCAGGGCTGGTCCGGGCACATCTCGCTGGCCGGCGAGGAGGTGGGCCGCCGCGTCCGGCAGCTGGCCGGCGCCCGGCTGCGCGAGGTGATCGCCGCCTGGGTGGCCGCCCCGCCGCCCGCCCCGCCCACCGACGCCCCGCTGCCCACGGACGTCCCGCTGCCCGCCGAGGCCCCGCTGCCCACCGTCGCCCCGCCGGCCGCCGACGCGCCACCGGCCGCGCCGGCCGGCGGACCCGAGCCCGAGGAGGCGCCGTGACCGTCGACCGTGGACTGGACGTCGTCGACTTCCACCTGCACTTCCGCATCGGCGCCGACGAGACCATCCGGGCCTGCGAGCACGCCGCCGACATGCACCCCGGCGGCGAGCACGAGCGGGCGGTCCGCGCCGCCGGCTCCGCCCCGTACGCGCGGCAGTGGCGGCAGGCGTGGGGCTTCCCCGACCCGGAGCCGCCCGCCGAGCGCTGGCAGGACGAGGCGGACCGCTGGGCCGAGGAGCTGCGCGCCGTGAACGTGCGCCGGGCGGTCTTCGTCACCGGCGGCGGCAACGACACCGTCGCCGACGTGGTGGACCGCCACCCCGACCTGCTGCTCGGCTTCGCCCACCACGACCCGTACGGCGCCGGCGCCGCCGCCGAGCTGGAACGCGCCGTCACCGAGCGCGGCCTGCGCGGGCTGAAGCTCTTCGCCCCGCTGCTGCGCGGCCCGCTCGACGACGAGGCCCTCGACCCGCTCTGGGGCGCCGCCCAGCGCCTCGGCGTCCCGGTACTGATCCACATCGGACACTACGGCAGCGCCGGCGGCCTGTCCCACGGCCGGTACGGGGGCCCGGACGAGCTGGCCCGGATGGCCCGCCGCTTCCCCGAGCTGGCCGTGGTGGTGCCGCACTTCGGCGTCCAGCACGTGCAGGACCTGCTCTTCGCCGCGTGGGGCTGCCCGAACATCCACGTCGACACCTCCGGGTCTAACCAGTGGGTGCGCTGGATGCCGTACAAGCTGACGCTGGACGAGCTGTTCCGGCGCTGCTACGAGACCATCGGCCCGCACCGGATCGTGTTCGGCAGCGACTCGTCGTGGTTCCCGCGCGGGTACGTCACCCGCTACCTCGACGACCAGCTGCGGATCTGCCGCGAGCTGGGGCTGCCCGACGACCACCTACGCGCGATCTTCGCCGGGAACGCCGAGCGCCTGCTCGGCCTGGACGACTGACCGGCTGACGCCCGGACGCGACGCGCGCCGCCGCGCCCGGCACGGAAGGAAGTAGAGACCGTCATGAGCACACCCGCGCTGACCACCTATCAGCGGCACCACCTCCGGCCGACCTACGACCACCACGTCGGGTACCTCTTCCCGGCGATGGTGCGGGCCAGCCAGGCCCACGTGGTGATGCTGGTCGAGCAGGGGCTGGTGCCCGCCGAGCGGGGCGCCCGGCTGCTGCGCGGGCTGGCCGAACTGCGCGCCGACACCGCCGGCGCGCCCGAGTTCGACGGCACCTTCGAGGACACCTACTACCTGATGGAGAAGCGGCTGGCGCAGGCGTGCGGCATCCCCACCTCCGAGCTCGACGTGCAGATGGCCCGCAGCCGCAACGACCTCGACGCCGGGGTGTTCCGGATGCTGCTGCGCGAGCAGCTCCTCGGCGTCCTCGACCGGGTGCTCGCCGCCGGCGCGACCGCCCTGGACTCCGCGCACCGGTACGCCGACGTGGTGATCACCGGATACACCCACCGCCGGCCGGCGCAGCCCACCACCATCGGGCACGCCCTCGCCGGCTACGCCGAGGCCCTCGCCGGGGAGGCCGTCGCCTACGCCGAGCTGATCGACCAGCTCAACGTCTCGCCGCTGGGCTCCTGCGCCTTCGCGGGCACCGACCTCGACATCGCCCCCGCCCGGGTGGCCGAGCTGCTCGGCTTCGACGGCCTGGTCACCAACTCGTACGAGGCGGTGGCCGGCGCCGATCATCTCGTGCGGGTCGGCACCCTCAACGCCCAGGCCCTCGCGACCGGCGCCCGGCTGGCCCGCACCCTCATGGACTGGCTGAGCTGGCGCTGGGTGAGCACGCCCGGCGACTTCACCCAGGGCAGCAGCATCATGCCGCAGAAGCGCAACCCGGTGGTGCTGGAGCACCTCGTCTCGATGGCCGGCGCCACCGCCGCCGACGCCGCCAGCGTGCTCAACAACGTCGGCGCCGCCTGGTGGGAGGACTCCAACAACGCCACCACCGACGTGCAGGTGCGGCTCTGGGAGAGCAACGACCGCACCGACCGGTTCTTCGCCCTGCTCGGCGGCTTCCTCGCCGAGATCGAGCCGCTGGAGCCGCCGTCGGCCGAGGAGATCGTCGCCTCCGGCGCCACCACCACCGCCGCGGCCGACGCGCTGACCCGGCACGGGGTGCCGTTCCGGGCCGCCCACTCGGTGGTCGGCCGGCTGGTGCGGGGCGGGGCCCCGGCCACCTGGACCGCGCAGACCGTCCGGGCGGCGGCGGAGGGGATCGCCGACGGGCTGACCGACGCGGCGGTCGCCGACCTGATCGCCGCCGCCGTACGCCCGGAACTCGTGCTCGACCGCGCCCAGGTCGACGGTCCCGGCGCGGACGCGGTGCGCGCCCAGGTGGCGGTGCTGCGCGGCACGTTCGACACCGTCGCCGGCCGGCTGGCCGCCGTCCGCGACCGCCTCGCCGCCGCCGACGAGGCGCTGGATGCGGTCGCCGCGCAGGGGGCGGCCCGATGAGGGCCCGCGACGCGGCGGCCGGGACGGCGGGGGTGGTCCGGTGAGCGTGCGACTCGCCGGCCGGGCCGCCCAGTCCGCGCCGCCGGCCGGCGACGAGGGCGTGCTGCTCGGCATCGACTTCGGCGGCACCAAGATGGCGGTCGGGGTGGCCGACGGCGAGGGCCGGCTGCTGGCCCGCGAGCGGGTGCCGACGTACGCCGAGCGGGGTGCCCCGCAGGCCCTGGACCGCGCCCTGGAGCTGGCCGCGAAGCTGGTGGGGGAGGTCGGCGCGCCGGTCGCGGCGGCCGGGATCGCCTCGCCCGGCGTGGTCCGCTCCGACGGCATCGACCTGGCGCCGAACGTGCCCGGCTGGGACGGGCTGCGCCTGGCCGACGCGGTCCGGGACCGGCTGGCGGTGCCGGCAGTGGCGGTCGACAACGACCTGAACGCCGCCGCCCTGGCCGAGCTGCGGCTCGGCGCGCTCCGCGACGCCGACCCCGGTCTGGTGGTGGGCCTGGGCACCGGCGTGGCGGCGGCGGTCACGGTCCGCGGGTCGGTGCTGGCCGGTCACCACGGGGCGGCCGGCGAGATCGGGTACGCCGTGGCCGGTGGCCCCTGGCCGGGCACGATGCTGGAGCTGGGCTTCTCCGGCCGGGCGCTGGACCGGCTCGCCGAGTCGCTCGGCGTGCCGGGCGGGGCGCGGGGGCTGGCCGCCGCCGCCGAGCGGCCCGGCCCGGCCCGGGACGCGCTGACCGCCCGCGCCGACGAGCTGGCCCGGCACCTGGTCACCTGCTGCCTGCTGCTCGACCCGCAGCGGGTGGTGCTGGTCGGCGGGGTGGCCGGCAACGCGTTGATCCGCGGCCTGCTGGGGGAGCGGATGGCGGCGGTCCTGCCGTACCCGCCGGAGGTGGTGCTGTCGCGGTTCGCCGACGACGCCGCGTTGCTCGGCGCCGTCATCCTCGCCCGCGAGGCGGTGCCGACCCCCCGCTGACCGGCCCGGCCGGCGCCGCCGTCAAGCACGCCGGCGCTTGCAAGGACTTGCAGAGTGCGAAGCCGACGATCCACCATGGACCGTCGGCTTCGTGGCTTTTGGGGGCTATGAACGAGACCTGTTGGGGCCGTCGGCAATGTTGCCATGAAATTTCGAGAAGTTTGCTGCAAGGTATTGCAGGGCCTGCCGTCAATCGAGCATTGTCTTTGCTACCCGACGGCCGTCCCTTCTCGTCAGTGCCTCTTCGTCCCCGGAAGTAGGTCCTCCTGTCATGGCACGATCCACACCGCCGCCCCTGCGCGCCCGCATCCCCCGCCTGCTCCTCGCCGCCGCCGTCGTCGCGTCCGGCGCCACCCCGCTCGTGGCGACCGCCGCCGCGCCCGCCCACGCCGCCGTCGCCCTCAACGACAGCGAGGTGACGGCCAACCTGTGGGAGTGGAACTGGAACTCGGTCGCCGCGGCCTGCACCGACCACCTCGGCCCCGCGGGCTACGGCGCCGTCCAGGTCGCGCCGCCGCAGGAGTCGGTGAGCCTGCCCAACAGTGCCGACGGGGCGCACCCCTGGTACGAGGTGTACCAGCCGGTGTCCTACAAGCTGGAGAGCCGCTTCGGCAACCGCCAGCAGTTCGCCGCCATGGTCACCGCGTGCCACGCCGCCGGCGTGCGCGTCTACGTCGACGCGGTCGTCAACCACATGGCCGGCGTCAACAACGCGGCCGGCACCGTCGGCTACGCCGGCACGACCTTCACCGGCTACGACTACCCGGCGGTCCCGTACGGCTACGGCGACTTCCACCACCCCGGCGACAACTGCCCGACCTCCGGCGGCATCACCGACTGGAACAACGAGTCCCAGGTGACCAGCTGCGAGCTGCTCTCCCTGTCGGACCTGTACACCGAGAAGGAGCACGTCCGCAACAAGATCGCCGCGTACCTCAACGACCTCATCGGGCTGGGCGTGGACGGGTTCCGCGTCGACGCGGTCAAGCACGTCAAGAAGGCCGACTTCGCGGCCATCCTCGGCAAGCTGAACAACACCGTCGCGGAGAACAAGCGCCCGTACGTCGCCCAGGAGATCTTCGACGGCGCCTCCAACGACGCGCTCAAGGCGCGGGCGTTCATCGGCAACGGCGACGTGCTCGACTTCGGGTACGCCAAGGGCCTGCGCTCCAGCTTCCAGGGCTCCATCGCGAACCTCGCCAACGTTCCCAACTGGAACCTCGACGCGCCCAGCGCCAACGTCTTCGCCATGGTCACCAACCACGACCTCGAACGCGACGGGGTGGTGCTGTCCTACAAGAACGGCAGCGACTACACCCTGGCCAACTACTTCGCGCTGGCGTACCCGCACGGCAAGCCCTCGGTCTACGACAGCTTCACCTGGTCGAACCGCAACCAGTCGCCGCCGGCCACCGGCAGCGGCCACGTGACCGACACCGTCTGCGGCGGTGCCTGGACCTGCCTGACCCGGTCCACCGGGATCAAGGGCATGGTCGGCTGGGCCAACACCGCCCGCAACGTCAAGACCGTCTCGGACTTCACCGTCGTCAACAGCAACGTCATCGGCTTCCACCGGGGCGACCGCGGGTGGATCGGCATCAACGACTCCGCCGCCGCCAGCACCGCCCAGTTCGTCACCGGCCTCGCCGACGGCGCGTACTGCGACGTCATCTCCGGCGCCGCCTCGACCGCCGGGTGCACCGGCGCCACGGTCACCGTGACCGGCGGCCGGGCCACCGTCACCATCCCCGCCAACGGCGCCGTCGCCATCCACGCCAACGCCCGCGGCGGCCCCGCCGCGAAGGTCGCCACCACGTTCACGACCACCGCCGCGCTGCCCGCCGACCGGACGCTGCACCTCGTGGGCGACACCCCCGCGCTCGGCAACGGCGACCCGGCCAGCTCCGTGCCGCTCACCCGCACCGCCACCGGCGCGTGGACCACGACTGTCGACCTGCCGGCGGCCACCGCCGTCTCCTACCGGTACCTGGTCAAGAGCGGGTCCACCGTGGTCGAGCAGGAGGCCGCCAGCCGCACCTTCACCACCCCCGCAGGCGGTACGACGACCCGGACCGACACCTACGTGCCGGGGCCCGTGGGGGACACCGTCGCCACGACCTTCACCGTCACCGCCACCGTGGCCACCGGCCAGGAGGTCTACGTCGTCGGCGGCGTACCGGCGCTGGGCAACTGGGCGCCGGCGAACGCGGTGCGGCTGCCCGCCACCGGCGGGGTGTTCCGCGGCGTGGTCGACCTGCCCCGGTCCGCCACCGTCGAGTACAAGTTCATCAAGAAGACCGCGGCCGGGGTCGTCACCTGGGAGTCCGGCGCGAACCGGAGCCTCACCACCCCGGCGGGCGGCACCCACACCGTCACCGAGACCTTCCGCGGCGACACCGCCGGACCGGTCGCCACCGCCTTCCACGCCACCGCCACCACCTCCTTCGGCCAGAAGGTGTACGTCGTCGGCAACCTGCCCGCCCTCGGCGGCTGGAACCCGGCGAACGCCGTCGCGCTCTCCCCGGCCGACTACCCGATCTGGCGGGCCACCGTCAGCCTGCCGCCGAACACCGCCGTCGAGTACAAGTACCTGAAGAAGAACGCCGACGGCTCCGTCACCTGGGAGTCCGGCGGCAACCGGAGCTTCACCACCCCGGCGGGCGGCACCCACAACCGCACCGACACCTGGCGCTGACGCCACCGGGTGGCCGGCCCCGCCGGGGCCGGCCACCCGGTCGTCCGGGCCAAGCGTCGCGCCGTCCGGGAGATCTTCGCTCGGCACGCCGCAGCGCGCGCGGTCACCCGTCCGGACACGGTGCGTGATCTATCGTGAGTGCCGAGTGCCGGACCGAACACCAACTCACCGGGGGTAGGACGTGGGCCTGATCCACATCGAACTGTTCGCGACCCTCGACCTCGTCGCCCAGGCGCCCGGCGGCCCCGACGAGGACCCGGTGGGGTTCCCGTTCGGCGGCTGGCAGGCGCCCCTGCTGGACGCGGCCTCCGGGGCGCAGGTCGCTGCCGCCTACGAGGGCACCGACGCCCTCCTGCTCGGCCGGCGGACGTACGACATCTTCGCCGCCTACTGGCCGCACCAGGAGGGCGGCGAGGACGACGAGATCGCCACGCTCTTCAACAGGGTCCCGAAGTACGTGGCCTCCCGCGGCAGGCCCGACCTCTCGTGGGCCGGGTCCACGCAGCTCGGCCCGGACCTGGCCGGCGCGGTGCGCGAGATCCGCGACCGGCACGAGCACGTGAAGGTCGTCGGGAGCCTGAACCTGGTGCAGACCCTCCTGCGCGAGAAGCTCTTCGACCGTCTCGACCTCTGGGTGCACCCGATCGTGCTCGGCGTCGGGAAGAAGGTGTTCGACGGTGGCGCGGTGCCCACGAACGTCACCCTGCTCGAACCGCCGGTGGCCGGCCCGAAGGGCACCGTCTACCTGCGCTACGGGCTCGCCGACGGCACGCCCGCGACGGGGGACATGAGCGCGCCCGAGCGCGGTGCCGGACGCGACGACTGAAGCCGCCCGACAGGTGGCCCGGACGGCCCGCCGGATTGTCGGGCCCCCGTCTCATACTGGGCCACCAGGCTGCCAACGGTCGCACGAGACGACCCGACAACGAGGCGGAGAGATGGCCAAGCTGATCAACACCGACATCGTGTCCCTCGACGGCTACGTCAACGACGAGAACGGCAAGTTCGGCTGGAGCGAGCCGGTCGAAGAGGTGCACCGCTTCCTCAACGACCTGGACCGGGGCATCGGCACCCACCTGTACGGCCGCCGGCTCTACGACGTGATGTCCTACTGGGAGACCGCCCACGAGCAGCCCGGCCACCCCGACTACATCCTCGACTACAGCGAGATCTGGCGCTCCGCCGACAAGATCGTGTATTCGTCCACGCTGGAGGAGCCGCGCAGCGCCCGCACCCGCATCGAGCGCACGTTCGACCCGGAGGCGGTCCGCGCCCTCAAGGAGTCCGCCACGCGCGACCTGGCGATCGGCGGCGCCAACCTGGCCGCCCAGGCCCACCGGGCCGGCCTGGTCGACGAGATCTGCCTCGTCATCTGCCCGGTGCTCGTCGGCGGTGGCACGCGCGCCCTCCCCGACCGGGTCCGCCGCAACCTGACCCTGCTCGACCAGCACACCTTCTCGCAGGGCACGATCTTCGCGCGCTACCGCGTGGACGGTTGACCCGGCGTCACCGGCACTGCCACGACACGGCCTAGGCGGCCGACGCCGCCCGCGGGTCGTTCGGCCGGATGCGCTGCGCCAACCCGGGCACCGAGAGGTCGGAGCGGCCCTGGCCGCCAGCCGGCCGTGTCGCGTGCGGCGCCGGCTGCCCGGAGCCGGTGCGGGCCATGCGCAGGGCGCGCTGGGCGTTGTTCCAGGCCGGGCAGGGCCAGGCCTGGCCCGCGCAGAGCAGGTTGCGGCAACCACCGTCCCCGTCCGGCTCGTGGGCGTCGGCCACGTCCAGGGCGAGCTTCCACAGCAGCGGGTCGGTCACCTCGGCGGGACGGTCTGCCTGACGGTCGGACCGGGCGGTGGTGTCGGACACGAGTTGATCCCCCTTGAGCGCAGATGCGATCTTCACCTTCTCCAGTCTGCCTGCCGACGAAACCTCGACACCCCTTCCAGGCTGCGCAACAGGGCGCCGGAGGGCGCGCAGGCCGGGGCCGGGTGAGCCAGATCACGGAGCAGCCGTGCCGAGACGGCCGGCGGGCTACCGCAGGTCCGACAGTTGCGGTGGCACCTGGCAGACCAGGCCGGTCGAGTTCATGCGGTCGGTGATCGCGACCCCGTCGACGACCGGAACGACGAACTGGGGCTTGCGACCGGTGGACAGCGCTGCGGCATGGCGTTCCCGGCTGTCGACCAGGCTCTCCCAGTCCGACAGCCAGTCGGCGGTCGGGCGGTCGTCGCGCAGCCGGGCACTCCCCAGGCGCCGTACCTCTGCCACCATGGCGCGCACCGCGTCGTTCTGCTGCCGGATCGCGCCCACCTTAACCTCCGTCGCGGCCCGCGGTGGTGCGGCCCGCACCGCCACGGCGGCCCGCATGGCGGTGCAGGCGCGCTCCGCGACCTCGGCCACCTCGGGGCTGTCGATCAGCCCTGGACGGTCGTGGCCGCCGTACGTGTGGACGAACAGGCCCAACAGGCACAGGCACGAGGCCACCACGGCGACACCTGCCGCGAGAACGGCGCCCGGTGACGCCCCGGGCTGACCTTCCGGGCGGACGCGGGGATCGACGCCCGGCGGTGGGGGCGGAAGGGTCACAGGGTCGTCTCCGATCGCCGGTGCAGGCTCTTGGCCGTTCTCTCCGACGGCCCGGTCGTCACTCGGCGCGGTGCGGGGCTCGCGGCGGCCGGTTCCGGCGCATCCGCAGCGCCGCGACTGCGGCGACGATCAGCAGGACCGCCAGGGTCGGTCCACCCGCGATGACCATGAGCCCCGCTCCGATGTTGGCGCCGATCCCGCCGGCGGTCAGCACCCGCCAGGCGAGGCCGAGGAGGACGCCGGCCGCGACGAGCGGCGCCAGCACCCACCACCACCGGCGATCGAGACGGCGGCGTGCGGTGGCCCGGATCAACCAGGCGAGCGCGAGGGCGACGCCGACGCACGCCAGGACGCCGACGATCCGGTCTCCCGCCGCACCGAGGCTCACCGGCCGGATCGCGTAGTCCAACTCGACGCCCTCGGCGGCGAGCTGTCGGGCCTCGTCGCCGGTCAGGTCCCCGATGAGCCACCAGGCGGCCACCGGGGTGCACAGGACCAGGACGAGCGCGGTGATCGGAGACGTCGGTCGGTGCTGCTTCGTCATGCCTGTGGCCTTCTCCCGGCGATCTTGTCCAACCAGCTCGGGTAAGTATGTGGGTGGCCTCCGGGCGGGGCGTGAGCACACCTACTCAGGGCGGCCCGCGGGTCGACCGGCGGCGCGGACGGGACATCGACGGGGATTGACAGATCACTTTGTGTGCGCTGAGGATGACCCAATCCACCGACCTCGACCGGAACGGCTCTCGGCCACCAGCCTGACGACGCTTCCCGCGCCCGGCGGCGTCGGTCCGTCGCATCCGGACACCCCATCTCTGCTCCGCCGGGTCGCGACCCTGCGGTCGGGCGCGCGAACTGCCGCGCACCCCCGGGCGGCCCCTCGGCCATCCCGTCCGGTCACCCTGCCGACACCAGAAGGGCGGACACATGCGTGATCCCCTAGCTCCCCGGTGGCGACGCCGCCTACCCGTCCCGGCCGCGCTCGCCGCCGCCACGGCGGTGGTGCTGCTGGTCAGCCCCGCCTCGGCCGTCGTGCCCGCCGCAGAACCCCCCGTCGAGCTGGTGCGCGTCGCCGACGAGGAGGCGAACGTCGTCGAGGTGCTGCTCGCCGGCACCGCCCAACTGGACGCCCTCGTCGCCACCGGCGTCGACCTCGACCACCACGTCACCCGCACCGGGAACGGGGTCGTCGCGCACGCGGTCGTCACCGCCAGCGAGGCCGCGGCGCTGACCAGGGCCGGTTTCACCCTCGGCAAGGTGCTGCACCGTCCCGCCGACGCCCGCGCCCGGGTGGCCGAACGCGAGGCGACCATCGCCGGGCACGTCGCCCAGAACCGCCGGTTCGCCGCCGCGACGGGCGGCCCGAGCGCGTCCGCCGCCACCGACGTCAAGATCATCCGGGCGGACTACTACACCTCCGGCACGAGCCAGATCCTCTCCGTCGAGGCCAAGTGGGCGCAGGGCCAGACCGCCGCCGACGCCCTCACCGTCGAGCGGGACAGCGGCCCGGGCACCGAGATCGGCTCCGGCGGTACACAGACGATCTCCCGCTTCGTCGACGCCGGGGTCTACCTCTACCACCGCGGCGCCGCGCCCGTGACCAGCCGGCCCCACCGGATCCGGATCACCAGCCCGACCGGCGACGTGGCCGTGGCCGAGGTCCGCGAGTGGCTGCCCACCCCGGGCGACGGCCCCGAGGGCCCGGGATACCAGAAGGACTTCGTCACCAGCTACCTGACGCCGACCGAGCTGTACGCGCGGATCCACCAGCTGGCGGCCGAGTTCCCCCGGCTGGCGGAGGTCGTCGAACTGCCGCACCGGACCAACGGCTACCGGCGGCACGCCCAGGCCGTGCTGGGCACCGCCACCGACAGCCGGGTCGCGGTGGACTCCCTGGCCTGGGGGCACGAGGGCGGCAACGACGTCTCCGTGGAACTGGCCGACCCGGGCGCCGCGGACACCCCGCTGTCGGTGACCGTCGCCGGCGCGGCCGTCCGGGTCACGCTCGGCACCGACGGCGAGGGCGCGGTGACCAGCACGGCCGCCCAGGTCGTCGCGGCACTCAACGCGGAAGCCGGGACGCTCGTGCGGGCGTACACCTATCGGGGCAGCCCGGGCGGCGGCGTGGTCGCGCCGGCCGCGCGGACCCCGCTCAGCGACGGCCTGAGCGCGCCGGCGAGCGTCTCGCGCGACCCGCATCCGGTGTACGCCATCCGCATCGGCAAGCACCGGGACGGCTCGAAGCTCGGCGTGCTCGCCTACGCGCAGGAACACGCCCGCGAGTGGGTCCCCCCGCTGGTGACCGTCGAGACCGCCGAGCGGCTGCTGCGCAACTACGCCCACGACGGGCGGACCCGGCAACTGCTCGACAGCCTCGACATCTGGATCGCCCCCTCGATCAACCCCGACGGCGGCCACTACTCCTTCTACGACTTCAACTCCCAGCGCAAGAACATGACAAACCACTGCCCGACGACCGGGGCGGCCGACTTCCTGGCCCGCAACTCCTGGGGCGTGGACAACAACCGCAACTACACCGAGTACAGCCTCTTCGACGGCTACTCGGGTGCGTCGACGAGCTGCACCAGCGGCACGTACGCCGGGCCGGGCGAGCTCTCCGAGCCGGAGAACCGCAACCTCGACTGGCTGGCCTCCCGCCCCAACATCCGGTTCTCGATGAACCTGCACTCCTCGGGCAACTACTTCATGTGGTCGCCGGGGGCGTACGCGCTGCCCGACCGGGTCTCCGCGCCCCGCCCGACGCTCGCCGAGGAGTCGGCCTTCTGGGGCGCGTCCTCGCGGATCCTGGCCGCCATCAAGCGGCACCGCAACATGGCGGTCACCCCGGCGCGCACCGGCCCGATCTCCGACGTGCTCTACTCGGCGGCCGGCAACTCCGGGGACATGCTCTGGTACAAGTACGGCATCTACGCCTGGAACTTCGAGGTCGGCACCTCCTTCCAGCCCGAGTGGGACGAGGCGCACGCCGAGGCGCTGGAGTTCGCCAACGGCCTGGTCGAGCTGATGCGGGTGGCCCGGGACTTCGCCAGGGACCGGACCAGGCCGAGCAGCACGCTGGCGGTCGCGCCCAGCGCGACGCCGGGCATGGTGGACGTGACCTTCTCCACCAGCGAGCCGGCCGCCGTCTTCTACACCCTCGACCGGGCCGCCCCCACGTACGCGTCGAAGCTCTACGGCTCGGCCGGCATCCGGGAGGGCGGCGAGACGCTGACCGTCCCGGCGGGAACGCGGATCCACTGGTTCTCGGTGGACTCGGCGGGCAACGTCGAGAACAACTACCGCCCCGACGGCAACGGCCGCAACTACCGCAAGGGCACCGCCGTACCGCCGACGCGCTGACGGCCGGGTCGCTGACGGGGGTGCGTCGGGGTCCCACCCGGCGCACCCCCGCCGCCCGTCGCCCCGCCCCGGGCGAGGGGAGGCGCGCTGCCCGGCCACCGCCGCAGGACCGGGTTACGGTGGTGCCCGGGGCGGAGGCCGACAGCGGGAGGGACCGGCGGGATGGGCGAGCTGGTGGCGTTGGCCCTCGGCGGCCTCGTCGTGGTCGTCCTGACCAACGCCCTGGCCCGCCGCACCCACCTGCCGGCGTCGGTGCTGCTGGTGCTCGCCGGGATCGGCTACGGCTACCTGCCCGGCCCGAACCTGGAACTCGATCCCGAGGTCGTGCTCTACCTCGTCATCCCCCCGCTGCTCTACGGCGCCGCCCTCCAGTCGAGCCTGACGGCGCTGCGCCGCAACGCCCGCACCGTGATCGGCCTGTCGGTGGCGCTCGTCCTGGTCACGGCGCTCGCCGTGGGTTTCGGGCTCAACGCGGTGGTGGCCGCCGTCCCGCTGAGCTTCGCCATCGCGGTGGGCGCGGCGGTCTCCCCGCCGGACCCGGTGGCGGCGCTGTCGATCGGCCGGCGTGCCGGCATGTCGCCCCGGCTGACCACGCTGGTCGAGGGGGAGGGGCTGCTCAACGACGCGACCGCCCTGACGATCCTGCAGGTCGCCGTGGCGACGGCGATCGGCGGCAGGTTCTCCGTCGGGCACGCCGTGGGCGACTTCCTGTTCGTCGCCGCCGGTGGGCTGGCCGTCGGCATGGCCGTCGCGTGGGTCATCGCGTACCTGCGGAAGATGGCCTCCGATCCGCTGACCGACAACGCCCTGTCCCTGGGCACCCCGTTCGCCGCCTACGTGGCGGCCGAGAGCCTGCACGTCTCCGGCGTCCTGGCGGTCGTCGTGGCCGGCCTCTGGCTGGGCCACCGCAGCGCGTCCCTGCAGTCCAGCGGCGCGCGGTTGCAGACCCGTTCGGTCTGGCACCTGGTGGAGTACCTCCTCGAGGGCTACGTGTTCCTGCTCATCGGCCAGCAGTTGCCCGCCGTCGTACGCGGGCTGGCCGCCTACGACCTGGGCACCGTCGTCGCGGCGGGGGCCGTCACCGTCGGCATCGTGCTGCTGGTGCGTCCGTTGTGGCTGCTGGCCGCCGCGCACCTGCCCGCCCGGATGCACGCCCGCCTCGGCGGCGACCCCCGTCCCGACAACCCGCCGTTGTCCGGTCGGGAGCTGCTCGCGCTGAGCTGGGCGGGCACCCGGGGCGTCATCACCCTCGCGGCGGCGTTCACGCTGCCCGCGAGCACGCCCGCCCGGGACCTGCTGCTGTTCTGCGCGTACCTGGTCGTGCTGGTCACGCTCGTCGGTCAGGGCCTGACCTTCGCGCCGCTGCTGCGCCGGCTGCGGCTGCCGGGCACCGCCGTCAGCCGGGCGCTGACCCGCAACGAGGCGCGCGCCGCGGCGGTGCAGGCCGCCCTCGACCGGCTGACCGCCCTGGCCGAGGCCGACCCGGGCGTACGCGACGTCGCCGCCCCGCTGCGCCGGGCCGCCGAGGGCCGGCACAAGCGCTACACCGAACGGGTCGCACTGCTCTCCCACGTCGAGGACCAGGTGCTGCCGGTGGACGACCGCTACCGGGCGGCCCTGCTGGCCCGCCGGGAGATGATCGCCGCCGAGCGGGACGAACTGCTCGCCTGGCGGGACGCGGGCCGCCTCGCCGACGCCGACATGCGCATCCTGGAGCGGGAGCTGGACCACGAGGAGAGCGTCCTGCCGCCGCTGCCGCCGTCCTGACTCGCCGCCCCGTGCTCAGTCCGGCAGCAGCGGCATCTCCAGGCCGGGGTCCCGGCCGAGCAGCACCGCCCGGGTGAGCGCCCCCGACCCGAACCGGTCGCGTACGGCGTCCACGGCCGCGTCCAGGTCCGCCCCCGGATCGCGGTCGAACGGCAGCGGCGGCTGGACGGGGGAGTCGTCCAGGTTCCCGACCGAGACGCCGAGCAGGGTCACGCCCCGCCGTTCGATCTCGGGCAGCGCGGCCCGCAGCAGCGTCCGCGCCGCGGCGAGCAGCGGGGCCGTGTCGGCGGTCGCCTTGGCCACCGTGTGGGAGCGGGTCGCGCGGGTGTAGTCGCCGAACCGCAGGCGCAGCGTCACCGTCCGGCCGGCCCGCGTCGCCGCCCGCATCCGCCGGGTCACCCGGTCGACCAGGCCGGCGAGGACCGCCTCCAACTCGGCGGGGGAGTGCGGAACGGCGGCGAGGGCGTGCTGCGCGCCCATCGAGGAGCGCCGGCGGCCGACCTGCACCGGCCGGGGGTCGCGGTTGTGCGCCAGGGCGTGCAGGTGCCGACCGGCGCCCGCGCCGAGCAGCGAGACCAGCGTCGCCTCGCCGAGGCGGGCGACCTGCCCGACCGTACGGATGCGCCGCTCGCGCAGCTTCGTCGCGGTCACCGGCCCGACGCCCCACAGCCGCTCCACCGGCAGCGGGTGCAGGAACGCCAGCTCCCTGTCCGGCGGGACGACCAGCAGGCCGTCGGGCTTGGCGACGCCGCTGGCCACCTTGGCGAGGAACTTCGTGCGGGCCACGCCCACCGTGATCGGCAGGCCGACCCCCTCGCGTACGTCCCGGCGCAGCCGGGCGGCGATGTCGGCGGGCGGCCCGACCAGCCGGCGCAGTCCGCCCACGTCGAGGAACGCCTCGTCGATGGAAAGCCCCTCGACGACCGGGGTGGTCCGTCGGAAGATCTCGAACACCGCGCGGCTCGCCGCCGTGTAGGCCGCCATCCTCGGCGGCACGACGATCGCCTCGGGGCAGAGCCGCCGGGCCTGCCGGCCGCCCATCGCGCTGCGGACGCCGCGGGCCTTCGCCTCGTAGCTGCACGCGAGGACCACGCCCCCGCCGACGATCACCGGCCGGCCGCGCAGGCGCGGATCGTCCCGCTGCTCGACCGACGCGTAGAACGCGTCCAGGTCGGCGTGCAGGATGCTGGCCTCTCGCGACACGAACACATGTTCGCACGCGGACCCGCGACTGCGGCACTGACCTGCCCGAACGTCGCCGGAGAGCATCGTTCGGCCGCCGGTCAGGCCGCTGGCGGCTCGCCTACAGCTCGTCGAACGGGCGGGCGTAGCTGAACCCGCCGCGGATCGACGACCGCCACGCGCTCAGCGGGCGGGCCATGAAGTATTGCGGCCCCCACGGCTGCGGCGGGGTGACGCCGAGGTCGACCGCCGGGCGGAACCCGAAGCGCGGGTAGTAGTCGGGGTGCCCGAGTAGCACCACCAGGGCCTCCTCGCGCGCGTCGGCCGCGCCGAGCACGGCGTGCATCAGCGCGGAGCCGACCCCGCGCCGCTGCCAGGCGGGCAACACGCCGAGCGGGCCCAACCCCAGCGCGACCGGCTCGCCGGCGACCCGGCCACGGGTGCACACCACGTGCCCGACCACCCGCCCGGCGTCGTCGGCCGCGACGAGGGAGAGGGCCGGCAGCCACCCGTCGTCCGCCCGCAGCGCGTCCACCAACCCCGCCTCGACGGGTACGGCGTCCGGCTTCTCCGGGTCGGCGAAGGCGGCGAGGTGCACCGCCCGGATCGCGTCGACGTCGGCGGGGGTCTCGCGTCTGATCAACACCGGGCCACGATAGGCGCAGCGGTGCACCCGGTGCGCGCCATTATCGGCGGCCGGTGGCGTACCGGGCGGGTCAGGACATCGCGGTCGGCGAGGGCGGGGCGGTGCCGCCCTGCGGGGCCTCCGCCGTCATCAGCCGGGCGATCTGCGCCCGGTCGGCGGCGGACGGCAGGCCCCACCCGGGGCGGTAGCCGTACACCTCGTGCAGGGGGTGCGAGGCGGTCCGGCCGTCGAGGATCTCGATCGCGTCGGTGTCGATGAGGCCCGGGTGCTCGACGCCGCACGCCTCGGCGACCTTGACCAGGTCGCGGCGCAGTGTCCGGACGTAGTTGGCCGCGCGGACCGACTTCGAGCCCGGGTCCACGCCCCGGGCGAGCCACTGGTTCTGGGTGGCCACACCGGTGGGGCAGGTGTCGGTGTGGCACTTCTGGGCCTGGATGCAGCCGATCGCCAGCATCGCCTCCCGGCCGACGTTGACCATGTCGCAGCCGAGCGCGAACGCCACCACCGCGTTGTCGGGCAGGCCGAGCTTGCCGGCGCCGACGAACACCACCTGCTCGTGCAGGTCGCGCTCGGCGAAGACCTTGTAGACCCGGGTGAAACCCTGCTGGAACGGCAGCGACACCGAGTCCGTGAAGATCAGTGGCGCGGCGCCGGTGCCGCCCTCGCCGCCGTCGACGGTGACGAAGTCGACCCCACGCCCGGTGTCGCGCATCAGGGTGGTCAGCTCCTCCCAGAAGCCGAGGTCGCCCACCGCGGACTTGATGCCGACCGGCAGGCCCGTCTCGGCGGCGAGCAGCTCCACCCAGTCGAGCAGACTGTCGCAGTCGGAGAACTCGGCGTGCCGCGACGGGCTGACGCAGTCGCGCCCCTGCGGGATGCCCCGGGTCGCCGCGATCTCCGCCGAGACCTTGGCCGCCGGCAGCAGGCCGCCGAGGCTGGGCTTCGCGCCCTGGCTGAGCTTGATCTCCAGCGCCCGCACCGGCGCGCCGGCGACCAGGTCCCTGAGCCGGTCCAGGCTGAACCGGCCGCGTTCGTCGCGGCAGCCGAAGTACGCGGTGCCGATCTGGAAGACCAGGTCACCGCCCTTGCGGTGGTACGGCGACAGCCCGCCCTCGCCGGTGTTCTGCAGGCAGCCGGCCAGGGCGGCGCCCCGGTTGAGCGCCTCGACGGCATTGCCGGACAACGAGCCGAAGCTCATCCCGGAGATGTTCACCACCGACTCGGGCCGGAACGCGTGGGCGCGGCCCCGCGCGGCGCCGAGCACCTTGGCGCACGGCAGCCGTACGTCGTGTCCGGCGCCCGGCGTCGACGGCGGGACGGCCCGGCCGAAGGTGCGGTGCTTGATGATCGGATATCCGGGCGTGAACTCGATGTCGTTGTCGGTGCCGAAGCCGAAGTAGTTGTTCTGCTGCTTCGCCGACGCGTACACCCAGCGGCGCTGGTCGCGGGTGAACGGCCGCTCCTCGTTGTTGCCCGCGACGATGTACTGGCGCAGCTCCGGCCCGATGGACTCCAGCAGGTACCGGGCCCGGCCGAGGACCGGGAAGTTGCGCAGCAACGCGTGGTCGCGCTGGATCAGGTCACGTGCGGCGAGGGCCGCGACGGCGGCGACGGCGGCGGGTACGGCTCGGCTTGCCCACTTCATGCCCGCCACTCTTTCCGCGATCGCCTCCCGCCAAACGGGCCGGCGACCACGCGGCCGGCGTCGCCCGTCCGGACGGCGCGCCTGGGCGGGCGGTCTGACGGATCAGTGCGGGGTCAGGAGCCGGTGGACGACCAGCATGGCGATGTCGTCGGTCGGCTGCTCGGTGCCGAGGGCGTCCATGACCTCGGCGCACACCTGCTCGGCCGGTGCCGGCCGGACCACGTCGGCGAGCTGGTCGAGGCCGACGTCGATGACCTCGTGGCGGCGTTCGACGAGGCCGTCGGTGAAGCAGACGAGCACCGCGCCCGGCGGGAAGTCCACCTCCGCCTGCTGCCGGGGCGGCGGCCGGCGACCCGTGCCGAGCGGGGGATCGGCGTGGACCGGGACGGGCGCGCCCGGCTGGCCCGGCACGGCGAGGACGGGGCGCAGGTGCCCGGCGGTGGAGAGCCGGATGCGGGTCCGGTCGGGGGA
This sequence comes from Micromonospora sp. NPDC048868, assembly GCF_043198195.1. Taxonomy (NCBI): domain Bacteria; kingdom Bacillati; phylum Actinomycetota; class Actinomycetes; order Micromonosporales; family Micromonosporaceae; genus Micromonospora; species Micromonospora sp. NPDC048868. The sequence continues at coordinate 33,168 of NZ_JBICUN010000017.1, forward strand.
GATCATGGCGTAGAGCGCCGTGGTGAGGTTTCCGGCCTCGAAGTGGCTGACCTTGCGGTCGAGGAGCGTCAACGCCTCCGCCGGGTCATCGCAGACCAGCGCGTAGGCGCGCAGCGCGCTGCGGACGCGCCCCATGACCACGGCCGACTGCAGGCCGTGGCCCGACACGTCGCCGATGACCAGGCCCAGCCAGCCCGAGGGCAGGACGAACACGTCGTACCAGTCGCCGCCGATCCCGGCGACGTGCCCGGGCACGTACCGGGCGGCCATGTCCAGGCCCGGCAGGCTGGGCAGCTGGGCGGGCAGCAGGCTGCGTTGCAGGGCGAGGGCGGCGTTGTGGTCGAGGTTGGTGGACCGGGCGAGGTTGGCCAGGCTGGCCCGGTCGGCGACCAGCTCCAGCAGGCGTACGTCGTCGGTGGTGAACCGGCGCTGGCTCAGCGTGCCGACGTGCAGCACGCCGATCAGCTCGCCCCTGGCGAACATCGGCACGCCGAGCAGCGACCGCAGCCCCATCGACAGCAGGACCGGGTTGACCACGACGTCGGGGGTGACCTCCTCGACGATCACCGGCCGTCCGGTCAGGGCGATCCGGCCGGCGAACCCGCGGCCCACGGAGACGCGGAACCCCTGCCGGACCTCCTCCTCCAGCCCCTTGGCCGCGGTGGCCACGAGCTGCTGGGAGTGCATGTCCAGCATGAGGATGGCCGCCGTGTCGACGTCGAGCAGGTCCCGGACGCGGTCGAGGAGCTCGTCGAAGAGGTCGGCCGCGTCGAGGCGGGACAGCGTCGCGTCGGTCACCGCCTCGATGCGGCGCAACCGTTCGTCGTCCTGGATGAGCCCTTGACCGCCCACCACCGGATCCTAGCCCTGACGGCTGCGACCGCCGATTCCGCGTTGTGCCGGCGGGCCCGGGCGCGGCGTCTCCACGGACCCGGTCCGGGCATCGGCCGGTCAGGACCGGCGGCGGGTCGCCGAGGCCTGGAGCGTGGGCCGGCGGACCACCGCGATCCGGTCGCCCCGGGCGCGCAGCGACGTGCGCCCGCCGCGCCCGCGGCGTACGGTCAGGTCGACGGTGCGCCCGCCCACGCGCACGCCCTCCAGCGTGAGGTCCGGCAGCCACTCCGGCAGGTGCGGGTCGACGAAGATCGTCCGCAGCGGCGCGGCCGGGCGCAGCGCCAGCAGCGCCTGGATCAGCGCGACGACCGCGCTGGCGGACCAGGCCTGCGGGGAGCAGGAGTCCGGGTAGACGCCGGGGTGCGGATGGGCGTCGTCGCGGGGCAGTCCACTGAGCACCTCCGGCAGGCGGTGTTCCGTGAAGAGCGCCGCCGCGGAGAACATCCCCTCCGCGAGCCGGTGCAGGTGCTCCCAGCAGCCGTACCGGGCCAGCCCCAGGCCGATCGTGCCCGCCTCGACCGGCCAGACGCTGCCCCGGTGGTAGCTGAACGGGTCGTACGCCGGGTGCGCCGAGGACAGGGTGCGCACCCCCCAGCCGCTGAACATGTCGGGGGCGAGCAGCCGGTCGGCGACCAGGGGCGCGATGCGGGCGGGCACGATCCCGGTGGCCAGCAGGTGGCCGTCGTTGGAGTTCACCGAGCGCACCTGCTGCTTGTCCGGCCCCAGCGCCAACGCGTGGCAGCCCCGGTCCGGCATCCAGTAGGCCCGGTGGAAGCGGCGCCGCAGGGCGGCGGCCCGGCGGACCAGTCCGGCGCCGTACGCGGGATGGCCGGCCGCGGCGAACACCATCCCGGCGTGCCGCAGCGCGGCGTACCAGTACGCCTGCAACTCGCTGGTCGCGATCGGGTTCGGCACCACCTCGCCGTGCTCGTCGACGATGGCGGTGTCCGAGTCCTTCCACCCCTGGTTCTTCAGGCCGGCGGGGGAGCGGCGGTGGTATTCGAGGAAGCCGTCCCGGTCGAGGTCGCCGAACCGGTCGATCCAGCCCAGCACGCGCCGCGCGGTCGGCAGCAGGTCCCGTACCGTGTCGAGGTCCCCGGTCCAGGCCAGGTACTGGCCGAGGAAGACCAGGAAGTCCGGCGCGGTCGACCAGTCGCCGTAGTAGCCGTCGAACGGGTCGATCCCGAGCGCGGACACCGGGCCCCGCCGGGCCTCGTGCAACGGCTTGCCGGGTTCCTCGTCGCGCCAGTCGTCGACGCGCCGCCCGAGGTGGTGGGCGTTGAGCCGCAGGCTGTCCGCCAGCATCGTCGGCCCGGCGAGCAGGGACTGCCACGAGGCGGTCATCGTGTCGCGGCCGAAGATCTCCTGGTAGATGGGCAGGCCCGCCATGGGCGCCGTCGGGCCCTCCGGTTCGCCCAGCGGCAGCACGGATAGGTCGTCGACCGCGCACCGCCAGGCGGCGGTGACGTCGAAGTTGCTGCTGGCGAGCCGCGCGAGTTCGCCGGCCAGGGTGCCCCGGGCGCGCGCGGCCGCGTCGTCCGGCTCGGCGAAGGTCGGTGGCGGCGCGGCGAGGCGCTGCCCGTCGAAGACGGGTTCGACGAGGAGTTCCACCCGGCGGGACCCCCGGGGCGGCACCGCGAGGTCGACCGTCAGGGCGGCGTCGGCGTACCGGACGGGCGTGTCGGCCCGTACGCCGATCGCCACCGCCCGGTCGAGGCCGTCGCACCGGTAGGTCAGGCGGAGCTCCCGGTTCCGGTCGTCCCAGCTCGCGTCGACCGTGCCGGACTGCACCCGGCGGCCGGTCTCGGCCTCGCTGGTGTCGGCGAAGTCGGCGGCGAGGTGGATCCGCAGCCGCAGGTCCAGCGGCACGGCCGCGTAGCTGACCACGGTCAGCCGGGTCCGCAGCCCCGCGCCGACGAAGCGCTCCACCAGCAGGTAGGCCGCGCGGGAGGGCAGTGTGTCACCGTCGCCGAGGGCGGCGTACGAGAGCTGGGCGTGCCCGGCCACGTTGGCCGTGCTGAACGGGACCGGCTCGCGGCCGTCCACGCTGAGGCGTTCGGTGCTGAGCACCCGGGTGTTGCGGGCGAAGAAGCCCTGCGGGTCGACGCCGGTGATCCGGCCGCGCACGTCGGTCACCAGGGTGCTCCAGCCGCTCGCCACGTAGAGCAGGTCCGGGCGGACGCGCAGGTTCCGGACGCGGGTCATCGCGGCCGGGGCGCGCCCGGGCGGGGGCGGTCGTCGGCGCCGACGCCAGCGCCACCAACGCGCCGGGCGAGGTGAGCGGGCCGTGGGTGCGCGGGCGGCGACAGCATCGGGGCACCCCTCCGGCCGGCGGCTGCGGGCCGGGGCCGCGCCGGTGGGGCGCCGCCCGGGCCCGCCGGACAGCGGTCCCTACCCGTTCGCGCCGCCGCTACACCCCGTCAGCCCTGCGGCTGGCCGATGTTCATCATCCAGCCGATGCCGTAGCGGTCGACGCACATGCCGAACTCGTCGCCCCACATCTGCTTCTCCAGCGGCACGCTCACCGTGCCGCCGTCGGCGAGCTGCTCCCAGTAGCCGCGCAGCTCGTCGGCGTCGTCGCCGCTGAGGCTCACGGAGACGTTGTTGCCGGGTTCGTGCTCCATCCCCGGCGCGGTGTCCGAGCCCATCAGGGTGAAGCCCCGGTCGGTCTCCAGCATCGCGTGCATGATCTTGTCGGCCAGCGCGGGATCGTCGGTGCCCATCGCGCCGAAGGTGCTCGTCGACAGCGAACCGCCGAACACGCGCTGGTAGAACTCCATTGCCTTCCGCGCGTTGCCCGGGAAGCTGAAGTACGGGTTGAGTCGAGACGCCACGGCACCCTCCTCCGGTCGCGACGGACCCATCGTCGCAGATCAGGGGCCTGGCGGGGGTGAGGTGCGACCGCGTTTCGCCGGCCCGCCGGTGCGGACCGCCCCGGCGGGCCGGCGGCGGTGGTCAGTGGCGGAACGACCGGCGTACGACGCCGCCGACGAGCGCGCACCAGGTGTCGAGGTCCAGCTTGCCGTGGGCCGGCAGCCCGTGGACGCGCTGGACGTCCTTGACGGCCGTCCTGGTCGGGTGGTCGTACTCGCCGGTGACGGTGACCCCGGGGTGGCCCCGGAAGTTCAGCAGGAACTGCACGGCGGTGACCGGGAGGCCGGTGGCGTCCTTGCCCAGCTCCGGCACCAGGGTCTCCCAGGTGGGCGCGGTGAGGGTGGCGTCGACGTCGACCGCGATGCCGTTGCGGTACTGCCAGTCCTGCACGGCGGCGACGGTGGCGGCGTCGAAGACGCTGTTGACCGGCACGGTGTAGCCGCGGTGGGCCAGCAGGTACTGCACCACCCGGACGCTGGGGGAGCCGACGAAGCGCCACAGGTCCGGCCAGCGGCGGGCCGGCACGTCGGCGAGGTCGGTGCCGAGGGCCTCGAAGACCCGGCGGCGCAGGGCGGGGAACTGACCGTAGAAGGCGGCCCCGGGGCACAGGGTGGTGCGGAAGTCCCAGTGGCCGAAGATGTCGTGGGCGTGCAGCCCGTACCGCCGGCAGATGGTCGCGCAGAGCGTGACCAGCGAGTCCAGCAGCGCCTCCGGCGGGGTCTCGGTGACGTACGTGCCCTCGTTCTCGATGCCGATGGCCCGGCCGTTCTCTCCCGGGCAGTGCGCCGAGATCATCTGCCGGTCGCCGGCGCGCAACCGCTCCAGGCTGCCCCGGCGTCCCTCCATGACGTACCCGCCGCGGCTGATCGTGAAGTGCTGGCCGGTGTCGGACCAGCCGTTGCCGTCCATGTGCAGGTTCTGGCAGTCGCGGGCCAGCTTGACCGCCTGTGCCTCGGAGTAGTCGGTGACGTTCGGGAACGCCATGTGGTGCACGATGATCTTGTTGGTGGGGATGGCGCTGACCGCCAGCGGGTCGGCCGGCGGGCGCGCGCCCCACTCGTCGCAGCTGTAGATCCAGTCCAGGTCGGTGCCGGGGTCCGCCTGTGCGGCGGTGGGGAGGGCGAGTTGGCTGCCGACGACCGCGACCGTGGCGGCGCCGAGGCCGGCCCGCAGCAGGGTCCGGCGGTCCAGTGCGGAATTCTCGACGTGCATGGCGTCTCTCCTCTGCGGCCGGAGGTGGGGGCGGGGGCGGCCCCATGAAAAGGAACTCCAGGCGTCGCGTGTGCAGTGGAGGATATTGCCAAGCGTCGGCCGGGCGCTAGAGCACCTGGGAGAGGAAGCGGCGCAGCCGGGGATGCTCGGCCCGCTCGAAGATCGCGGCCGGCTCGCCGGCCTCCAGCACCACGCCGCGGTCCATGAACGCCACCGTGTCGGCGACCTCGCGGGCGAAGCCCATCTCGTGGGTGACCACCACCATCGTCATGCCCCCGGCGGACAGCTCGGCCATCAGCCCGAGCACGCCCTTTACCAGCTCCGGGTCCAGGGCGGAGGTCGCCTCGTCGAAGAGCATCACCTGCGGGCGCAACGCCAGCGCGCGGGCGATCGCGACCCGCTGCTGCTGCCCGCCCGACAGGTGCGCCGGGCGGGCGTCGGCCTTGGCCGCCAGCCCCACCAGCTCCAGGTGCTCGCGGGCGACGGCCACCGCCTCGTCCTCACCGAGCTTGCGGATGCGGCGCAGCGCGAGGGTGACGTTGCGCAGCACGGTCATGTGCGGGAAGAGGTTGAACTGCTGGAAGACCATGCCGATCCGCTGCCGCAGGGCGTCCGGGTCGTCGGCCAGCACGCTGCGCCCGTCCAGCAGCACGTCGCCACGGTCGGGCTCGATCAGCCGGTTGATCGTGCGCAGCAGGGTGGACTTGCCCGACCCGGACGGGCCGATCACGCAGGCCGTCGCGCCGCGCGCCACGTCCAGGTCCACCCCGCGCAGCACCCGGTGCGACCCGAAGGCCAGGTGCACGTCGCGGACGCTCAGGCTCACCGAGGTCGTCGTGTCGATGCTCATCGTTGGTTCCCTCCCGCCGCGCCCGGCAGCGCCAGGTCGAGGTCGTCGTCGCCGTCAGCGGGCGCGGCGGCCTGCCGGCCGTGCCGCAGCCGCCGGTCGATCCAGTTGACGGCGTGCGTCAGCGGAACCGTCAGCGTCAGGTAGAACAGCCCGGCCAGCAGCAGCGCCGACTGGTTACCGGTGTTCGCCGCGTAGTCCTGCCCGATCCGGAACAGCTCCCGCTGGCTGGCCAGCAGGCCGAGGAAGTAGACCAGGCTGGAGTCCTTGATGAGCGCGATCAGCTGGTTCACCCAGGCCGGCAGCACCCGCCGGATCCCCTGCGGCACGATCACCAGGCGCATCGCCTCGCCCCAGGACAGGCCCAGCGCCCGGGCCCCCTCCAACTGGGCGGCCTCCACCGACTGGATGCCGGAGCGGAAGATCTCGCCGATGTAGGCCGCCGCGATCAGCGACAGCGCCAGGATGCCCAGCGGATACGGGTTGGGCCCCCACACCTGCATGCCCAGCGGCGCCAGGCCGACGCCGATGAGCAGGATCGTCGCCGCGGCGGGCAGGCCGCGGAACACGTCGGTGTAGACCCGCGCCGGCCACCGCAACCATCGCGTACGCGAGATGCCCGCGACGGCCAGCGCCATGCCCAGCACCGAGCCGAGCAGGGCGGCGGAGATCGCCAGGATCAGCGTGTTGGGCAGCCCCACCGTCAGCATCTCGGGCAGCGCCTCGCGCATGGAGTCGGCGTCGAAGAAGGTCTCCCACAGGGTGCTCAACGGATCCATCGTCGCTCCTACCGCCCCGCTCGCTCGTCGTCCGTACGTCTCAGGAGGTGGCCGACGCCGACGGCACCGCGACCGTGCCGCTGCCCGGCGTGAAGTCGGCCGGGATCGGGCGGCCCGGGTAGTACTGGGCCTGCAGGCGGCTCCACGTGCCGTCCGCGATCACCTCGTCGAGGCCCTTGTCGAGCGCCTCGCGCAGCTTGTCGTTGCCCTTGGCGAACGCGTACGCCGTCGGGGCCGGGCTGAGCAGCTTGGCCGCCACGGTGATCTTGCCGGCGCTGTCGGCGGCCGACTTGTCGCCGATCTCGGCGGGGGCGATCCAGGCGTCGGCCGTGCCGGCCTTGAGCTGGTTGATCGCGCCGTTGTAGTCGGGCACCCGCACCGGGTCGAGCCCCTCGCCGGTGGCGTAGTCGTCCTGGACGGTGCCCTGCACGACCACGACCCGCTTGCCGGCGAGCTGGTCGAAGCCGGTGATCGACGAGCCGGCCGGCACGTCGAGTCCGAAGTGGCCGAAGTCGTAGCCGTTGCCGAAGTCGACGGTCTTCCTGCGCGCCTCCGTGATCGTGATCGAGGAGCTGCCGACGTCGAACTTGCGGTTGTTGACCTGGGAGAGCAGGGCGGAGAAGTCGGTGCCGACGAACTCCACCTTCAGGCCGACCTTCCCGGCGACCGCGACGAGCAGGTCGTTGTCGAAGCCGGTGAACTTGCCGTCCTTGAGGTAGACGTTCGGCGGGGCGTCGGTGAGCGTGCCGGTGCGCAGCACGCCCGGCTGGAGCAGGCCGTACGGGTTGTCGGCCGCGCCGGCCGCGTCGTCGCCGCAGGCGGTCAGGGCGGTGGCGGCCAGGACGGCGGCCACGCCGAGGGCGGCGGCGCGGGTGAGGGAGGAAAGGACTCGCACAGGTGTCTCCGATGAGGTGTCTGCGGCGACGGGCACGGGGCGCGCGTCGCCGACGGTGCGCCCGGTGGGCGTACCGCTGGAATGGTTCGGGGAAAGAAGGGGTGGCGCGGCTAGCGCGCGTCGCCGGGGCGACAGGAGGTGGCGCAGACCCGCATCATGTCGATGTGGCGGCGCCGGATCAGCGCCGGCGACGTCGGGGCCACGGCGGGGACCGCCGGTGGGGCGCAGATGCGGAAGGACATGGCTCTCCTCGGTCGGGACGACCTGGGAACCAGGCCGCGCTTGCACCGGAGCCGCTCCGGTGCCTGGTCCTCACCCGGGGCACCCCTGCGCGGACGAGGGTTGCCGGCCAGCGAGCCGGGGCTTGACGCTGGCGCTCATGACCTGCCGACGAGGCTAGCAGCCCGCCACGGTGGGGCGTCCAGCCGCTATGACCACCCTCACGCGCGCCTGCGGTGACACCCGGTCACTCCTCGATCGCCCCGCCGACCTGCCGCAGGTGCTGCCGGAAGGTGTGGGCGGGGTCGGCGGCGCGGCGGGCCAGGTAGTCGGCGAAGGCGGTCTGCTCCCGCAGCGTCTCCCCGGCGCGGATCCGCCGCGCCTGGACCCGCTCGACGGTCCCGATGCGCTCCGCCGCCGCGAACAGCTCCGCGGCCCGTGCGGCGGGCACGAACAGCACCCCGTCGTCGTCGGCGACGACGAGGTCGTCGGCGGTCACCACGTGCGGCCCGACCCGGGCGCTGGTGAGCGTCTCCGGCTCCCGCGCGTCGAGGCGGCCCGGGCCTGACGGGAGGCTGCCGTAGCTGAAGACGGGCAGGCCGATCTCCACCAGCTCGGGCGTGTCCCGGTGCAGGCCCCAGACGACGAGCCCGGCGATCCCGGCCGCGACGCCCTCCAGCACCGCCAGGTCCCCGACGCACGCCTCGTCGCTCCGGCCGCCGTTGTCGATCACGAGCACGTCGCCCGGGGTCGCGTTCTCGTACGCCTCCAGGAACACGTCCACGCTGCCGTGGTGGCGCACCGGCAGCGCCCGGCCCACGAGGCGGTGACCGGGGACGACCGCCCGGATCCCGGCCGGCGCCGCGCGCGGGGGCACGCCGAGGCGTACGCAGGCGTCGGCGATCAGCGGCGTGGACAGGTCGGCGAAGCGCTCCCGCATGACGTCCTCCCGGCGGTGCGGCGAGTCGTGGGCCGTCATCGTAGGGGGGTCGGTCGGCGCGGTGGCCAGGGCCAATCCGGCGCGGCTGGCCCCCACCGGTGGCGGCGTTCGGGTCTAGACTGTCCAGCGTGATCCCGCCGCATGCCGTCGCCGCCGTGCACGGCCTCTGGGTCACCCCGGACCTCCCGCTCTACGGCGACGGTCACGATCGCTCCGACTACGTTCCCTGACCGGCCCGGCACTCCACCGCCCCCCGGTCCATCTCCGCCACGCTCGGGAGCGCTCAGTCATGCCCGGATCCGATCACCGCCAACTCGTACCGCCCGCCGACCACCCGCCCGCCGACCCCACCGACACCTCCGCCCTCGCGGTGCTGCGGGCGCCGCAGACCGCCCGGGTCCTGGCGGCCAGCCTGCTCGGCCGGCTCCCGCTCGGCGCGGCGCCCCTGGCCCTGCTCGTCTTCGCCCGCGAGACGATGACGCTGACCGTCGCGGGCCTGCTGGTCGGCGCGTTCACCGCCGGCACCGCCGTGGGCCAGCCGATGCTCGCCCGGATGGCGCAGCGCTGGCGGCAGCCGCCGGTGCTGTGGCTCTCCGTGGCGGCGTCGACGATCGGCTTCGCCCTCACCGCCGCGCACGTCAACCTGCCGGTCACCGTGTTCGCCGCCGCCCTGGCCGGGGCGGGCGCGCCCCCGTTCGAGTCGTGCCTGCGGGTGCTCTGGCGCGACCTGCTCCCCGCGCACCGGGTGCAGACCGCGTACACCCTGGACATCGCCGTCCAGGAGCTGATCTTCATCCTCGGCCCGGTGGTCACGCTCGCCGCCGTGGGCCTGGCCGGCCCGACCGGCGGCCTGGCCGCCGCCGCGGGCTTCCAGGCCGCCGGCACCGCGTGGTTCGCCACGACCGACGCGGTCCGGCGCTGGCGGGGCGAGCCGGCGGTACGCCACTGGGCCGGGCCGCTGCGCGCCGGCCGGCTCCGACTGGTCCTCGGGGCGCTGCTGCTGGTCGGCGCGGCGGTGGGGAGCGTGACAGTCGCCGCGACCGGATACGCCGAGGCGGCCGGGGCCCGGTCCTGGGCCGGCTGGCTGCTCGCCGCGCAGGCGACCGGGGCGCTGGTCGGCGGCCTGCTCTACGTGCGCTTCGGCGGACTGCGCCGGCACGCCACGCTGCCGCGCGTGGTCGGCGTCTTCGCCGCCGGCTACCTGCCGTTGCTGCTCACCCCGGCCCCGCCCGCGATGCTGGCGCTGATGGCGGTCAGCGGGCTCGCGCTGCCGGCGCTGCTGACCATCGCCTTCGTCGCGATCGACGACGTGGCGCCCACCGGCACGGTGGCCGAGGCGTTCGCCTGGGCGGCCACGGCGTTCTCGGTGGGCAGCGCGGGCGGCGCGGCGGTGACCGGTGTGGTGCTGGACGCGGCGGGCGAGGTGACCGTCGGCTTCCTGATCGCCCCGCTGAGCGCCGTCGCGGCGTGCGGGATCGCGCTGGTTTCCGCCCGCCTCTCCGGCCGCGGCGGGTCGGCCGGCTGATCCGGCGGGCCGGCCGGCCACCCGCTGCGCCGGGACTACTTCCCGGCGCAGCGGGAAAGGGGCGGCCCGGGGAGCCGTTCGGATCGGGGGTGCCGTGGAAGCGGTCGTGGTCGGCGTGGTGATCGTGGCCGCGCTCCTGGCGCTCGTCGGCGCGCTGAGCGTCCGGCTGGTGCAGCAGTACCAGCGCGGCGTCGTCTTCCGCTTCGGCCGGGTGCTGACGCCGGTCCGGGAGCCCGGCCTGCGGCTGATCGTCCCGGTCGCCGACCGGATGGTCCGGGTCAGCATGCAGACGACCGTCATCGGGGTGCCTCCGCAGGGGGCGATCACCCGGGACAACGTCACCCTCACCGTCGACGCGGTGGTCTACTACCGGGTCGTCGACCCGGTGAAGGCGCTGGTGAACGTCCACGACTACCCCTCGGCCGTGCTCCAGGTGGCACAGACCGCCCTGCGTTCGGTGATCGGCAAGGCCGACCTGGACACCGTGCTCGGCGACCGGGACCGGGTCAACGCCGAGCTGAAGGCGGTCATCGACGCGCCGACGGAGGGGCCGTGGGGGCTGCTGATCGAGCGGGTCGAGGTCAAGGACGTCGCGCTGCCCGAGGGGATGAAACGGTCGATGTCCCGCCAGGCCGAGGCGGAACGCGAACGCCGCGCCCGGGTGATCGCCGCCGACGGCGAGTACCAGGCGTCCCGCCGGCTCGCCGACGCGTCCCGGGCGATGGCGGGCACGCCGGGGGCCTACCAGCTGCGGCTGTTGCAGACGGTGGTGGACGTGGCGGCCGAGAAGAACAGCACGCTGGTGATGCCGTTCCCGGTGGAGCTGCTGCGCTTCTTCGACAAGTTCACCCGGGACGCGGAGCCACCGGCGGCGCAGCGCCCGGAACCCGCCGCGCCGGTGCCCGGTGACGGCCACCGGCGCCCGCAGGCCTGACCCGGGGCGGCGGGCAGTCTCTCAGACCCCGGCCGCCGACTCCGCGGCCGGCTCGCCGGGCTGCGCGGGTACGACCGCCGTCGGCAGCCGCGGCATCGTGAACACGAAGCGGGTCCCGTCGCGGTACGCCTCGTCCAGGCTCAACGTGCCGCCGTGGAACTCGACGACCTTCTTGCACACCGCGAGCCCGATGCCGGTGCCCGGGTACGTGCCACGGGGGTGCAGGCGCTGGAAGATGACGAAGATCTTCTCGGCGTACCGGGGGTCGATGCCGATGCCGTTGTCCTCGACGGCGAAGGACCAGTCCTGCGGGGTCTCCGTCACCGTCACCCGGATCAGCGGCGCCCGGTCGGGGCTGCGGAACTTGACCGCGTTGCCCAGCAGGTTCTGCCAGAGCATGGTCAGCAGGGTCGGTTCGCCCCGCACGGTGGGCAGCGGGTCGCGGGTGATCGTCGCGCCGGACTCGTCCACCGCCCGGGACAGGTTCGACTCGGCCTGCGCGAACACCTCGGCCAGGTCGACCTCCCGCAGCTCACCGTAGACCCGGCCGATCCGGGAGAACGTCAGCAGGTCGTTGATCAGCTCCTGCATCCGGCTGGCCCCGTCGACGGCGAAGCCGATGTACTGCCGGGCGCGGTCGTCGAGCTGGTCGGCGTAGCGGCGCTCCAGCATCTGGCAGAACGACGCCACCTTGCGCAGCGGCTCCTGCAGGTCGTGCGACGCCACGTACGCGAACTGCTCCAGGTCCTCGTTGGAGCGGCGCAGCTCGGCCGCCTGCTGTTCCAGGGCGTCCCGGTCGTGCTGGCTGCGCTCCCACGCCTCCACCACGGTGCGGCGCATCGTCTCCACGTCACTTGTCAGCCGGGCGATGTCGGCGGGGCCGTCGGGCCGCAGCCGGTGCCGGAAGTCGCCGCCGGCCACCTGCCGCACCGAGGCGCCCAGCCGGTCCAACGGGCGCAGCACCCGCGTGCGCACCAGCACGGATCCGACGATCCCGCACAGCAGCAGGGCCGCCAGGATCGCCACGAAGGTCAGGTCCCGCAGCGCCCGGGCCCGGTCGAGGTCGTCCCGGCCGGCGTCCCGGATCCCGTCGAGGCGGGCGACCAGCCCGGTCAGCTCGGCGCGTACCGCCGCGAAGGTCTCCGCGTCCCCGGTCACCAGCGGCGCCAGCTCCTCCGGCGTCCCGCCGGCCTGCCGGGCGGCGACCAGGCGTTCGGCGTACTCGGTGCGCCAGCGGTCGGCCAGCCGCTGCGCCCGGTCGAGGTCGGCCAGCGCCTCCGGCTCGCCGGCGAGCAGCTCGTGCAGCCGGGACATGGTCGCGCGTTCGCTCTCGACGCCCCGCCGGTACGCGTCGAGGAAGCGCGGGTCGGCGGTGACGACGTGGCCGCGTACGGCCGCCGCCTGGGCGAGCAGGCCGCTGTCGAGCTGGCCGACCGCCGTACGGGCCGGGGCGACCTGGTCGGCGAGGTGGTTGGAGACCGCGGCGGTGTGCCTCAGCGCGGCGGCGCCGGCGCCCCCGCCGAGCAGGACCAGGGCGGTCATCGTCAGCAACAGGACAGTGAGCCACCGCCGGGTCGTCATCGGCCGACGGGTCGCTGCCTCGGGAGTCGCCTCGCTGCCCACGGCCTGCACCCTAGTCCAGCCGGCCCGGCTGGGAGCGCCGTGGCGCGGTGCGGTTGCCGGCGGGTGGTACCAGTGACGTGTGTCCGTAACCGACCATGCCGCCACCCGCCGGGACGCCCCGGACGTCCGGGGGCCGGAAGCAGCCGTTGCGCCGATGGCCGCGCCGGCTCCCGCGACCACAATGGCGACCGGGGGACGGCCCCACCGTCCCCAGAACGGGGAGGTGCACGCGTGACCGGCTGGCAGGTCTCCGGCTACCGCCCGGTGCGGCAGCTCGGCGCCGGCGCGTCCGGCCGGGTGGACCTCGCCGTGCACGAGGCGACCGGCACCCCGGTGGCGATCAAGTACCTCACCGGCGGCATCGGTGACGACCCGGCGTTCCGCACCGCGTTCCGCGCCGAGGCCCGGCTGCTGGCCGGCATCGACGACCCGCACGTCTCCCGCCTCTACGAGTACGTCGAGTCGCCCGGCGGCGCGGCGATCGTCATGGAACTGGTGAACGGCGTGTCGCTGCGGCAGCTGCTGCGCGCGCACGGAGCGACGACGCCGGAGTCGGCGCTCTGCGTCCTCAAGGGCTCGCTGGCCGGGCTCGGCGCGGCGCACGCCCGGGGCGTCGTGCACCGCGACTACAAGCCGGAGAACGTCCTGGTCACCGCCGAGGGCGCCAGCAAACTGGCCGATTTCGGCATCGCCATGCCGGTGGGCGAGAGCTCCGGGGTCAGCGTCACCGGCACTCCCCGCTACATGGCCCCCGAGCAGTGGACGGGCGCCCCGGCGAGCCCGGCCTGCGACATCTACGCGGCCACCGCCACCTTCTACGAGTGCCTCACTGGCCACCCGCCCTTCGACGGGCGGGACCTGCTCACCCTGCGCCAGCAGCACGCCCACGCGCCGATCCCCACCGAACCGGCCCCCGAGCCGGTGCACGAACTGCTGCGGCACGGCATGGCCAAGCAACCGGCCGAGCGGCCGCAACCCGCCCAGGTCTTCCTCGCCGTGCTGGAGCGGGTGGCGGCCGACGCGTACGGCCGGCGGTGGGAAGAGCGTGGCCTGCGCGAGCTGGCCAGGAGGGCGGCCCTGCTCGCCGCACTCCTGCCGTTCCCGGACGGCACCGGCGGGGCCACCAGCGTGGCCAGCACCGCGTTCGGCGAGGCGACGGACCGGTGGACGTGGCTGCGGTCCGGGCGGGCCCGCGCGGCGCTGGTCGGCGGCGGGCTGGCGGCGGCGCTGCTGCTCGGCGGCGCCGGGTTCAGCTACGCCGGCCGCGAGGAGCCGCTGCCCGCTGCCGGGACGCCCGCACCCGAGGCGCCGGCGGAGCCGACGGGTGCGCCCTCCGAGTCGGCCCCCGCGCCGAGCCCGACGGCCGGGACGACGCCCAGCCCGACGCCTCCCGTCGCACCGACGGCGACGACGGCCGCACCGGAGCCGGCCGGTACCGGCGCGCCGACGACGTCGGCCCCCGCCCCGCCGACCGCGTCGGCCAGCGCCAGCGCCGCGCCGGCGGACACCGTCGCGCCCTCCGTCGACCGGGTCGCGGCCAGCCCGGGCGAACTCGACCCGCGCGGCTGCCCGTACGGGCCGACGTCCAGCACGATCTCCGCGGTCGTCGCCGACGACCGTACGGCCACCGGGGAGCTGAGGGTGAGCCTGCGGTACACGCTGGACGGTCGCACCACCGAGGTGCCCATGGCGTCGGGCGCGCGCGGGGTGTTCCGGGGCGTCCTGGGCGAGCTGTCCCAGCCGAAGAGCAGCACCCGGATCCCGGTCCGGGTCGTCGCCGTGGACGAGGCCGGCAACGCCTCGCCCGAGGGCCCGCCGGTGTACGTGACGCTGCGCTCGTTCTGCACGCCGGGCTGAAACCGGACACTTCGATGCCGACCACGACGACGGAGGGCGGGCCGCCGTGACCCAGCCGAACGACCCGACCGAGGCGCTGCCCGCCCGCCGCCAGCCGGACGACGGCGCCGCGACCGCCCGCCTGAACGTCCACCAGCCGCAGCCACAGGCGGAGCCCACCGCGCACCTGCCCTCGCGCGACGCGACGGTGCACCTGGCCGGTGGGCAGCCGACCGCGCGCCTTGCCTCCGATGAGGCGACCGTGCGCCTGGCGGCGGGGGAGCCGACGACGCACCCGCCTTCGCGCGACACGACCATGTACCTGGCGGGGACGGCACCGTCCCCGGCTTCGGGTGAGGCGACCGTGCGCCTGGCGGCGGGGGAGCCGACGGCGTCCCCGGCCCACGGTGCGGCGACCGTGCGTCCGGACCTCGGCGAGGCGACGATGCCGCAGCGCGCCCTGGGCGGGGGCCCCGGGCCGTGGCCGGCGGCGCGGCACGCGCCGGGGGAGTGGACCGCCCGGGCGACGGCCACGGAGGTCGGGCACGTGGCCGGTGCCGGGCGTACCACCGCGCCCGGTCCGGGGACGCAGCTCGGCCAGCCCGGCGGGCACGCCGTCCCGCCCGGCGGGGAGGTGCGGTTCGGGCCGGGCGTGCCGACGACCCCACCACCGGCACCCGCGTGGCCGGCGCCGGCGCGACGGCGGTCGCCGTGGCGGACGGCGGCCTCGGTGCTGTCGACCCTGCTGACCGTCGCGCTGCTCGCCGCCGTCGGCCTCTACCTCTGGCAGCGGATCAGTCCGCTCGAGGTGACCGGGGTGACGGTGGCGGTGCCGCAGCCGGCCGGCGACCGGTGCGACGTCACCGTCGACGTGGTCGCCACCGTGTCGACAAACGGCCGGGCGGGGGAGATCCGTTACCAGTGGCTGCGTACCGGCAGCGCGCCCGGCAGCCTGCTCACCGAGCGGGTCGGGTACGGCCAGCGCACCGTCGAGTTGACGCTGCGCTGGACCTTCAGCGGCGTGGGCAGCACGACCGAGACGGCCACGGTCAACATCACCTCACCGGCTCCGGTGCAGGCCCAGGCCCCGGTGTCCTACGGGTGCCGGCGCCGCTGACCGGGCGTTTCCCCGGTCGCCGCCGGGGGTAGGTCGGGCCGGACGAACCCGGATGCCGTGTGGAGGAATTCCGATGAGAGACAACTTCGGCGACGCGGTGGGGGACGCCCTCCGGTCGGTGATGCTGTTCCTGCCCAAGGCCGTCGCCTTCGTGGCGATCCTGGTGGCCGGCTGGCTGATCGCCAAGGCCGTGCTGAAGATCGTGGACAAGGTGCTGGAGCGGGTGGGCTTCGACCGTGCCGTGGAACGCGGCGGGGTCCGCCGGGCCCTGGCCCGCTCCCGGTACGACGCCAGCGACATCGTCGCCAAGCTCGCCTACTACGGGGTGCTGCTGGTGACCCTCCAGCTGGCCTTCGGCATCTGGGGACCGAACCCCATCTCCGACCTGATCGCTGGTGTGATCGCCTGGCTGCCCCGGGCCTTCGTCGCGATCGTCATCGTCGTGGTGGCCGCCGCCATCGCCAACGCGGTGAAGGACATCATCAGCGGCGCCCTCGGCGGGCTGTCGTACGGCCGGCTCCTGGCCAGCATCGCCTCCGTGTTCATCCTCGGCCTGGGCGTCATCGCCGCGCTCAACCAGATCGGCGTGGCCACCGCGGTCACCACTCCGGTGCTGATCGCGGTGCTGGCCACCGTCGGCGGCATCCTCGTCGTCGGGGTGGGCGGCGGGCTGGTCCGTCCCATGCAGAGCCGCTGGGAGTCGTGGCTGAGCCGGGCCGAGCAGGAGTCGCGGCTGATCGCCACGCACGCGCGCGCCTACCAGGCCGGACGCCGCGACAGCGAGGCCCACCTCGCCGCGGCGGCCACGCACGGCGGCGACCCGGACGCCACGCAGGTGGTCTCGGGCCCGCGCGTCGACACCGACCCGGAGGCCACCCAGGTGGTCTCCGCCCCGCGCGTCGGGGCGGACCCGGACGCCACGCAGGTGGTCTCCGGTCCCCGCGTCGACACCGACCCGACCGTGCCCGTGCCGCGACAGGGCGACCCGGACGCCACCCGGGTCACCTCGGGCGGCGCCACCGTCCCGGCCCGCCCGGCCGGCGAGGACAGCGAGGCCACCATGGTGATCCCGCCGCTGGAGGGCGAGCAACGCCGCCGCTGACCACACCGCCGGGGTGGGATCCACATCGGATCCCACCCCGGCGCGTGTCCGGCGAAGGGCGTGACGGCCCGGGCCGGCGCGGCTACCATCGCGGCATGACGTGGCGATGTTGATGCACTGCTAGGGGCCACTGCCGTGGGCCGCCGCGGTCGCCGTACGTCCGGCGTCCGCTTCGTCCTCACGGGAAGGTCCCATGACTGTCCACCCTCCGCGCGCGTCCGACGCGCGCGTCCGCCGGCTGGCGGCCACCCTCTACGGGTACGCGTTCCTCAGCGAACTCGTCCTGCTCTATCCGCTGTACGCGCTGCTGTTCAGCGACACCGGCCTGTCGGTGTGGCAGATCTCGTCGCTGTTCGTGATCTGGTCGGCCGCCAGCATCCTGCTGGAGGTGCCCTCCGGCGCGTTCGCCGACGCGGTCTCCCGGCGGCTGCTGCTCAGCCTCGCGCCGGTGCTCACCGCCGCCGGCTTCGCCCTCTGGGTGCTCGTGCCCTCGTACCCGGCCTTCGCCGTCGGGTTCGTGCTCTGGGGCGCCGGCGGGGCGCTCGCCTCGGGCGCGCTGGAGGCGCTGGTCTTCACCGAACTCGACCGCCTGGGCGCCGCCGGCCGCTACGCCCGCGTCATCGGCCGGGCGAAGACGGCCGGGACGACCGGCGTGCTCGCCTCGATCCTGCTGGCCGGTCCCGTGTTCGCTGTTGGCGGCTACCCGGCCGTCGGTGTGGCGAGCGTGCTCGCCTGCCTGCTCGCCGCCGCCGTCGCCACCCGCCTCCCCGAACACCGCCGACCCGAGACCGCCGATCTCGACGCCGACTCCGTCCGGGCCGACGCCCACTCCGTCCGGGCCGACACCGACTCCGTCCGGGCCGACGCCGCGCCCGCCCTCGTCGTGGGCGACGGCGGACCGGACGGGCCCGGGCGCGACGGGGGACCGGAGCGGACCGGGCACGACGGCGGGGCGGACGACGACGAGGACCTCGGCTGGTGGGCGAGCCTGCGGGCGGGGCTCGCCGAGGTCCGCGCCGACCGGACCGTGCGCGCGGCGGTGCTGCTGGTCGCGGTCGTCGCGGCGGTCTGGGGCGCCCTCGACGAGTACACGTCGCTGCTGGCCCGGGACACCGGCGTCGGCGAGGCGACCGTGCCGCTGCTGCTCCTGCTCACCTGGTTCGGGGTGGCCGTGGGCGGCCTGCTGGCCCCGGCGGGGGAGCGGCTGACCGCCCGGGGGTACGCCGGTCTGCTGGCGCTGTCGGCCCTGGCCCTGGTCGCGGGGGCGCTGTCCGCCCGGCCGGCCGGCTTCGCGCTGGTCGCGGCGGCATTCTGCGGCTTCCAGCTCGCCACCGTGCTCGCCGACGCCCGGTTGCAGGCCCGGATCACCGGGGGCAGCCGCGCCACCGTCACCTCGCTGGCCGGGATGGCCACCGACGTGACGGTCATCGCGGTCTACGCCGGCTACGGCCTGCTCGCCACCGGGGCCGGCAACGGAGTCGCGTTCGCGGTGGCCGCGGTGCCGTACCTGATCGTGGCGCTGCTGCTGGTGACCCGCGGGAGCCGCGCGGCCCGCCGCGGGCCGGCGCGGACGACCGCCGGGCACGCCGGCTGACCACGGCCCTGCGGCGGTCCGTGCGACCGCCGCAGGGCCCGCCGCCCGTCAGCCGGAACGACCACCGGTGGCCGTCGAGGTCCCGGAGCGCGGGCCAGCGCAGGCTCGTCGGCGGCGAGCCGCTCGCGCCGGTACGCCGCCAGCCCGGCGGGTCGCGCTCAGGCGCCGGCGGTCTCGCCGGTCTGCTCCCAGATCGAGCTCATCTCGTCGAAGGCCTGCTCCATGAGCTGCACCATGGCCTGTCGGGCGCGGTCGCCGTCGCGCCGCTGGATCGCCTGGGCCACCTCGGCGTGCAGTTGGAGGGCCTGCTCGTGCGGGTGGTGCGGCATGAGGTGGTGCTGGTGCCGGCCGGTGAGCACCTCGGCGATCAGGTCCTGCAACCGGACGAACATCTCGTTGCCTGAGGCGACCAGGATCCGGCGGTGGAATTCTATGTCGAGCCGGAGGAAGCGTTCCTCGTCGCCGGCCTTGCCGGCGGCCCACATCTTCGCCGCGAGCCCGACCAGGTCGCTCGCCTCGTCGTGGCCGACGCGGCTGGCGGCGAGCCAGGCGGCGTGCGGCTCGACGGCGGTACGCAGCTCGGTGATCGAGCGGAGCTGGACGATGCGGCCGGCCGAGGCGAGCCGCCAGCGGATCACCTGCGGATCGAAGACGTTCCAGTGCTCCGACGGGCGGATCATGACCCCGACGCGGCGGCGGGTCTCGATGAACCCGATGGAGGCGAGCACCCGCAGCACCTCGCGGACGACCGAGCGGGACACGGCGTAGCGGTCGACCAGGTCGTCGATGTTGAGGACCGACCCGGGTGTCAGCTCGCCGTCACAGATGGCCGTGCCGAGGCGATCGAGGACGCGCGCGTGCAGGCCGGCCTCGACAGGGGCGAGCTGGGCGGCCACAGCCCCCGGGGAGGACGATTTCACGTCACGGAGCATATCAGTTGGGTCTACCCCTTGTATAAATCTGTTTTTTCGGCCTAGCATCCGGTTGTTAAGCGGATGTAAACCGCGAGGTGGCGGCCCACCCGGTCAGGGCGGCGGCCACGGCCACGGCATAAGGAGAGATGGACGTGAGACGTCGATCAGTTATTGGGACTTCCCTGGCGATGGTCGTCGCCCTCGGCCTGTCCGCCTGTGGTGGCGGCGGGGACGACGCCGGCGGCTCGAACACCGTTCGCGTGACGCTGGTGAACCACGTCTGGACGGAGAACATCAAGAAGGCCCTGCCGGAGTTCGAGAAGCAGTCGGGCCTGAAGGTGGAGGTCACCCAGCTCGGTGAGGACCAGCTCTCCGACCAGTACAACGTCAAGCTGAACGCGGGGTCCAAGGACCTGGACGTGATGATGTACCGGCCGCTGCAGGAGGGGAAGCTGTTCGCCAAGAACAAGTACCTCGCCGACCTGACCGAGAAGAGCAAGTCGGACAGCGCGTTCGAGGTCGGCGACTTCCAGTCCGGACCGGTGCAGGCCACCACGTACGAGGACAAGGTGGTCGGCGTGCCGATCATCACCGAGCAGGAGGTCCTCTACTACCGCAAGGACCTGCTCGAGAAGTCCGGCTTCACCGCCCCGCCGAAGACCCTCGACGAGCTCAAGGCGCAGGCGGCGAAGGTCGAGGCGGACAACCCGGGTGTGGCGGGCTTCGTGGCCCGCACCGGCAAGTCGGCCGCGGTCACCCAGTTCTCCAGCTTCCTCTACAGCTTCGGCGGCGACTTCGTCGACGCCAGCGGCAAGGCCTCGATCAACACCGAGCAGGCCAAGCAGGCGTACGCCTACTACGGCGGGCTGCTGCGTGAGCACGGCCCGGAGAACATCAGCACCGACATGAGCTGGTCCGAGGCGATGGCGATCTTCACCCAGGGCAAGGCGGCCTTCTACACCGAGGCCAACTCGCTCTACAAGAACGCCACCGACCCGGCCAAGTCGAAGGTCTCCGACACCGTCGGGTTCGCGGCCTTCCCGGCCGGCCCGGCCGGCTCGAAGCCGTACAACGTCCCGTCCTGGGCGCTGGGCGTCAACGAGGCGTCGCAGAACCAGGACAACGCCTGGAAGTTCATCCAGTGGGCGGCCGGCAAGGAGCAGGCGCTGGCGCAGCAGAAGGCCGGCGTGCCCAGCGCCCGTACCTCCGTCTGGGAGAACCCGGAGGGCGCGGCGACCTACCCGAAGGACCTCGCCGAGGCCACCACGGTCAGCACCGCCAACGGCGTGGGCCACGACCGGCCGCTGGTCGAGAAGGTCGCCCAGGCGCGGGAGATCGTCGGCCAGCCGATCGTCGACGCGATCACCGGCAAGGACGCGGCCGCCTCGGCGGACGCGGCCAACGAGGCGTTCCAGAAGTTCCTCGACGACGAGGCGAAGTAGCCCGAAGCGCAGGTGGCGGAGCCGACCGGCTCCGCCACCCCGCGTCGGGCCGCTGCCCTGACCCACCCGGAGACCACATGTCAGCCGTCACCACACCAGTCAAAAGATCGCCCGAGGCGCGTCCGGCGTCCCCGGAGACCTCGGCCTGGTCGCGCTGGGCCAACGCGCACCGCAAGTGGCTCTTCGCGGCACCCGCCATGTTGTTCGTCGCCGTGCTGATCATCTTTCCGGTGGCGTGGACCGGGTACCTCAGCCTGACCGACGCCGAGGGGTCGGTCCGCGCCGAGAGCTCGTTCATCGGCTTCCAGAACTACCTCGACGTGCTCGGCGACACCGACCGGTTCTGGCCAGCCGTGTGGCGCACCGCCCTCTTCACCGGCGTCGTGCTCTTCTTCGAGGTCGTCCTCGGCATGGCGATCGCCCTGCTGCTGTGGCGGCCGTTCCGCGGTGAGAAGTGGGTCCGGGTCGCGATCCTGCTGCCGCTGGTGGCCACCCCGGTCGCGGTCGGCATGATGTGGCGGCTGATCTTCGACCCCAACATCGGCATGGCCAACCAGGTGCTCGGCTGGGTCGGGATCGACCCCCAGCCCTGGCTCTCCGGGCAGAACTCGGCCCTGCCGACGACGATGTTCATCGACATCTGGCAGTGGACCCCGATGGTCGTGCTGATCCTGCTCGCCGGCCTGACGTCGCTGTCCGACGAGCCGCAGGAGGCGGCGCTGATCGACGGCGCCAGCACCTGGCAGCGGTTCCGGCACGTCACTTTGCCGCTGCTGATGCCCACCGTGATCGTCGCGATCCTGCTGCGCGGCATCGACGCCCTGAAGACCTTCGACATCCTCTACGCCACCAAGGGGCGCGGCGGCGGGTCGTTCCACGAGGTGGAGACCCTCAACGTGTACGCCTATGGGCTCAGCTTCGACTACAACGACTACGGCGTCTCATCGACCGTCCTCATCATCTTCTTCCTGATCATCATCGGGGTGATGTGGGCCCTGACCTACCGCAAGAAGGGGCTGGACCGATGAAGCTGCGCAGGCCGTACAAGATCTTCCGCACGGTGGCCCTCGTCCTCGTCGTGCTGTCGCTGATCGCGCCGCTGGTGTGGATGGTCGCCGCGTCGTTGAAGACGAACGTCGACATCTACGACACCGACAAGGCGTTCGTCTTCTCGCCGACGATGGACAACTACTCCAACGTGCTCCAGCAGGCGAACTACATCCAGTTCATCGGCAACAGCCTCTGGGTGGCGCTCGCGGCCACCGTGCTGTCGCTGCTGCTCGGCGTGCCCGCCGCGTACTCGATGAGCCGCTTCAACATGAAGAAGTCCGCGCTCGTCGTGCTCATGGCGCGGGTCATCCCCGGCGTCTCGCTGCTGGTGCCCTGGTACTACGTCTTCTCGAACCTGCAGATGGTCGGCGGGTTCACCGTGCTGATCCTCAGCCACATGTTCGTGTCGCTGCCGCTGATCGTCTACATCATGATGGGCTACTTCGACGGCCTGCCGACCGAGCTCGAGGAGGCGGCGCTCGTCGACGGGCTGACCCACATCGGCGCGTTCCGGCGGATCACCCTGCCGCTGTCGGTGCCCGGCATCGCCACCGCCGGCATCCTGTCGTTCATCTTCTCCTGGAACAACTTCATGTTCGCCCTCGTGCTGTCCGGGGCCGACACCAAGACGCTCCCGGTGGCGATCTTCGACTTCGTCGGCTACGCCAGCATCGACTGGGGCGGCCTGATGGCGGCGGCCACGGTGGTCACCCTGCCGATCATGCTGATCGCCCTGTTCGTGCAGAAGTACGTCGTCTCCGGCCTCACCGCCGGCGCCACGAAGGGCTGAGGACACCATGACCACGATCGAACGGGTGGAGACCTTCCTCGTCGCGCCCCGCTGGCTGTTCGTCCGGGTCGAGACGTCCTCCGGGATCGTCGGCTGGGGCGAGGCGACCTGCGAGGGCCGCTCCGAGACCGTCCGCACCGCCGTCGAGCAGCTCAGCGAGCTGCTGGTCGGCCGGGACGCGCTGCGCATCGAGGACCACTGGCAGGCCATGACCAAGGGCTCGTTCTACCGGGGCGGGCCGATCCTGGCCAGCGCCGTGGCCGGGCTCGACCAGGCGCTGTGGGACATCGCCGGCAAGCACTTCGGCGCGCCGGTGCACCAGCTGCTCGGCGGCCCGGTCCGGGACCGGATCCGGGTCTACGGCTGGGTCGGCGGCGACGAGCCGAGCGAGGTACGCGACCAGATCGCCACCGCCGTCGCCACCGGCCTGACCGCGGTGAAGATGAACGCCTCCGGCCGGATGAGCACCGTGGCGTCCGTCGCCGAGATCGACGGCGTGGTGCAGCGGGTGGCCGCCGCCCGCGAGGTGCTCGGCGACGAGCGGGACGTGGCGGTCGACTTCCACGGCCGGTTCACCCTCGCCACCGCCCGCCGGGTCGCCCCGCTGCTCGAGCCGTACCGGCCGTTCTTCCTGGAGGAGCCGGTGGTGCCGGAGAACTCGCACCTCATCGGCGAGTTCGTCCGTTCCACCACCACGCCGGTGTCGACGGGGGAGCGGCTCTACAACCGGCAGGAGTTCCTGCCGGTGCTCCAGGCCGGCATCGCGGTCGCCCAGCCGGACCTCTCGCACGCCGGCGGCATCACCGAGGTGCGCAAGATCGCCGCGCTGGCCGAGGTGTACGACGTGCAGCTCGCCCCGCACTGCCCGCTCGGGCCGATCGCGCTCGCCGCCTGCCTCCAGGTCGGCTTCGCCACGCCGAACTACCTGATCCAGGAACAGAGCATCGGCATCCACTACAACCTCGGCGCCGAGGTGCTCGACTACTGCCTCGACAAGACCCCGCTGACGTTCGTCGACGGGTACGTCGAGCGGCTCACGGCACCCGGCCTCGGCATCGAGATCGACGAGCACGCCGTACGGGCGGCGGACAAGCGCGGACACGCGTGGCGCAGCCCCACGTGGCGGCACCGCGACGGCTCCTACGCGGAATGGTGATCACATGACCGTCGACCTGACCGCCGAACTGACCTCGGCCCGCATCCTCGCGATCATCCGCGGCACCGACACCGCCGCCGCGATCGCCGCCGGCACCGCGCTGCTCCAGGAGGGCGTACGCGTCGTCGAGGTGGCCCTGACCACGCCGGACGCCCTCGGGGCGATCGAGGCGCTGCGCGCGGCGGCCCCCGCCGGGGCGCTGGTCGGGGCCGGCACGGTGCTCACCACCGCCGACGTCGCCGACGTGGCCGCCGCGGGCGCGCAGTTCGTGGTGACGCCGGCCGTGGTCGAGTCGATCGCCGAGGCGGCGCGCCGCGGCCTCCCGGTGGCCGCCGGGGCGCTCACCCCGACCGAGGCCTACACCGCGGTGCGGATGGGGGCGTCGGTGGTCAAGCTCTTCCCGGCGTCGGTCGGCGGCCCGGCGTACCTCAGGGCGGTGCGCGACCCCTTCCCGGACATCCCGTTCGTCGCGGTCGGCGGCGTCGGCCGCGACGACGTGCCCGGCTACTTCCGGGCCGGCGCGATCGCGGTCGGCCTCGGCGGCCCCCTGGTCGGCGACGCCGCCTCCGGCGGCGACCTGGACGCCCTGCGGGCGCGGGCGCGCAGCTACCTCGCCACCGTGCGGGAGTCGACGCCGTCATGACCGCACCCGACCTGCTCACCGTCGGCGAGGCCCTGGTGTCGCTGCGCTCGTCCGGCCCGCTCGCCGCCGGGGGACCGCTGACCATGCACCTGGCCGGCGCCGAGTCCAACGTGGCCGTCGCGGTGGCCCGGCTGGGCCACCGGGCCGCCTGGGTCGGCCGGGTGGGCGCCGACGAGTTCGGCGAGTACGTGCTGCGCCAGCTGCGCGCCGAGGGCGTCGCCGTCGACGGCGTGACCCGCGACCCGGACCGGCCGACCGGCCTGATGTTCCTGGAGCGGCGCACCGCCGACCTGACCCGGGTGCAGTACCACCGGGCCGGATCGGCCGGCTCCGCCCTCAACGTCGACGACCTGCGGGCCCCGCTGGCGGTCGGCGCGCGGATGCTGCACCTGAGCGGCATCACCCCGGCGCTGTCCGACAGCGCCCGCGCGGCCACCCGGTGGGCGGCCGAGGCCGCCGTCGCCGCCGGCATCCCGGTCTGCCTCGACGTCAACCACCGCGACCGCCTCTGGTCGCGCGACACCGCCCGCGAGGTGCTCACCCCGCTGGCCGGGTACGCCTCGACCGTCGTCGCCTCCGCCGACGAGCTGGACCTCGTCGGCGACCCCGGGGCCGACGAGTCCACCGTCGTGGCGGACCTGCTGCGCCGCGGCGTGGACACGGTCCTGGTCAAGCTGGGCTCCGACGGCGCCCGCGCGCACACCCGCGAGGGGGTCCGGCGGGCCGAGGCGCTGACCGTGACCGCCGTCGACGCCGTCGGCGCCGGCGACGCGTTCACCGCCGGCTACCTGTCCGGCTGGTTCGACGGGCTCGACCTGGCCGGTCGGCTGCGCCGCGCGGCCACCCTCGGCGCCTTCGCGGTCTCCAGCCCCGGCGACTGGGAAGGGCTGCCGCGCCGCGCCGAACTGTCCCTCCTCGACGGCCACGAGGCCGGCGACGTCCTCCGCTGACCACCGAGCACCCCGAAGAAGAAAGGCACCCCGTGAAGATCGTCGCCGCTGACGTCATCGTCTCCAGCCCCGACCGCAACTTCGTCACCCTGAAGATCACCACGGAGGACGGCGTCACCGGCCTGGGCGACGGCACCCTCAACGGACGGGAACTCTCGGTCGCCTCGTACCTGCGCGACCACGTCGTTCCGCTGCTGATCGGCCGGGACGCGCACCGCATCGAGGACGCCTGGCAGTTCCTCTACCGCTCGGCGTACTGGCGTCGCGGGCCGGTCACCATGGCCGCCATCGCGGCGGTCGACGTGGCCCTGTGGGACATCAAGGCCAAGGCCGCCGGCATGCCGCTGTACCAGCTGCTGGGCGGGGCGTCGCGCACCGGGATCATGGCCTACGGCCACGCCTCCGGCCGGGACCTGCCCGAGCTGTTCGACTCGATCCGCCGGCACCTCGACGAGGGCTACCGCTCGATCCGGGTGCAGACCTCGGTGCCGGGCATCAACGCCGTGTACGGGGTCGCCAGCCAGCCCAGCGCCGACGGCAAGCGCTACGACTACGAGCCGGCGCAGCGCATCCCGCTGCCGGCCGAGGAGGACTGGGACACCCGCTCCTACCTGCGCCACCTGCCCGGCGTGTTCGAGGCGGTCCGCAACGAGTTCGGCCCGGAGCTGCCGCTGCTGCACGACGGCCACCACCGGATGACCCCCATCCAGGCCGCCAAGCTGGGCAAGGCCCTGGAGCCGTACGACCTGTTCTGGCTGGAGGACTGCACCCCGGCGGAGAACCAGGAGGCGCTGCGGCTGGTCCGCCAGCACACCACCACGCCGCTGGCGATCGGCGAGGTCTTCAACACCGTCTGGGACTACCAGACGCTCATCCGCGAGCAGCTCATCGACTACGTCCGCTCCGCCGTCACCCACACCGGCGGCATCACCGCCATGCGCAAACTGCTCGACTTCGCCGCCCAGTACCAGATCAAGTCCGGCATCCACGGCCCGACCGACATCTCGCCCGTCGGCATGGCCGCCGCCCTGCACCTGGACCTGGCCATCCACAACTTCGGCATCCAGGAGTACATGCGGCACGGGGCGCTCACCAACGAGGTGTTCCGGCAGTCGTTCACCTTCGTCGACGGCTACCTGCACCCCGGCGAGCAGCCCGGGCTCGGCGTCGAGCTGGACGAGGAGGCCGCCGCGAAGTTCCCGTACGTGCCGGCGTACCTGCCGTTCAACCGGCTCCAGGACGGCACCGTCCATGACTGGTGAGGGCGCGCCCCCGACGCGGCACGTGGTCGTGATGGGGGTGTCCGGCGCGGGCAAGACGACCGTGGCGCGGGGCATCGCCGCCCGTACCGGACTGGTCTTCGCCGAGGCGGACGAGTTCCACACGCCGGCGCACGTGGCGCAGATGCGCGCCGGCGTGCCGCTGGACGACGCCGCCCGCCTGCCCTGGCTGCGCGAGCTGGCCGGCTGGATGGCCGCCCGCGCCGCCGAGGGCGTGTCGACGGTGCTGGCCTGCTCGGCGCTGCGGCGGTCCTACCGCGACACGCTGCGGCAGGGGCCGCCGAGCGTCGAGTTCGTCCACCTGGACGGCGCCGCCGGGGTGATCCGGGAGCGGATGGCCCGGCGGGCCGGGCACTTCATGCCGCCGAGCCTGCTGGAGTCGCAGCTGGCCACCCTGGAGCAGCACCACCCCGACGAGTCGGTGCTGGTGCTCGACCTGTCGCTGACGCCTGACGAACTCGTCTCGGCGGCGGTCGACCGGCTCGGCCTGGCGCACGGCGTCGCCGCCAGCGGCTGAGCGCGTCCCGGTCGCGGTGCCCAGGCGCCGCGACCGGGCGTCAGTCGGGCAGCGCGTCGAGGTAGACCCAGCGGCCGTCCTCGCGGACGAACCGGCTGCGCTCGCTCTGCGTGCCCGGCTGGCCGCCGGCGCGGTGGTGGGCCCGGAACTCGACCGTGCCGGTGGCGTCGAGCAGCCCGCCCCGGTCGGTGTCGACGATCTCCAGGCCCGTCCAGCGCTGGCCGGGGTCGAGGTCGAGGGTGCCCGGCCGGGTCGAGGAGTGCCAGCTGCGCAGCAGGTACGCGGTGTCGCCGACGGCGAAGGCGCTGTACCGCGAGCGCATCAGCGCCTCGGCGGTCGCCGCGTCCGCCTCGCCCCGGTGCAGCCGCCCGCAACATCCGGCGTACGGCTGGCCGACGCCGCAGGGGCAGGGCCGGTCACGGTCGTCGGCCGCCCGCCGGCGGGATCGCTTCGCCACCGGCCCATTCTGGCCGACGCCGCGGCGCGACCGGCGTCCGGACCCCGCCGGGCGTCGTGGTGTCGGCTCAGCCGGCGCTCGTGCGGGGCGCCCGTCGGGTGCCGAACGACTCCATGGTCGTCGCCTTGCGGGCCGGGGCCTTCGTGGCCGCGCCGGCGCGGGTCGCGGCGGCCTTCGTCGCCTTCTTCGCGGGCGCCTTCTTCGCGGGCGCGGCGGTGGCGGGCGCCTTGCGGGCGCGGGCCGGGGTCGCCGTGGCCGAGGTGTCCTTCTTCCGGGCCGCGCGGGCGGTCGTCGGCGTGGGCTTCCCGCCCGGGGACCTGGCCGCGGTCGCCCCGGTGGCCCGCTTCGTGGCCGTCGCCACCTTCTTCGCCGCCGTCGCCCGCTTCATCGGGGCCTTGCGCGCCCCGGTGGCCTTCCTGGCCCGTCCTGCGTCCGCCATCGTCGCTCCCTCGGGAATCGGCCCTGGGCGCTGGGTCTTCCCCCGGCCCCGGCGGTCAAACGCCGCCGAGTCGGCGTGGCGGGGCAGCGGCCCCGCCCCGCCGGCTGGGCGGATCACACCCCGGCCACCGGTTTGTACGCGCAGACCACCTCCCAGCCGCCGGGCAGCACGGCCACCCGGTCGAAGCCGACCTCCTTGAGCAGGCCGGTGTAGAACTCGACCTCCCGCAGCCGGCTGACGCAGCTGTCGACCCCGATGAGGAAGTAGCTCCAGAAGAACTGCATCGCCAGCCGGTCCGGGGTGCGGAACTCCTCGCAGATCACCAGCAGCCCGCCCGGTTCGAGGGCCGCGTACGCCTTCTCGACCAGCTGGCGGGCGACGTCGTTGGGCCAGTCGTGCAGCACCCGGACGAACGCCATGGCGTCGTAGCCCGTGGGCAGCGGCTCGGCGAAGAAGTCGCCGCCGACGAAACCCAGCCGGTCGGCATGCCCCGTACGCGCCCGGGTGGCCGCCACCAGTGGCGCCACGGCCGGCAGGTTGTACACGTCGGCCCGCAGCCCCGGGGCGTCGTCGAGGACGTGCGCGGCGAGCGTGCCGTCGCCCCCGCCGACGTCCAGCAGTCGGCGCCGGTCCGGCCACAGCCGGTCGGCGTTGCGGTGCACCGTCTCGATCACCGGGCCGAGACCGACGGCCATGCTGCGCTCGAAGTCGGCGGTCTGCTCGTCGGTCTTCGGGGGCCAGGCGAAGTCGTCGTCGCTCATGCTCACCTCGCCCCGCAGGCTCTCGGCCAGCCGACCGTGTAGCCGCCGCCAGGGGTAGCGGTCCCGGTCGCGTTCGACGGCGCCGGGGCCGACGACCGCCGTGACGGCGTCCCGGAGGCCGGGCACCGCGCGGTACGTGGCCGTCGTGATGTCGTCGCCCGGCTCGCTGCGCTCGACGACGCCGAGGCTCTCCAGGCAGTCGAGGAACTTGTAGAGCCGTAGGGGCCGTACGCCGAACCGGGCGGCCAGCTCGCCGAGGCTCGCCGGCCCGGGCTCCAGCGCGTCGAGCAGTCCCATGCCGAGCGCGGTCTCCAGCACGTCCATGGCCTTGGGCCCGTTGGCGAGCAGACTCATCAGCGCCCGGGGGGACAGCGTGACCTTCACCGTTTCAGCTCCTCTTCCAGGGCGTCCATGAACGTGTCGATCTCGTCGAGGGTGTTGTAGACGTGCGGGCCGACCCGCAGGTGGCCCCGCCAGCTGCAGACCATGTCGCGCGCGACCAGCCGCCGCTTGACGGCCTCGCCGTCGGCGACGTCCAGGCAGACGACGCCGCCGCGCCGGTGCGGGTCCGTCGGGCTGACCACGTCGATGCCGGCCGCCGCGGCCCGGTCCAGGACCCGTTGGGTGCAGGCGAGCGAGTGCCGGCGGATCGCGTCGACGCCCACCCCGGCCAGCAGGTCCAGGCCGACCTGGGAGACCAGCGAGGTGAGGGGGAACGGGGTGCCGCCGGCGAACCGCCGGGCCCCGTCGGCCCAGCCGGTCGACGGCTGGAACGTGAACGCCCGGTCGCCGGCCTGCCAGCCGGTGGCCGCCGGTTCCAGCTCCGGGACCAGGCCCGGGCGGACGTAGAGGAAGGCGGTGCCGACCCCGCACAGCCACTTGTGCGCGCCGCCGAGGACCACGTCGACGCCGAGCGCCGTCACGTCCAGCGGCATCACCCCGACGCTCTGGAAGGCGTCGACCACCACCAGGGCGCCGACGTCGTGGGCGCGCCGCACCAGCCGGTGCAGGTCGATGGTGGCGCCGGAGGAGAAGCTGGCGTGCGGGACGCACACCAGCAGCGTGCGTTCGTCGACGCGCGCCTCGAGGGCGTCCTCGTCGAACCACGGGCCGCCCGAGCCGACCACGTCGAGTCGGGCGCCGTAGCGGCGGAACGCGTTCCAGATGAACGGCACGGTCGGGTACTCGAGGTCGGTGGTGACGATCCGGTCGCGCGGCGGGCGGTAGTCGAAACAGGACGCCACCCGGGCGAGCAGTGTGCTGAGGTTCGCGTCCGTGACGACGCTGCCCGCCGGCGCGCCGATGAGGGCGGCGACCGAGTCGGCGTACCGGTCGAGGCCGACGTGCCAGCCTTGCCAGACCTCGTCGCGCCAACTCCGCAGCGTCTCCCAGTAGCCGGTGAGGACGTGTTCCGCCCCTCTGGGCACCGCGCCGGTGGAGTTGTTGTTGAGATAGACGGCGCTCTGGAGCAGGGGGAACTCGGCGCGCAGGGCGGCGTGCGCGGTGGCGTCGAGGCACTCGGGCACGTGCGCGTCGGGGTGCGGTTCGGGCGGGCTCACTCGGGGCTGCCTCCGGTCGGTTCGGTCGGGGACGGGGATCGGGAGTCGTCGGCGACGGAGGTGAAGACCGGGATGGACCGGACGGCGGCCAGGTAGGGCGTGCCCTCCGTGTAGCCGGTGCCGGGGCGGGGGCCGAGCATCCGGGTCGCCAGCCGGTGGTGCGTACGCCGCCACTGGACGACCGCAGCGGCGAACGACCGCATCTCCTCCTCGACCCGCTCGCCGCCGGGCGCGGCGAGCAGGCCGTCGCGTACGGCGGCCCGGAACGCGTCGTCGACCGACGGCCGCCCGGCGTGCACCCGGTCGCGGACCTCCGGTACCTGGTGGTAGGCGGCCGAGTCCAACCGCGACCCCTCCGGGGTACGGCACAGCGACTCCATCAGCTTGTAGGAGCGCGACTGGATGGCGCTCGCCCCCTCGGTGAACTCCCGGAACGTCCGGAACGCCTCCGCCTGCATGGTGGCCAGCAGCGAGAACAGCGGTCCGGCGGCGGTGAGCTGCTCGCGGGCGTACGCCAGCCGCTCGGCCGCCGGCCCCGCCTGGCCGGCGGACAGGGCGGCGACGGTGGCGCGCAGCTCGTCGGCGATCCCCGCGAAGAGGCACTCGTACGCCTGGAGCACCCGGATGAACAGGTACTCGTCGTGTGTCACGTGGACCGGCAGCATGCTCAGCCGCAGCACCAGCTCCCCGGTGGGATCCGGGTCGGCGGCGAGGGCCCGCAGCTCGTCCGGGGTCGCCACCGCCTCCCGGTGGGGGACCGTGCCGGCCAGGCCCATCCGGACGAGAGCGGGGGACGCGGCCCGTACGCCGAGCCGGTAGCGCTTGGCCACCACGTCCCGGCTCGGGCGCCGCTCGGGCAGCAGGTCGGTGGTGCCGGAGGCGGCGGTCAGCTCGAAGGCCAGCGCGTCGGCGACCAGGCGGACGAGGAGCCGGTCCCGGTCCCGCCGGGCACCGAGCGGGTCGGCGGCCGGCCCGTCGTCGACGTCGTCCCCGCAGGGCAGCCGGAGCAGCCGCAGCGCCAGGTAACTGCGGTAGTCGTACCGGCCGTCCCACTTGTCGAGCGCGGCGTCGAGGAAGTCACCCAGCAACCGGGCGTGGGCATCCCGCGCGGCCGCCGGCACCGTCGACTGCGCGCGGGCCTGGTCGAGCAGGGCCAGCAGTTCCTTGTCGACGAAGTGTTTGCCGACCCGGTGAAACTCCGCCAGCACGGCGGAGTATGGGAAACTGTCGGGCTCACCGGCACCGGACAGCCAACTCGTCAGTTCACGCACGAACCGCACCTCGACATTTCGGTCGCCACGCAGACAGGTGGGGAGGGATTGACAATTTCTGGTGGACGAGGATTGTCAGGGACGACCGACAGGTGATTCGTCACCGGATTCGTCGGTGGGCTTCAGGCGGGCCCGCCACAGTTCGGGGAAGAACCGGTACCCGACGAGCTTGGCGAGCATCGTCGCCTCGGCGCCGTCCGGGGCGTGGCCCCCGACGCGCAGGGCGATCTGGTAGTGCCGCGTCCGCCACAGCGACACCCGTTCGTCCCACTCGACGAGCGCCTCGGCGAGCCGCTGGACGGGGTTCGCCGGATCCGGCCGGCCCAGTGTGGCCGGGTCGATCCCCTGGGCTTCCAGCTGCTCGGCGAACGCCCGGCCGAGCTGTCGGCTCGTGGCCTGGACCTGCCGCCAGCCGGGCGACTCCGCGCCGGATCCCTTGCCCAGCGCCGGTTGCATGGCCTGGAAGTCGGCCGGGGACAGGTGCCGGAACATCTCCAGCTGGTCGGTGACCAGCCGGATTCCGAGCGTCGCCCGGGCCAGCAGCGACTCGGTCACCGCCAGCTCGCCGGCGCGCAGCCGGGTGACCGCCTCGGCCAGCTCGGCGGCGGCGAGTTTCAGCCACAACTCGGTGGACTGGTGCACCACCTGGAAGAGCAGCTCGTCGCGGTGGAGCATCTCCTCCGGACGCCGTTGCAGGTCGAGCAGCGTGTCCAGCCGCATGTAGCGCGCATAGTCCGTGGCGCCGTCGCCAGGCAGCACAGGTGAGTGGTCCCGCTTCACGGAATTGTGTCCCCTTCGGTCGGCGTCGCCGCATCGGAAACCGACGGTGCGACAGCGCGTGCGGCGGCCATTATGCAACGACGAAAGGCAATGTGTCACGCCCCTGTCGCGCACCGTGTCCCTTTTCGGAAAGGGGAGGGTTTCCGCCATTTTCGGCGACATTCACGAGGCGGTTTGTTAGCACATTCGGTCGACATTCGTCAATCGTGGTGAACGGCTGACCCGTCACACCGGCGGGTGGGTGCGGGGTTGGGTCGACGGTTCCCGTCGGGCGGGGCACGAGAAAGCCGCCGCCGTGCCGGGGTGTCCCGGTACGGCGGCGGCTGGCGGTGGCGCGGCGGAGTCCACCGCCCACCGCGAGGGGCTCACCAGGCCGACGGTGGCGGTGGCGGCACGACCGGCGGCCGGTCGTCGCAGGTGATGGTGTTCGGCAGTTGCCACGGGGCCAGCCAACCGCCGTCGTTGCCGCCCAGGTCGGTGAGGGCGAACTCCGAGCCGGTCGCCGGGAAGTTGAACGACCCGCAGTTGTTGACGCCGACGGCGCCGACGTTGCGGGCGTCGACGTTGCGCAACGAGGCCGACCCCGCCGCCCGGGCGCTCAGCACGGAGGTGCCCGTGCCGTCGACCCGGATGTCCTGCAACCGGACGCCGGTGATGGAGTGGAGGTCCTTCACGGGCCAGTCGCTGACCAGCATGATGGCGTTGTACGTGTTGTCGAGGTAGCTGTCCCCGATGACCTCGATCCGCGCGTCGATGTCCCGGTCCAGCGCGTAGAACCAGATGGCCCCCAGCCCGATCTTCCAGTTCAGCTCGTACGTGCCGGCGCGGGCGGTGGTGTTGCCGGTGATCAGCAGCCGCCCGGTGAACGGCTCCGCGCCGAAGCGGGAGCCGACCTGGATCGCGCTGCCCTCGCGCACCGGGTCGGCGACCAGGTTGTGCGACACGGTGAGGTCGGTGCCGCCGTAGAGGGCGATGCCGTTGGCCAGCACCGGCGACTGCACGGTGTTGTGGTCGAAGCGGTTGCGGGCGTTGCCGATCTTCTCCGACCACATCGCGAGCCCGTCGTCGCCGCTGTTGCGGACGAAGGTGTGGGCGACCAGCGAGTCGGTGACGCCGGTGTGGAAGTTGAGCCCGTCCGCGATCTGGTCGACGATGATCGTGTTGGTGACCCGCACGTTGCTCATCGGCCCGTCGAACCAGATGCCCACCTTCGTGTGGCGCAGGTGCAGCCCGTCGATCGTGGAGTCGCTCATCGCGCCACCGATCGCGTTGACCTGGTCGGTGTCGATGCGCTCGCGCACGTCGCCCTCGATGGCGAAGCCGGAGAGGTGCACGTTGCGACTGCCGCCCTCGGCGGCGGTCCTGCCGTAGAAGCCGACGCCGGTGTGCACCGAGCCGTCCGGCGCGGGCGTGGGCAGCGCGACCTCGCGTCCCTTGACGATCGTGTACCAGCTGCCGGCGCCCTCGATCGTCACGTCGTCGACGATGATGTGCCGGTTGACCTGGTACGTGCCGGGCGGCAGGTAGACGGGCACGTCCGCCCGCCGGGCGAAGGCGATGGCCCGATCCAGGGCGGGGGCGGAGTCGCGGCGGCCGGTCGGGTCGGCGCCGAAGGCCAGCACGTTCGCCGCGCGCAGCCGCACACGTGGCGGGCCGACGAGCTCGGAGTCCAGCAGGTCGATCACCGTCCACGCCGCGTTGCTGCCGGCCGGCGCGGTGAGCCGGACCCGGTCGCCCGCCCGGTACGTCCGGCCGAGCAGCAGCCGCTGCTCGTCGTAGAAGTGGCTGGGGCGGAACGGGGTGGGGATGCTCGGGTACGGCGTGGTGGCCGCCGGCACGCACGAGCACTCGGTGATCCACCAGTCCGGGTGCAGCAGGCCGGCGGTCGGGTCGTTGGAGAACGGGTACTGGTTGTAGAGCCAGGCGTACTGCGAGGTGAGGGTCATCGTCCGGATCCGCCGGTCGTTGACCGCCACGTCCAGCGGGGCGGTGATGCCGCCGCCCTGCGGGGCGTCGGGGATGCTGTAGCGCACGGTGATCGCGTTGGCCGCGCGGGGCAGGACGAATTCGACGTACCGGCCGGGGGTCAGCCGGACCGCGCGGCGGCCGGAGGCCTCGGCGGGCAGCGTGTAGGCGGTGCGGTCGGGGCCGATGACCTCGCCGTCCGTGGTCGCGTTCTCCGCCTCCTGCTCGACGAAGGCGACGTCGGCACCGCGCCCGGCGACGAGTTGCGGGTCAAGGCCGGCCCTGGTCACCACCGGTGCGGTGCCGGCGGGCGGGGCGGCGGTGGCCGGGCCGGGCGCGCCGGCCAGGACGCCGAGGGCGGTCGCGAGCGCGACGGTGGCGGCGACCGCCGCCCGGGGCCGTCGCCGTGACGACGGTCCGGGCAGCGGAGATCTGCTCAGGGGCATGGCGTGACTCTTCTCGTGGTGGGACGGGTCCGGCGGTGCGGCCGGCAGTGACCGCCGCTACGCGGCGTACACCTCAAGCTGGGACAGCTGCGCCGCGGGCCAGCCGGTGTTGCCGGTGACGCGGATCCGCACGTACCGGCCGGGCGTCCCCGGGGCGGCGATCGTCACCCGGTTGCCGGCGGCCGGATCGAAGACGTGGGCGGCGGACGCGACGGCGGTGCTCCAGGCGGTGCCGTCCGGGCTCGTCTCGACCGCGATCGTCTGCGTGCGTCGCTGCCAGGCTGCGGCGGGCGGGAGCCGGAGCACGACCTGTCCGACGGGGACGGTCGCGCCGAGGTCGACGCGCACCCACTGCGGGAAGGCGTTGCCGGCGCTCTCCCAGTAGGTGTTCGCGTCGCCGTCGACGACGTTGGCGCAGCCGTAGGTCTGCACGTGGCTGCTCTCCGTGACCGGCCGGCCCCGGGCGAGGTCGGCTCCGGGCGCCGGCGCGGTGGTCGCCGACACGGTGGCCGAGGGTGCCGACTGCGTGCCGGAGCCGTCCACCGCGACGACCGTGAAGGTGTACGCGGTCTGGGGCGTCAGCCCGCCGACGGTGGCGGACGTGCCGGGAACGGACGCCACGGTCTGCCCGTCGCGGCGCACCTGGTAGCCGGTCACGCCGTCGGGATCGGTCGACGCCGTCCAGGCCAGCGACACGCTCGTCGAGGTCCGGCCGGTCACCGTGAGGCCGCCCGGCGGGTTGGGCGGGGTGGGCGTCCCGGTCGCCGCGTACACCTTGACCTGAGCGAGTTGGGCCGCCGGCCAGGCGGTGTTGCCGGTGACGGTGACCCGAACGTGCCGGGCGGCGGTGGACGGCACGGTGAGGGTAGCGGTGTTGCCGGTCGCCGGGTCGAAGCGGACCCCGACCGGCCCGGTGAGCGTCGTGAAATTCGTGCCGTCGGTGCTGCCCTGCACCGTCACCGTCTGGGTGCGCGCCTCCCAGCCGGCGGGCACGGCGAGGACGATCCGGGCCAGCGGGTGGCTCGCGCCCAGGTCGACCCGCCACCACTGGGGGAAGGCGCCGTTGGCGGACTCCCAGTAGCTGTTCGGATCGGCGTCGACGGCGTTGCCGGCGGCGAACGCGCCGTTCTGGCTGCTCGCCGACGCCGGCCGGCCGGCGGCGAGGTCGCCGCCGGGCTGCGGGCCGCCGCCGACGACGGGCGGCGTCGGCCGTACGGGGGTCAGGGCGAGCTGCCCCTTGAACATCCGGCCGCCGTCGGCGGTGATCCGCAGGTAGTAGTCGGCGGAGCAGGCGGTGCCGTCCTCGTCCAGCGCCCGGATGCCCGCCCCCGCCGGAGTCGTCGCCTGCGTCTCGCTGGTCTTGGCGATCTGGTTGCCCTCGTTGTACTCGTCGAACATGGAGACGTAGAGGCCCTGGGCGCCCAGCCGGGTCATGTTGTAGAGGTGACGCCAGTAGAAGTCGCCGTGGCGGCGGTGCCCGGCCGACAGGTCGCCCGGCATCACACAGGGCTGGTAGTCGATGCCGTGCGCGGCGCAGTCGGCCAGGTCGGGGACGTTGACGTTGGTGTGGAACCAGTCGAGCCCGTCGAGGGTGCCGGTGCGGCCGACCATCCACGGCGAGAGCATGTGGAACGCGTGGTAGACGTCCGAGAAGCCCGGCCGGGAGTCGTTGACGCCCTGCCGCCAGTAGGTCGGCACGCCGCCGATGACGTAGCAGCCCTGGGCCTTGAACCAGTTGACCACGTCGAGGCAGGCGGCCGGCGCGAACGGGCGGCCGTCGTCGTTGAAGCCGAATCCCCAGACGCAGACCACCGGCCGGCCGTTCTGCCGCGCGTACGCCGGTGAGGCGGTGTGCGCGGACATCCGATCGAGCCAGTCCTGCTTGATCTGGGACTGCATCGCCGTCCAGCCGGTGACGTCGTACATGACGTAGAACTTGCGGCCGAAGCGTTCCGCCGCGCCACGGACCTTGACCGCCATGGCGTCGCGGGTCGGCCCCTCGTCGCCGAACGGGTTGAACCGTTGCAGAGCGGCGGTGTCGCAGCCGTGCTCCTGCATCCAGCGGAAGTGGGTGTCGACGGTCTGCTGGTCGTAGGAGGAGAAGAGCTGCGCCGGCTGGCCGTTGCCGAGCGGCGGGTACGCGGTGGTGTAGCCGCGGGCGTACTCCCGCATGTCGGGCCAGGAGACGATCGTGGTGTTGGCCGGGGAGGGCGACTGGAACCGGTCGCGGCTCCAGTGCCACCAGCCGCCGATCGGCGCGCCGTCACCCGGGCAGCTGAACCAGCCCTGGTAGCCGACCGAGACCTTGCCGACGACGTCGCCCGGCGGGCTGGCCGCGTACGCCGTGCCGCGCAGGGCGGAGACCAGGTCGGTGGGGGAGACGGCGGCGAGCGCCGAACCGGCGGCGAGGGATCCGATGAGTTTCCGACGGGACACCGCCATGGCCGTCTTCCTTCCGGTCGCGGAAAGGTATCGATGGCCATGGTGCAGTAGGCGACTCCACAATGCAAGAGCGAGACCAGGCAATGAAAGAACACGACCGGGCACGGAAATTTGTCAGATGGGGGCGGGTCGGGAACCCCTTCCGGCCCGCCCCCACCGCGGCGTCACTCCCTGAGCAGCGGCAGCACCCGGCGGCCGAGCAGGTCGACGCCACCGGCCGGGGTCAGCCCGTGCGGGGTGCCGAACTCCACCCGGGTGGCCCCGGCGTCGAACACCGCCGCGGCCTGCGCCGCGACATGTTCGGGCGTGCCGGAGAAGGCGAACAGGTCGAGCAGGTCCCCGCCGATCAGCGCGCCGGCGAGGTCGTGCTCCTGGCGGGCGACGTGCTGCTGGATCCGCGCCAGCAGCTCCGGGTCGATGTCGACGTTCGGGTCGAGGGCGGCGACCACGGCGAGGTACATGGCGACCTCGGTGCGGGCCACCCGGCGGGCCAGGGCGCCGTCCTCGTCCACCACGGTGACCGCACCGATCACCACACCCACCTGGTCCCGGCCGGCGGGCGTGGCCTCGTCCAGCCAGGCGCGCATCGTCTTGGCCATCGCCGGGTTGGCCGACCCGCCGACCTTGATCTCCGAGGCGAAGGCGGCGGCCGTCCGGGCGGTCTGCTGACCCCACGTCCCGACCAGGACCGGCACGTCGGCGCGGACCGGGGCGTAGCGCAGCGCCGTGCCGGGCGCCACGGTGAACTCCCGGCCCGCGAAGCCGCCCTCGTCGCGGGAGAGCAGCAGTCGCACCACGTCGACCGTCTCGGTGATCCGGCGCAGCGGCCGGGCCTGCGGCACCCCGATCTGGTCGAGCCAGGTGCCCCGGGCCAGCCCGAGGTAGGCCCGCCCGTCCGACGCCAGGTCCAGGGCGGCGACCTGCCCGGCGATCTCCACCGGGTGCATGGTGAACGGGTTCAGGCAGGCCGACCCGAGCCGGATCCGCCGGGTGTGCCGCGCGGCCACCAGCAGCGGGAAGATCGGCGGCTGGTACATCAGGTCGCCGAAGACCGACAGCACGTCGAAGCCGTGCCGTTCGGCGAGTTCGGCCAGTGCGGCGTACTCGTCGGCGCTCTTGTCGGACTGCAGTCCGATGCCGACGAGTCGGCGTCCGTCGTCGGTGCTCACGTCAGGTCTCCAGTGGGAATCTGCCGCCGGGCGGTCCGTTCGATGCGCATGATGACCCGCTCGTCCGGGTCCGGGCAGGCCACGTGACTGTCCCGGGCCAGCCAGTCCTCCGGCGGCAGCGGCCGCTGCTTGGCCGGCAGCAGCGGCAGGCACGCGGCGAGGGCGTAGAGGCAGAAGTGCTTGCCCGTCGGGATGCTGAGCCGGTTCGACTCGGTCAGGTCGATGTAGTCACCCGGCCGCAGGCCGCAGACGGACCGGCCCTCGATCCGCTCCACCACGACCCGCAGGTCGTAGAGGTCGGTGACCGGTTCCTCGGCGCTCATCGGACCGCCTCCGCGTGGTGGTGCACGATCCGCCAGCCCCGCTCGTCGCGGCGCAGCACGTCCGTGACCCGGAAACAGTCGTCCGGCTGCCCGCCCGCGTACCGGGCCCGCAGGACGTAGCGGACCAGGCCGGTGTCGTCCCACGACTCGACCCGGAACTGCTCGGGTGCGACCGAGGTGGGGGGCGCGGCCGGGCCCCGGTCCGCCGCCCGGCGGTCCCGCAGGTCGTCCAGGGCGGCCAGCCCGTCCAGCAGCTCGGGCGCGTCGGACTCCCAGATCGTCAGGTCGGGGTGCAGGCGGGCGTCGAACGCCGACCGGTCGCCCAACGACCGGTACATGTCGGTGATGGCGGCGGTGAGATCGTCAACGGTCATCGGGGCTCGCTTCCGGTCGGGGCGGACGGGGGTGTCGGGGGCGACGGCGGATCAGGAGAGTTCGGCGAGGCGGGCGCGCAGCGGATCGAGCCCCATCGGGCCGAGCCGCAGGGCGCGGTGGTGGAACCGCGTGCGGTCGAATCCCGCGCCCTCGCGCCGTTCGACCTCCCGGCGGGCCTGCTGCCAGAGCCGCGCCCCGACCTTGAAGGCCAACGCCTGCGCCGGCCAGCCCAGGTACCGGTCGACCTCGAACCGCGCCGTCGCCGGGTCCAGTCCGGCGACCCGGACCAGGAAGTCCACGGCCAGCTCGGGGGTCCACCGGCGCGCGTCGGTGACGCCGTTCCCGGGCGGGATCGGCACGTCCAGGTGCAGGCCGAGGTCGATGACCACCCGGGCGGCGCGCCACATCTGCCCGTCGAGCATGCCGAGCCGCTCGGCGGGGCCGGCGTAGAGGCCCAGTTCGTCGGCGAGGCGTTCGGCGTAGTGCGCCCAGCCCTCGGCGTACCCGTGCACCTGGCACAGCGACCGCTGCCACGGGTGCAGCTCGGCGGTGGTGAGGGTGATCGCGTGCTGGAGGTGGTGCCCGGGCAGCCCTTCGTGGCAGAGCGTCCCGACGTGCCGCCACACCGGCACCGTCGACTCGCCGGGGGGCGTCGACCACCAGATCCCGCCCGGCCGCGTCAACCCGGCGTCGGGCGGGGTGTAGTACATGACGCCGGAGGCGGCGGGGCTGAGCCGGCACACCACCTGGCGGGTGGCGGCCGGGATGTCGAAGTGCGGGCCGTCGAGGGCGTCGGTGAGCTGTTCGGTGCGCTCGCGCAGCCACCGCTCCAGGTCGGGCCCGACCGGCACCCGGCCGGCGGGGTCGGCGTCCAGCGCGGCCCGCGCCGCCGCCACGTCCGGGTGGCCCAGCTCGGCGGCGACCGCCCGCTGCTCGGCGGCGGTGCGGGCCAGCTCCTCCCAGCCGTACGCGTACAGCTCGTCCAGGTCGACGGTCGCGCCGAGGAAGCTGCGCGCGGTGACGGCGTACAGGTCGCGGCCGACGCCGTCGACGTCGGTGGCCCGGGGCGCCAGCTCGGTGCGCAGGAACGCGGCGAAGTCCGCCGTCGCGGCGGCGGCCGACCGCGCCCCGGCGGCCAGCTCGCCGGCCAGCGGCCCGCCCGGGTGGCCGGCCACCAGCCGGCCGTAGAAGTCGTCGGCGGTGACCCAGGCGGTGCACTGGTCGGCGACCGCCAGCACCTGCCGGCGGGCGACCAGATGTCCCCGCTGCGCCGACCAGCGCAGCGTCTCGGCGTACTGGCCGAGAGCCGTGGGCACCCGGCGCAGGTGCGCGGCGACGACCGCCCAGTCCTCGTCGGTGGCGCGCGGCAGGTTGTCGAAGACCTGCCGGACCAGGTGCACCGGCGTCGCCAGCGGGGCGAGCAGCCGGGTGGTGAAGCCCGCGTCGTAGAGGTCGACCTCGCTGGCCAGCCGGTCGCGCAGCGCCCCCGCGAGGGCCCGCTGCGCCGTGCCGTCGGCGTCGGCGCCGGCCGCCGCCGTGGCGGTGCCGCGCGCCAGCTCCGCGCGGGCGGCGAAGCCGTCAGGGGAGAGGTCCGCGAAGTGCGATCCGGGGGTACGACCCGCCGCCTCGGCGGCCTCCGGGTCCAGCTCGGCGAGCGCGTCGAGGTACCCGTCGGCGACCTCGGTGATGGTCGTCATCGGGCGAGGCCCAGGCGGCCGTGGTCGTCCCGGTACCCGACGCCGCCCTTGAGCACCGTGTGCAGGGTGCGCAGCGCGGACACCGAGCGGGTCGGGTCGTCGCGCAGGACCAGCAGGTCCGCGTGCTTGCCCACCTCGACGCTGCCGAGCGTGTCGGCCTGGCCCAGCCAATGTGCGGGGCGGATGGTGGCGGACCTCAGCGCGTCGGCGACGGGCATCCCGGCGTCCACCATGAACTCCAGCTCACGCACGGTCGCGGTCGTCTCGTCGTAGCCGGCGTGCGGCGGCATGTCGCTGCCCAGCGCGATCGGCACCCCGTTGCGGATGGCGTGCTGCAGGCTCTCCCAGTGCCGGGGCCCGGCGCCCAGGGCGCGGTCCATCAGCCAGCCCGGCACGCCCGCGTCGCGGAAGAACTGCTCGCAGCGGCTGACCACGATCGTCGGGACGTACCAGACACGCCGGTCGGCCATCAGCCGGGTCACCTCGTCGGTCAGCTCGTAGCCGTGCTCGACGCAGTCCAGCCCGAGTTCCACGGCGCGGCGCACCGACTCGGCGGGACCGGCGTGCGCGGTGACCTTGCGGCCCCAGTCGTGCGCCACCCGGATCACCGCCGCCAGCTCGTCGTCGAGCAGCTGCGGGGTGTCGATCGACTCGAACTCGCCGGCGATGCCGCCGGAGATGCACACCTTGATCAGGTCGGCGCCGGCCCGGATCTGCTGCCGGGTGAGCCGGCGGAACCCGTCCGCGCCGTCGGCCTCCAGGGCGTCGG
Organism: Micromonospora sp. NPDC048868; assembly: GCF_043198195.1. Classification (NCBI taxonomy): domain Bacteria; kingdom Bacillati; phylum Actinomycetota; class Actinomycetes; order Micromonosporales; family Micromonosporaceae; genus Micromonospora; species Micromonospora sp. NPDC048868. The sequence goes on from NZ_JBICUN010000017.1 coordinate 74,754, forward strand.
CCTCCCAGCCGTGCCCCCCGGTGCAGCAGAGGGCGTGCCCGGCGGTGAAGATCCGCGGGCCGTCCACCGCGCCGCGCTCGATGCCCTTGCGCAGGGCGAAGTCGGCGTACCGGCTCTCGCCGACGAGCCGGGCGGTGGTGACCCCGGAGTGCAGGGTCCGCCGCGCCGAGTCGGCCATCAGCAGCACCAGCTCGGCGAGGTTGGAGCGGTGCACCTCGTCGCCGAAGTGGCCGGGCAGGCCGAGCGAGAGGTGCACGTGCATGTTGGTCAGGCCGGGCATGACGTGGTCGCCGTGCAGGTCGACCACCCGGGCGCCGCCGGCCTCGGCGAGGACGTCGTCGACCGGGCCGACCGCGCGGATCGTGCCGTCGGCGCCGACCCAGACGCCCTGGTCGCGCTGGAGGTCGTCCCGCACGCCGTCGTAGAGCGCGAGGTTGACCAGGACCTGTTCGGTGGGGATGTGCATGCGGAGTCCTCTACGCGGCGGGCGCGGTGGTCGGCGCCACCGTCGGGTCGTTGAGCCAGCAGGCGGCGCTGCGGCCGCCGAGGTCGAGCGTGGGCGGCTGCTCGCCGCACGGCGCGAAGGCGTGCGGGCAGCGCGGCCGGAACCGGCACCCGGTCGGCGCGTGCGCCGGGTCGGGCACCTCCCCGGCGAGCGTCCTGGGCAGCTGCGGGTGCGCCGAGATCTGCGGCACCGCGTCGATCAACGCCTGGCTGTACGGGTGCCGGGGCGAGGACCACAGCTGGCGGGTGGGCGCGGTCTCCACGATCCGGCCCAGGTACATCACCGCCGTGACGTCGGCGATCTCGTGCACCAGGGACAGGTCGTGCGAGATGAACAGCATGCCCATGTCCAGGTCCCGGACCAGACCGACGAGCAGGTTGACCACCTGCGCCTGGGACGAGGCGTCCAGCGCGGTGACCGGCTCGTCCGCGATGATCATCCGGGGCTCCGGCGCGAGCGCCCGCGCGATGGCGAGCCGCTGCCGCTGGCCGCCGGAGAACTGGTGCGGGTACCGCTCCGCGGCCCCGGCCGGCATGCCGACCCGGTCCAGCAGGTCGGCGACCCGCGCCCGGCGGGCGGCGCCGGTCACCGTGTCCGGCACCCCGTCGAGGAGTTGGGCGCCGATGGTGCGCCGGGGGTTCAGCGACGCGTACGGGTTCTGGAAGACCATCTGGAGCCCCACCTGCGGCACCGGCCGGCGCCGCCAGCCGAGCGGGGTGACCGGGCGGCCGGCGAACCGGATCGCCCCGGCGCTCGGCGCGGCCAGCCCGACCGCCACCCGGGCCAGTGACGACTTGCCGCAGCCGGACTCGCCGACCAGGCCGACGATCTGGCCGGGCGCCACCTCGAGGCTCACCCCGGCCACGGCCCGCACCGGCCCCCGGCCGCGCGCCTTGTACTCGACCTCGACGTCGCTGATCTCGAGCAGGTTGCCCGAGCCGACGGGCTGGTTCATGCCGCCACCTCCAGGTGCGGACGGACCACGCAGGCCACCGACCGGTCGGCGCCGGCGGGGGCGAGCGGGGGCGGCGCGCTGCCGCAGGACGGCTCGGCGTACCCGCACCGGGGTTGGAACGGACATCCGGGCGGCGCCTGCCCCGGCGCCGGCGGCCCGCCCGGGATGGGGCGCAGCGTGCCGACGGCCTGGGTGCCGTGCGGGCGGGCGCCGAGCAGCGCCGCCGTGTACGGGTGCTGCGGCGCGGTGAGCAGCGCCCCGGTGGGACCGGTCTCCACCACCCGCCCGGCGTAGAAGACGTACCCGCGGGTGGTGAGGGCGCTGAGCACCCCGAGGTCGTGGGTGATGAAGGCGACGGCCAGCCCGGTCTCGGCGCGCAACTGGTCCAGCAGCGCCAGGATGCCGGCCTGCACCGTCACGTCGAGCGCGGTGGTGGGCTCGTCGGCGATCAGCAGCCGGGGGCGGGCGGCGAGGGCGATCGCGATGGCCGCCCGCTGCCGCATGCCGCCGGAGAACTGGTGCGGGTACGCCCGCACCGCCCGCTGCGGGTCGGGGATGCGGACCTGCTCGAGCAGCTCCACCGCCCGCCGGTCGGCCGCCCGCCGGTCCAGGCCCAGGTGGACCTGCATGTGTTCGGTGAGCTGCCGGCCGATCGTGAGCATCGGGTGCAGCGCGGCGGTGGGGTCCTGGAAGACCATCGCGATGCCGGCGCCGCGTACCTTCTGCCAGCGCTTCGTGTCCAGGCCGAGCAGTTCGGTGCCGGCGAACCGGGCCGATCCGGTGACCTTGGCGCCGGCGGGCAGCAGCCCGAGCAGGGTCTGCGCGGTGAGGCTCTTGCCGCACCCGCTCTCCCCGGCGATGCCGACCATCTCGCCCTCGTCGACGGTGAACGACACGTCGTGCAGGATCGGCAGCGGCCCGGTGGGGCCGGGCAGGGTGACGGCCAGGGAGTCGACCTCGAGCAGGGGTGCCATTTCTCAACGTCCCTTCGCGTAGCGGGGGTCGATCCGGTCGCGCAGCGCGTCGCCGAGCACGTTGAAGGCCATCACCACGGTGAGGATGGCCAGACCGGGGAAGACGCTGACCCACCACATGGAGAGGTCCTGCGAGCCGAGCGCCACCATCGAGCCCCACTCGGCGGCCGGCGGGCGGGGGCCGAGGCCGAGGAAGGACAGCGCGGAGAGCAGCAGCACGGCGTTGCCCAGTTCGAGGGTGGCCAGCACGATCGCCGGACCCACGCTGTTGGGCAGGACGTCGCGGCGCAGCGCGCGCATCGGTCCGATGCCGAGCAGCCGGGCGGCGCTGAGGTAGTCCTCGCCGCGCATGGTCAGCACGGCGCTGCGGATGACCCGGGCGTAGACCGGCCAGGAGACGATGACCAGCGCGAGGACGGCGTTGCGGGTGCTGGGACCGAACGCGGCCGTGACCGCCATCGCCAGGATGATCTGCGGGAACGCGAAGACCAGGTCCGTCAGGCGCATCAGCGCCTCGTCGACGAACCGGCCCACGTAGCCGGCGACCAGGCCGAGCAGGCCGCCGATCAGCAGGGCGAGCGAGACGATGGCGAGCGCGAGGGGGATCGACAGGCGGGAGCCGTGGATCACCCGGCTGAACACGTCCCGGCCGAGGGAGTCGGTGCCGAACCAGTGCGTGCCGGACGGCGGCGCGTAGGCGTCGGGGCTCTGCGCCAGCGGGTCGAACGGCGCGACGAGCGGGGCGAGGAGCGCCGCCAGCAGCCACCCGCCGAGGATGACCAGGGCCACCACGGCGATCGGCTGGCGCCAGATGGGCCGCGCCGTCGAACGTCCCCGCAGCCGGCCGCCCAGGAAGCGGCGCCGGGTCAGCGCGGCCGTCGCCTTGGGGTCGGGCGCCACGGGATCGGGTGCGAGTGCGGTCATGACAGGCGGATCCTCGGGTCGATGAGCCCGTACAGCAGGTCGACGGTGAGGTTGACCAGCGTGTAGACCAGCGCCACGAACAGGCTGACGCCGAGGATCGCGGGCAGGTCCAGCGCCGTCGCGCTGCGGTACGCGTACTGGCCGAGGCCCGGCCAGCCGAAGATGTTCTCCACCAGCACCGTGCCGGAGAGCAGCGAGGCGAAGGCCAGCCCGGAGACGGTGATCACCGGGACCAGGCCGGCGCGCAGCAGGTGCCGGCGGAACACCACCCGGGCGGGCAGGCCCTTGGCGTACGCGGCCCGGATGTAGTCCTGCTGGAGCACCTCCAGCATGGACGAGCGGACGAACCGGACGAGCATCGCCACGGTCAGGCTGGTCAGCACGAGCACCGGCAGGATCAGGTGCTGGGCGGCGTCCCAGGCGACGTCCCACTGGCCGGCGAGGGCGGCGTCGACGGTGTACATGCCGGTCACGGTCGGCGGCGGGCTGAAGTCGGTGGAGAGCCGTCCGCCGCTGGGCGCCAGGCCGAGCTGGTAGAAGAAGACGTAGAGCACGACGAGAGACAGCCAGAACGGCGGGGTGGAGAGGCCGAGCAGCGCGCCGACGCGGATCAGCTGGTCGGTGACCCGACCGTTGCGCACGGCGGCGAGCATGCCGATCCCGGTGCCGATGAGCAGCGCCAGCACCATGGTGGGGATGGCCAGTTCCATGGTCGCCGGCACGTACTGGAACAGGTCGTCGGCCACGGTGCGGCCGGTCTGCTGGGAGATGCCGAGGTCACCCGTCAGCAGGTTGCCCAGGTACTGGAAGTACTGCACGTACAGCGGCTGGTCCAGGCCCCACTTCTCGCGGAACGCCGCGACCGTCGCGGGGTCGTTGAGCGCCTGGTCGGAGAGGTTGGCCGTGACCGGGTCGCCGGGTACCACGGTGACCAGTCCGAACGTCACGATCGTGACGCCCAGCAGCAGGCCGGCGGTGATGGCCACCCGCTTGAGCAGGAAGACCAGCAGTGCCCGGTGCGGCCGGGGCCGGGACACGGTCGTGGTGACCGTGCCCGGCTCGGCGTCGTCGACTGTCGTCGTCATGGAGTGACTACCCCCGGCCCACCGCGGCGAGGTCGACCTGCCAACCGGCGGCGGTGTAGTCCGTGCCGGTCAGGTCGCCGCTCGCCACCACGGTGGAGGAGTTGCTGGCCAGGACGACGTACGGCGAGGCGGCGTTCATCGCCCGCTGCCACTCCTGCATGGCGGCGGCCCGGGCGGCCAGGTCGAGGGTCTCGGTGACCTTCTTGCCGGCGGTCACGACGGCCGGGTCGGCCCGCTCCACCGTCCAGCCCGAGCGCAGCGCGGTGGCCTGGCCGGGGGACATGTTGTTGATCAGCGAGTCGGCGACCGGGTAGTTCAGGCTCTGCGGGGTGAACCCGAGGGCCATCTTGCCCGTACGCATCTCGTCGAGGAAGGTGGTCAGCGGCTGCGGGGTGAGCTCCAGCTTGATCCCGGCCTCGGCGGCGTCGCCCTGCACCTTCGTCGCGACCGTGCCCAGGTCGACCCCCTTGTAGGTGATGGCCGGGTAGTTGAACTTGACCGTGGGGTTGGTCAGCCCCGCCTCGGTGAGCAACGCCTTGGCCTTCGCCACGTCACGCTTCGACTGCTCCTCGGCGGGCAGCGCGCCCGGGTAGGCCGGGGCGACCAGGCCGGCGCCGGGGGCGGCGCCCTTGCCGTACAGCGCGGCGATGCCCTCGTAGTCGATGGCGGCCCGCAGCGCCTGGTTGAACTTCGCGTTCGAGCTCACCGGGGAGACGGCCGGGTCGGCGTTGAGGAAGAGGAAGTAGACGGTGTCCTGCATGGCGGAGGTCTTCAGGCTGCCCGGCAGCCCCTCCAGCAGCTTGCCGGAGATGTCCAGCGCGATCTCGGAGCCGCCGGCCCGCTGCATGGTCAGCTTCTGGGTCTGCACGTCCATGTTGCGCAGCACGACGCGGCTGAACTCGGGCTTGTCGCCCCAGTAGTTGGGGTTGGCCTCCAGCACCACCTGCGCCGACGGGTCGTACGACTTGAGCACGTACGGGCCGCTGCCGACGGAGTTCGTGTCGAGGTACTGCTGCGCGGTGTCGCTCTTGGCGGCGTCGGCGGCGTCGGTCGCGCCGTGCTCCTTGGCGACCTTGGAGTTCACCACGCCGGTGGAGGGCATCGCGAGCACCACGGGGATGTTCGGGTCGGCGGTCGCCGAGGTGACCACCACGGTCCGCTCGTCGGTCTTGGCGAACGTGAGGCCGCTGACCATGACGGCCGGGCTGGCCTTGACGTTCTTCAGCCGGTTGAGGGAGAAGACCACGTCGTCGGCGGTCAGCGCGGTGCCGTCGGAGAACTTCACGCCCTCGCGCAGCTTGAAGGTGAAGGTCTTGGCGTCGGGCGACGCCTCGAACGACTCGGCCAGCGCCGGGACCGGCTTGCTCACGTCCGAGCCCTCGAAGGTCAGCAGGGTGTCGTAGAGCGAGTGCACGGCGGTGAGGCCGGTCGCCTCGTAGATCCGGCCTGGGTCGAGGGTCTTGAGGACGAACGAGGTGTTGACGGTCAGGGTCTTGGCCGAACCGCCGTCACCGTTTCCTCCGCTGCCGCCCGCGCTGCACGCGGTGCTGGAGGCTATGGCCAGCGCCGCCAGAGCGATCGCTCCGACGCGGAGCCGGCGAGGGGACACCGACATGCTGTTCCTACCTTCGTATGGGCCGGCCCGCGCGGGACGGGCTCTGGGGGCTGTCACACCCGGTGACGTCGGTGACGCCGCGGCCGGGCCGTTGGTGCAACCGTGGCGGCTTCGCGGGTCTGCGCCGTTGGGCCGTCATGGGGTTGGATGTACCCGGACGGGACTCGTGTCCGGTTCGTGCCTCAACGCCGCTTGTCTAGTAGCGCCAAACGCGTTCACCTTGTGTTTGACCACCCTAGACAGCGGCGTATAGTCACGTCAAACATTTCTAGCCACACTGTTTCGGAACGAGGAAAGACGCATGCTCGGTGACCAGCTCCGCGACCTGCGCCAGCAGCACTCCTTCACGCTGCGCCAGCTCGCGGCGGCGGCCGACGTGTCGCCCGCCCTGCTCAGCCAGATCGAGAACGGCGCCACGGACCCCAGCCTGGCCACCCTGCGTAAGCTCGCCAAGGTCTTCGACACCTCCATCGCGGCGCTGTTCTCCGAGCCGGACGCCCCGCTGGTGCACATCAGCCGGCCCGGCTCGCGGTCCCGGCTCGCCGCGCCTCCCGGGCAGATCGCCTACGACCGGCTCACGCCGGGACGGGGCGACCTGGAGGTGCTCGAAGCCGAGCTGGCGCCCGGCGACGCAAGCTCCACCGAGCCGTGGGCGCACCCCTCCACCGAGTGCGCGATCGCCGTCACCGGCGAGGTGGTGGCCGAGATCGGCGGCGAGAACTACGTGCTGAAGACCGGCGAGGCGATCACCTTCGACTCCCGGCTGCCCCACCTCTACCGCAACGCCAGCGACGAGCGGGCCCGGCTCATCATCGCGGTCACCCCGCCGACCCCCTGACCCACCCGGCACGTCACCCGGCCCGCGTACGCGCACGTGGGCGGTACGACGCCGCCCGTCGAAAGGACCCGCAGTGGACCGTGACAGCGTCGACTGGTTCGGCTACCTCCCGGCCGTCACCACCCCGTTCACCGCCACGGGCGAGCTGGACCTCGCCGCCTGGCGCGGGCAACTGGACTGGCTCGCCGCCGAGCGGCTGCACGGGGTGATCGTCGGCGGCACCACGGGCGAGTGGTTCAGTCTGAGCGAACAGGAGCGGGCCGAGCTGTTCCGGACGGCCGCCGAGCGGGTCGGCGACCGGCTCACCGTGCTCGGCGGCTGCAACGCGTACACGCCGGCGGAGGCCATCCGGCACGCCGAGGCCGCCCGGGCCGCCGGCCTGTACGGCATCCTGCTCACCCCGCCGCCGTACGTGGTGCCCACCCGCGCCGAGGTCGTGGCGTTCTACCGGGCCGTCTCCGAGGCCGTCGACATCCCGCTCTGCGTCTACAACTGGCCCCGCGGCACCGGCGTCGACCTGGACGCCGACCTGCTGCTGGAGCTGAGCGCGCTGGACACCGTGGTGGCGGTCAAGAACTCCACAGCGGACTTCGGCGGATTCGTCCGGAGCCTGGTGGCCCTGCGGCACCGGGTGCGCTACTTCGGCATCCCCACCAACGAGGTGGGCATCGAGCTGATGACCACGATCGGCGGCGACGGGCTGATGGGCGCCGGCGCCGTGCTCGGCGCCGACCACCCCGACTTCTTCCGCGCGCTGCGCGCCGGGGACCTCGACCGGGCCCGGGTCCTCGGCGCCCGCGACCGCGTGATCATGGAGGACTGGTTCGGGCCCGACTACGGCGCCCGGTTCGGCAACGCGCAGGCGATCATGAAGTACGCCCTCACCCTGCGCGGCGTGCCGGCCGGTCACGTCCGTGCGCCGCTGCTCCCGCTGACCCCCGCCGAACAGGACCGTGTCCGGGCCACCATGACCCAGCTCGACCTGCTCCCGTGACTGCGTACGACACGGCGGTCGTCGGCGGCGGCCTGCTCGGCTGCGCGACCGCCTGGCACCTGGCCCGGGCCGGCAACCGCGTCCTGCTCGTCGAGAAGGACCAGGTCAACCGGCACGCCTCCGGGCAGAACGCGGGCAGCCTGCACTTCCAGCTGGAGTTCCGGATGGTCGAGCACGGCGACGACGCGGCCCGCGCGGCGGCCCGGGCGCTGCCGCTGCACCTGGACGCCGTGCGGGCCTGGGCGAGCATCGAGGACGAGCTCGGCGAGCGGTGCGGGGTGTCGCGCACCGGCGGGCTGATGCTCGCCGAGACCCCGGCGGAGATCGCCGTGCTGGACCGCAAGGCGGCCCTCGAACGCGAGTACGGCCTCGACGTCGCCGTGCTCTCCGGCCCGGAGCTGCGCCGGTTCGCGCCGTACCTGGCGGACACCGTGCTCGCCGCCGGCCACGTGCCCGGCGAGGGCAAGGCCAACCCGCGGCTGGTCACCCCGGCGCTGGCCCGGGCCGCCGCCCGCCACGGTGCCGTGCTGCGCACCGGCTGCCGGGTCACCGGGCTGCACCGGCGCGGCCGGCGCTGGGAACTGCGCACCGGGACCGGTCCGGGGGACACCGCCGGGGAGACCCACCTGGCCGACACGGTCGTGCTCGCCGGCGGCGTGTGGACCGCCGAGCTGGCCGCGATGGCCGACGTCCGGCTGCCGGTCTTCCCGGTCGGGCTGACGATGAGCGCCACCGCCCGCAGCCGGCCGTTCCTGCCGCACCTGATCCAGCACGTCGGCCGCCGGCTGTCGATGAAGCAGACCGAGGACGGCAACGTGCTGATCGGTGGCGGCTGGCCGGCCAAGCTGGTCAGCCGCGCCGGACAGGTCGACCTGGAGACCAACCCGGAGCTGCGCTACGAGTCGCTGGTCGGCAACGCCGACGCCGCCCGGGTGGTCCCGGCGGTGTGGGACCTGCCGGTGATCCGGACGTGGACGGGCATGACCACGCTCACCCCGGACCACCTGCCGCTGCTCGGCGCGGTGCCGCGCCGGCCGGGGCTGTACGTCGCCACCGGCGGCTCGGCCTTCACCCTCGGCCTCACCTACGCCCGGCTCCTCGCCGCCATGGTCGTCACCGGCGAGCCCGACCGTGCGGTCGAGGACTACTCACCCGCCCGCTTCGGAGCGCTGAACTTTGTCTGAACACCGCCCGCCGCAGCCCGCCGAGGTGCCGAGGCGCACCGCGATGGGCCGGCCCGCGCCGGTCACCATCGAGGTGGACGGGCGGCCGGTGCCCGCCCACCCGGGCGAGTCCCTGGCCACCGCGCTGCTGGCCGCCGGGGAACGGGCCGTCGGCGCCACGCGCGGCGGCGCCCGCCGGGGGCCCTACTGCAACATGGGGATCTGCTTCGAGTGCGTCGTCACGGTGGACGACGTGCCCTGCCAGCGTTCCTGCCTGGTCCGCGTACGGGCCGGCATGCGGATCCGCACGGCGGTGCCCCGGTGAGCGCGCCCGACGTGGTGGTGGTCGGCGCCGGTCCGGCCGGGCTGGCCGCCGCCGCCACCCTCGGCCGGCACGGCGCCGCCGTCACCGTCGTCGACGAGCAGGAGCAGCCGGGCGGCCAGATCTACCGCCGGCCGCCGGCCGGGTTCACCCCGCCGGCCGCGCCGTCCGCCGCCGGTCGGGCCCTGCTCGCCGAGGCCACCGCCGCGCCCGGCGTCCGGTGGCTCGCCGACACCACGGTGTGGGGCGTCCTCGGCACCCGCGCCGGCCTCGACGGGTACGCGGGCGAGCAGCCCCCGCCGGGGCGCTACCGGGTCGCCACGCACGGCCCGGCCGGGGTCCGCCTGCTCGAACCCCGGGCGGTGCTGCTCACCGCCGGCGCGTACGACCTGCCGGTGCCGTTTCCCGGCTGGACCCTGCCGGGCGTGCTCACGGCGGGCGGTGTGCAGACGTTCGTCAAGGCGCAGGGCCTGCTGCCGGGCGGCCGGTTCGTGCTGGCCGGGGGCCACCCGTTGCTGCTGGTGGTGGCCGCCCAGCTGGTGCGCGCCGGCGCCCGGGTGGTCGAGGTCGCGCTGGTCCAACGCCGCCGCGACCTGTTGCCCGGTCCGGCCGGGCTGGCCGCCGTGGCGGGCGCGGGCGGCAAGATCGCCGAGGGCGTGGGGGCGCTGCGCGTGCTGCGGCGGGCGGGGGTGCCGGTCCGGTTCGCCACGGTCGTCCGCCGCGCCGACGGCGACCCGGACCTGAGCGCGGTGACCCTCGCCGAGGTCGGCCCCACGGGGCAGCCGGTGCCCGGGACCGACCGGGAGGTGCCCTGCGACGTGCTGGCGCTGGGCTACGGCTTCGTCCCCTCCGTCGAGCTGGCCCGGCAGGCCGGCTGCGCGGTGACCTGGGACTCGCCCGCGGGCGGCTGGGTGGTCGGGCACGACGAGTGGTTGCGCACCTCGGTGCCCCGGATCGCGGTCGCCGGCGAGCTGACCGGCGTCGCGGGTGCCGAGCAGGCGGAGGTCGAGGGCCGGCTGGCCGCCCTGGGCGTGCTGCGCGACCTGGGGCTGCTCGACGAGCGTCGGGCCGCCGCGCTGGCCGACCCGGTGCGCCGGGAACTGCGCCGCCGGCGACTTTTCGTCACCCGGGTGCTCGACCGCTTCGCGCCGGACCGGGCGGCCCTGGGCAGCCTGGTCACCGACGACACCATGCTCTGCCGCTGCGAGGAGGTGCGGGCCGGTGACGTGCGCCGGGCGCTGGCGGCCAACCCGCACCTGGGCACCGCGAACGCCGTCAAGCTGGTGACCCGCGCCGGGATGGGCCTGTGCCAGGGCCGGTCCTGCCAGCCGGGCCTCTGCCAGTTCATCGGCACCCTGACCGGCCGGGGGCCGGAGGAGGTAGGGGCGTTCACCGCTCAGGCGCCGGTCAAGCCCGTCCCCCTGCGCGCCCTCGCGATCGGCGACGCGCCGCCCGACACGCCCTGACCGCCGCGCGCCCTGATCGGCGAGCCCTTGAGCGTGGCGCGCCCTAACCGGCGAGCCCCTGACCGCCGCGACGAGCCGGCAGCCGGTGACGGCGTCGCCGCCGGGCCGCGCCGGGCCGCGCCGGGCCCCTCGCCTCGATCGACAACAGTCGATCGCCATCCGTCAATCGCTTGATCGGCGGGACCGGCGCGGGCCGGCCGGTCGGAGGTGCGCGCGGATCATCCGATTTCGCCGCTCAGGGCGCCTGACGGGGTCCCGCCGGCGCCCTCGGTTTCGTAGGTTGCCCAGCACATCCGCCTCGCCGGAGAGGGGTCGCCATGGGAAACGTGCCGGGCCTGGGGGGCGTACCGCGCCGACGGCTGCTCCGCGACGGCGCCGTCATCGCCGCCTCCGTGCCGCCGCTGCTGCTGGCGGGCTCGTCCGGCGCGTCGGCCGCCGTGCCCCAGTACGACCCGCAGCAACGGTTCATCCGCCTGGTCGGCGGCGGGTACGGCGTCATCTTCGCGATCCAGGCCGACGGCGCGCTGTACTGGTACCGGCACACGGGCTGGCAGACCGGCGCGTTCACGTGGGCGAGCGGTTCGGGCCGCCGGATCGGCTCCGGCTGGCACCAGTTCCGGGCGGTCTTCGGCGGGCTCGACGGCTCGCTCTACGCTGTACGCGGCGACGGCACCGTCCACTACTACCGTTACCGGCTGACGAACTCGACTACCGGCGCCGGCACCTGGATCAGCGGCGGGCAGATCGGCGCCGGATTCGAGCGCTATCCCCGGCTGTGTGGGTTCCACGGCGCGTTCTACGGGCAGAACGCCGCGGGCGACCTCTTCCTGCACCAGTACGACCTGGTCGGCAGGACGTGGACGGTCCAGGGGGCGCGCATCGGTGGCGGCTTCACCGGCGCGGTGTTGCAGGCGGACACCTCCGGGGTCCTCTACGCCTACCACTACGGCGACATCCGCTGGCACCGGCACCTCGGCGGCGGCACCTGGGCGTCGGGCTCGGGCCTGCGGATCGGCTCCGGCTTCCGCAACTTCTTCCTCAACGACGGGGTGTGGTGCACCGGCCAGGGGGTGCTGTACGCGATCCCGCCGGACGCGGCCACCGCCCGGCAGAGCGGCGCGCTCACGCAGTACCGGTTGACGAACCACACCACCGCCGGCCCCGACGGGCGGGCCGCCTGGATGAACAGCGGCACCGGCAAGCGGGTCGGTTCCGGCTGGACGGTGCAGACGCAGGCCGCCCTCCAGGGCTACGCCAACACGCCGAGCGTGGCGCAGGGCGAGGTGGCGCGTTTCGCGGTGTCCACCGGGTTCCCGTCGCTCACCGCGTCGATGGTCCGGCTGGCACCCAACCCCGGCGCCCCCGTGGTCGTCTCGCAGCCGCTGCCCGTCACCGGCGGGGTGCAGTCGCTGCCGGTGGGGTTCCTCGGTGTCGGCTGCGGCTGGTCGGACCGGTTGCAGTTCCGGGTCCCCGCCGACTGGCAGCCCGGCCTCTACGCCGCCCGGCTGGAGGGCCCGAACGGGCTGCACCGGTACGTGCCGTTCCTCGTGCGGCCGACCCGCCCCACCAACAGGATCGCGGTGCTGCTGCCCACCTTCACCTACAACGCCTACAACAGCTGGGGCGGGCACAGTCAGTACTGCCCGGACACGACGGGCCGCCGGCCCCTCTCCGTACGCCGGCCGTCGACGGAGCTGAACGTCGACGACCCCGGGATCCGCGACCACACCCTCTTCTCGGATCTCCTGCTGACCCGCTGGATGTCCCGGCAGGGGCTCGCCTTCGACGTCTACGAGGACGCCGACCTGCACGGCTCCAACGGCTGGCTCACCAACTACCGGGTGCTCGTGCTGGGCAGCCACCCCGAGTACTGGTCCGACACGATGCGGCAGCGCCTGGTCAACTTCCAGGCCGGCGGCGGCCGGCTGATCTACCCGGGCGGCAACGGCCTGTACGAGCGGGTGCAGGTCAACTCCGCTCGTACGGTGGTCACCTACCGCCGCGCGGACGGCAGGCGGGACATCTACACGGAGCTGGGCCTGCCCGCCTCGCAACTGCTCGGCACCAACTACGTCGACGCCGGCACGTACGCGCCGTACCAGGTGCTGCGTGACCACCCGCTGCTGGCCGGCACCGGCCTGGTGGTCGGCAGCAGGTTCGGCCGCACGGGTTACAACGGCGCCGCCAGCGGCTGGGAGACCGACGGGCTGCGCGGGCTGGCCGGCGAGGCGTCCTCGGCGCAGGTCATCGCCCGGGGGGAGAACCCCGGCGGCCAGGGCGCCGCGATGGTCTTCCTGGAGCGGCCCAACGGCGCCCTGGTCTTCAGCGCGTCCTCGATCTCGTTCGTCGGCGCCCTGGCGGACGATCCGGCGATGTCGACGCTGTTGCGCAACGTCTTCGACCGGATGCTGGCGTCGGCGCCGGCGGTCCGGGCCACCGAGGTCCCGATGCCGCGTACCAGCCCCGCGCCCGCGATCCCGGAGCCGTCCACGATGGAGTAGCGGCGCTCAGAGCCAGCCCGAGCGGCGGAAGAGGCGGTGCAGGGCGAACGCGGTCAGCGCCATCAGGCCGAGCACGGTGGGGTAGCCGTAACGCCAGTGCAGCTCCGGCATGTTTGTGAAGTTCATGCCGTAGATCCCGGCGATGCCGGTCTGGGTGGCGGCGATGGCGGCCCACGCGGCGATCTTGCGCATGTCGTTGTTCTGCTCCACCGCGAGCTGCGCCAACCGGGACTGCACGATCGAGGTCAGCAGGTCGTCGTAGGCGGCGACCCGGTCCACCGCCCGGGTCAGCCGGGCGTCCACGTCGACGAACCATCGGTGCAGGCCGCGCGGCGGGTTGTCGGGCCGCTGGTCGAGCAGGGAGCGCAGCGGCGCCTGCAGGGGCCGGTGGCCGTCGGCGAGGGCCTGCTCGACGGTGAGGTCGTCGAGCCCGAAGGTGCGGCCGACGGCCGCCATCACCACCGGATCGGGCTCGTGCAGACCCAGCCAGACGAAGGCGTCGCGGCCGCGACGGCTGCGGGCGTACGCGTCGGCGTAGTGCGGGCGGCCGGGCTCGCGCCGCCCGCCGACGTAGACGGCACAGTCGACCACGGCGCCGGGATTGGAGCGACGGGGCTGCGGCGCGCGCTGCCCGGGCAGCGGTCGGCCGAGCAGCCGGTCGAACACGGCCGACAGCCTGACCCGTTCCCTCGCCAGCCGAACCACCCGTCCCCCTCCGCCGCACCGGCATCCGCGCGGACACCGTACTCGGGTCGGGCGGGTCCGGGGGTCACGGCACCCGGGTGGCGAACACGATGACGTTGTCGACGTAGTTGCCGCTGTCCCGGTCGAACCGGCCGCCGCAGGTGATCAGCCGCAGGCCGGTCGCGTCGCTGGGCCCGTAGACCAGGTCGGTGGGGAAGCGGTCCTTCGGGTACGACCCGACGCCGTCGACGGCGAAGGTGGCGACGCTGGCGTCGGCGCGGGTGATCCGTACGGTGTCGCCGGGCCGCAGCCGGCCGAGGTCGAAGAAGACGGCGGGGCCGGCGGCGGAGTCGACGTGCCCGACGATCACGGCGTTGCCGGTCTCGCCGGGGCTGACGCCGTGCCGGTACCAGCCGGCCAGGGTGGGCCGGTCCAGCGGCGGCACCTCCAGGCGCCCGTCGGCGTCGGCGCCCACCGGGACGATCCGTGCCCGCACGTCGATGGCCGGGATCCGCACGTCGACCGGCGCGGCCCGGTGCAGCGGCGGCACCGGCGGCGCGGAGCGGACCGGTGCGGGGGCGTCGGCGGCCTCCGGCCGGGGCGGGCGGGGCGGGGTCGTCGCCAGCCCGGCGGCGACCAGGCCGAGCCCGGTCGTGGCGAGCAGGACGACGACCGTGACCGCCCAGCCGGGCCTGCGCCAGGACACGATCCCACCTCCGTACGCGTGCGCCCGGGTGCCCGCTCCGGTGGGTTCACCGGTGCGGGCACCCGTTGCAGGGATGGACGACTTGCAGGAGTGGACGGCACGGGGCCGTCGGTCAGAGCGTGGCCGCCGCCATGTGGCGCCGGCGGCGGGCCAGAACCAGGGCGCCGCCCGCGGCGGAGCCGAGCAGGGCGCCGCCGGCCGCCAACGCGCCGGTCCCGTCGGTGTCGCCGCGCCCGCCGGCCTGGGCCCCGCCGATCGGGGTGACGGTGAACGTGGCGCTGCCGGCCGCGCTGCCGTCGCCGCAGGTCGCGGTCACGGTGTAGGTGCCCAGGGTGAAGCCGGCGGTGAAGAGTTCGGCGCTCAGCCCGCCGCCGGCCGCGGCGGTGGTGGACCGGACGTTCTGGTCGCGGTCGGGGCCGGTGACGCGGAAGATCGCGTCGCCGGACTTCGGGTTGCAGGTCGTCGCGGTGAGCACGACCGTCCCGCCGACCGGCGTGGTGGCCGGTGACACGACGGTGTCGGCCAGCGCCGCGCCGGGGAGCAGGAGCGTGCCGAGACCCACGCCGAGCGCCGCCGATACGAGAACTGTCTTTGCCTTCATACGCGTCTTCCCTCACTTTTCGTCCGCTGACTGCGTGGGACGTCGTTCGGGTGGCCAACTCCGTGACTAGCACCGGTGTGACCAACCCTAGGAGGGTTGGGGCCCCGATCCGGTGAAAATGAGAAATCCTCGTTGCCGTCACGTGTCCACCCGGGAGGCGGAGGGAGCAGCGGAAATGCCGGCACGGCCCACCCGCGAGGGTTGGCCGTGCCGATGTCACCGGGGGTCGTGCTGTCGCGGCTGGGCCGTCCCGGCCCCACTCGGGAACGGTGCCCCGCGGCGGGTGCGTACGCGCCCGGCCCGCCGCGTTGGCCCGGTCCTGGCCGGTTTGCTCCGGGGACGGGACCAGGCCACCGTTCCTGTACGCCCCGGCAGCGGGGTCCGCCGGTGCCGGGCGCGCGCCGGGACAGGGTCAGCCCTGCGCGGTGGCGCTCTCGGGGCGCGGCTCGGGCAGCGGCTCCCCGGTCTCCAGCAGCGACTTGAGGCTGGCCAGCAGCTCCGGCCAGCCGCCACTGCCGTCGAGTTGACCGCTGACGGCCCGGTACATCTCGCTGCCCGGGGAGAAGTCCTCGTGGGTGACTGTCAACTTGACGAACCCGCCGTACGGGGCGATGTCGAAGGTGACCCGGGACCTCCGCTCGCCGAGCCGGGCCGCCAACTCCTCGTCGGACCAGCCGAAGTGCGCGGCGTGCTCCGGCTGGAAGCCGTGCCAGCTGTAGGAGAGCCGGCGGAACGGCTCGGCGACCAGGACGCGCTGGCCGAGGTCGCGGAACTCGCCGCCCGGCTCGTCCTGCCACAGCACGGGGGAGCCGACCCGCCAGTCGGAGCGCAGCGCGACGCCGCCCCAGTAGCGGCGGGTGAACTCCGGCTCGGTCAGCGCGGCCCAGAGCCTCTCGGGGGTGGTGTTGACGTAGGTGGTGTAGACGAAGGTGGGACTGTCCATCGGCTCCCGCTCCAGCGCTGTCCGTAGGTCGGCGAGTGCGCGCACCCGCTCGCGGTCGTAACGGTCGATCCATCGTTCGGCGACGGCGTTGATCGGGACGGGGTTGAGGTAGTGCAGCTTCTCCCGGCCGCGTCGCACGGTGGTCACCAGGTTGGCCGCCGCCAGCACCGCCAGGTGCTTGCTGACCGACTGCCGGGTCATGTCGAGCCCGGCGCACAGCTCGCGCAGGCTCTGCCCGTCGCGCCGGTTGAGGTCGTCGAGGAGCCGGCGCCGACTCGCGTCGGCCAGCGCCCGGAACACGTCGTCCACCCTGCCCACCTCGCACACGCAGCCGTCCGGCTGCCTGTCACATTAGGCAACCGGACGACTGCCTGTCCAGTGTGTCGCCGCATCCACCCGTCAGGGGCGGCGGGAGCGGTCAGGCCGGGCGGCCGGCGTCGTCGTGCAGCAGCCCCACCAGCGCGGAGAGGCCCTCCTCGCCGTGGCCCCGGGCGACCGCCTCGTCCAGCAGGTCACGTACCGGGCGCATCAGCCCGGCGTCGACCCCCAGGTCCCGGCAGGCTGCCAGCAGGTTGCCGAAGCTGGCGGCCTGCATCCGCAGGGAGGACCCGTCGGCGTCGTGCTCGCCCGAGTCGACGGCCGCCGCCATGGCGGGCAGTTCCCCGAGCATGGCGGTCAGCCACCCGGTCACCATCGGCGCGAACTGGCCCGCCGGCGTGCCGGCCGCGCGGATCATCGCCGTGGCGTGCAGGAATCCACCGAACATGCCGTACATGGCGGCGAGCAGGGCCAGGTCGTGCACGGCGGCCCGACCGGGGTCGGCGCCGAGCCAGTGGACGTCGCCGAACGCCGCGAGGGTGTCCCGCCAGTCGAGGAAGGCGTCCTCCGCGCCGCTGTAGAGCACGAACGCGCCGGGCTGGCCGATCATGGACGGCACGGCCATGATGCCGCCGTCGACGTACCTGGCGCCCCGCGCGGTCACCCACTCCGCGAGCCGGTGGGCCTGCGCGGGGGTGCCGTTGGTCAGGTTCACCACCGTCCGGCCGGCCAGGGCCGGCGCCGCCCGCTCGAGCACCCGACGGGTGACGTCGTCGTCGAGCAGGCACACCACGACCAGTTCGCCCGCCGCGACCGCCTCGGCAGCGGAGCCGGCCACGTCCGCTCCCGCCCCGGCCAGCGCGGCGGAGCGCTCCGGCGACCGGTTCCACACGGTCGTGGGATGCCCGGCGGCCAGCAGCGCGCCGGCCAGGGCCCTGCCCATCGCGCCGAGCCCGAGCACGGCGACGGGCCGGCGGCGTGGGGCGCTCACGCGGCCGTCTCCGCGTACACCCGGACCAGCCGGGAGAAGTCGTCGGCACCGTGCCCGGCGTCCACCGCGCGGGCGGCGACGGCGTTGGCCGCCCGGAGCGTGCCGGTGTCGATGCCGTGCCCCTCGGCCGCCTCGACGATGTGCGCCATGGTGGCGGCGGCGGAGGCGATGGTGGAGACGTCGGCGGTGTGGTTCCCGACGTCGATCCGCCCGGCCAGGTCGTCGACGAGGTCGGGCAGCAGGCCCGAGATCCCCTTGGCGTACGGCGCAAGCTCGGTCGCCGTGATCCCCTCCGCCCGGGCCAGGGCGAAGGCGTGCGCGATGCCGCTCATCGCGGTCCAGAACACGTCGAGCAGCGCCACGTCGTGGGCGGCCGCACGAGCCGGGTCCGGGCCCAGCCAGTCGGCCGAGCCGCCCAGGCTCCGCAGGGTGTCCCGCTGGGCGTGCCAGACCCGTTCGGGCCCGCTGTAGAGCACCAGCGCCTCGGACCCGCCGATGGTGGGGGCCGGGGTCATGATCGCGCCGTCGAGGTAGTCGACGCCCTGCCCGGCGGCCCAGGCCGCCATCGCGCGGGCCCGTTGCGGGGTGTCGGCGGTCAGGTTCACCAGGGTGCGCCCGGCGAGGGCTTCGACCGCGGGCTCGACGACGGCGCGGACGGCCGCGTAGTCGATGACGCAGGCGAGCACCAGCGGGCTCGCGCGGACGGCCTCCGCCACGGTCGGCGCCCGCCGGGCGCCACGTGCGACGAGGGGATCGGCCCGGTCGGCCGTGCGGTTCCAGACGGTGGTCGGGTGGCCGGCGGCCAGCAGCGCGCCGGCGAGGGCCCGGCCCATCGGCCCGAGGCCCAGCACGGTCACGGGGGACAGATCGCGGTCGGTCACGGAAGTGCTCCTTCGTGGACGGGGTGGCTCGGCCCTTGCGCGTGCCGCCGGGCCGGTCCCATCCTGTTTCCGTACGCGCGAAGCATCAAGTACCGACTATTTCCTCAGGTACTTACCTTTTGGTAAGTGAGAGCGGGGCGACGTGAAGAAGCGGACCTACACGTGCGGGCTCGACGCCGCGATCGACGTCGTGGGCGGCAAGTGGAAGGCGCTGATCCTGTGGGAGCTGGACGGGGGCCCCCGCCGCTTCGCCGAGGTGCGCCGGGGGATCACCGGGATCAGCGAGAAGATGCTGATCCAGCAACTGCGCGAGATGGAGGCGTACGGCCTCGTGCACCGCGAGGTCTACCGGCAGGTCCCGCCCAAGGTGGAATACTCGCTTACCGACTTCGGCCGGTCCCTCAACGAGGCGCTGATGCCGCTCGGCGACTGGGGCGAGCGGAACATGGCGACCATCGAGGCCATCCCCCGGGACTGACCGGCCGGCGCGAATCCGCGTGCCCCGGCGGCTGCCCGGCGCGTAGGGTCGCGCGGTGACGGAGATCAGGACC
This sequence comes from Micromonospora sp. NPDC048868, assembly GCF_043198195.1. Taxonomy (NCBI): domain Bacteria; kingdom Bacillati; phylum Actinomycetota; class Actinomycetes; order Micromonosporales; family Micromonosporaceae; genus Micromonospora; species Micromonospora sp. NPDC048868. The sequence continues at coordinate 93,771 of NZ_JBICUN010000017.1, forward strand.
GAACGGCTGCTGCTGCGCGACTGGCGGGAGTCCGACCTCTCGCCGTGGGCCGCGATGAACGCCGATCCGGAGGTGCGCGAGCACCTCGGCCCGCTGCTCACCGCCGAACAGGCCGCCGCCTCGGCGCGCGCGTTCCAAGCCGACCTCGACCGGCTCGGCTACGGCTTCTGGGCCGTCGAGGTCCGCGACGGCGGCGCGTTCGTCGGCTTCGCCGGGCTGGACCGGGTCGACGAGGGTGTGCCGGTCACCGGCGTGGAGGCGGGCTGGCGGCTCGCCCGCCCCGCCTGGGGCCACGGCTACGCCACCGAGGCGGCCCGGGCCGTCCTGCGGTACGGCTTCGACACCGTCGGGCTGCCGGAGATCCTGGCCATCACCACCGCGACCAACCTGCGCTCGCAGGCGGTGATGCGTCGCCTGGGCATGACCACCGATCCGGCCGACGACTTCGACGACCCGGAGGTCGACTCCGGTCCGCTGCGCCGGCAGGTCGTCTACCGCAAGCGGGCCGGGGACCGCTGAGCGTCGGGCGGCAATCCCCGGCCGGCCGGCCGCTGATCACCAGCGTGCCGCTGGCCGGCGGCGCCGCTCAGGGCCGGGCCGCTGCTCGCTCCGGCGCCGCCCGGAACTGCCTGTCGACGACGGCCAGCAGGGCGGCGTGCGTCTCCGCGTCCGCCGCCGCGATCAGCCCACCCACGCCGGTGTGCGGGGGCTGCCCCCGCAGCCCGGTCACCACGCACCCGGCGGCCTGGCACAGGGCGATGCCGCCGGCGAAGTGCACGCTGTCGCGGAGGTCCCCGTCGGTGACGTAAGCGGCCCGTCGACCGGCGGCGACCCACGCGACGACCAGTGTGGTGGAGAGCACCCGTGGCCCGAACCGCGCGGTGAACTCCACGTCCGCGAGCATCCCGGTCGCCCGGAACGCGGGGGCGTTCGGGAACGGCGGGTCGAGGTTGACGTCCACCAGCCGGGAGCGGGCCGACGGCGCGAGGGGCTCGTCGACGCCGTCGCGACGGATCTGGGCCGCCCCGCCGGCCCCGAACCAGAACACCTCCCCGGCGAACGGGTCGGCGATCGCGGCGGCGGTGACCTCCGGACCGGTACGCAGCGCCACGTTCACCGCGACCAGCGGGGTCCGTGCCGCGTAGTTCAGCGTGCCGCAGAGCGGGTCGACGAGCCAGGTCCGGTCCGCCGACCGGGAACCGGTGTGGCCGCTCTCCTCGCCCAGCACGGCGTCGTGCGGCCGGGCGCGACGCAGCACGTCGAGGACGGCCCGCTCCGACTCGAGGTCGGCGGCGGTGGCGAAGTCACCGGGCGACTTGTCGAACCGTTCCAGCGGCCCGCCGAACCGGGCCCGGACGACCGCCGCGCCCGCCTGTGCCGCGACGATGGCCAGTTCCGGGTCGGTGAGTGTCATGGCCGCACGGTACCCGGGCCGGCGGGACGGCGGTGCGCCCGACGCTCAGCCGCGACGGTCGGGGTCGGTCACCCAGCCGGCGAGCAGCACCAGCCCGCTGGGCCGGTGCACGGCGAGGAAGCCGAACGGGCGGTCGACGTCGAGGCGTACCCGCCGCTTGCGCGCGGTGAACCGCGGCGGCGCGGAACCCGCCCGCGTGGCGACGGCGGTGACCACGGCGGCGCGGAAACCCGTCGCGCTGAAGGTCGCCGTCGCGCTCTGCCGTGCCTGTGAGACCGCCAGGAGCCGGGAGATGCCGGGAAAGTGGTCGCCGTCCCCGATCGCGGTGGACAGGCCGAACAGCGCGGCCCGCTCCAGCAGGTCGTGGTCGGCGGAGGCGGTGAAGGCCACGGTGGAGACGAGCAGTTCCGGCCGGTCGTCGACGGCGTCGACGACCTGCTCGTCGACGCCGGGGCCGGCGGCGATCGGCAGCGCGGCCGGTGCGTCGAGCGCGCCGATGGCGGCCGGGAGCACCTCCGCCGCCCCGTGCCGCGGCGCACCCAGGGCGAGCACCACGTCGACGTCCTCGGCGCCCCGCACGGTCAGCAGGCTCAGCGGGCCGGCGGGGGTGTCGACGGCCCGCAGCGCGTCGAGGTCGTAGCTCGTCCGGCTCAGCCCGGCGAGCCGGCGACCGTGCCACGGCCCGGCGGACGGCTGGCACCAGGCGTCGCGGAACGCCGTGGCCCACTCGGTGCGCAGCGACAGCGCGCTGGCCAGCACCATCGCGGTCGCCGGGGTGACCCGCACCGGCATCCGGGGGACCAGGCCGTCGGTGTGGGTCGCGGCCCACCCGTCGAGGGCCCGCTGGTCGTGCGCCGGATCGCCGGTCAGCTCCCCGCGCATGGCCGCCGGCACCTCCCGCAACCACCGGTCGGCCAACGGCAGGTCCCGCCGCGCCCAGGCGGCGAGCGCGAGCCGGGTGGTGGGGGAGCGGTCCAGGTCGAACCGGGCCGGTTCCGGCGCGACCGCGAGCAGCTCGTCGCGGACCGGACCGGTCGCGTAGCGGGCGAGCAGCGCCAGCAGCGGATAGACGCCGGCGCCGGAGACGACCGTCTGCCCGCCGCCCACCGTGGACGCCCAACGGGCGGTGAGCGCGTTGGCGGCGGTGATGCTCATCGGCGGGCGTCCTCCCGGTTGCGCGGTGGCCGTCGCCCGGGGGCGACCGCTGGCACCCTACCGCCGTCCGGCGACCGGCCGACGTCCCCGACCCGGGCCGGTCGGTGCCCGAGCGCCCCCGGTGGTGTGGCAGCGTGGTCGGCGTGAACACCTCCGCGCCGCTGGACGTCGACCTGGCGCTGCTCGGCGGCGGCGGCGCCGCGTCGCTGGTCCTCGCCGCCCTGGACCGGCACGGCGTGCGCGACCTGCGGATCGCCGTCGTCGACCCGGTCCACCGGCGCGGCCAGGACCGGACCTGGGCGTTCTGGGACCGTCCCGGCAGCGACATGGACCCGATGCTGGCCGCGAGCTGGGACCAGGTCGAGGTGGCGACGCCCGACGGCCGCCGCGTCCTCGATCTGGCCCCCCTGCGGTACGCCATGCTGCGCTCCGGCCCGGTCTACGCCCGGGCTGCCGAGGCCGAGCGGCGGCTCGGCGTGCGACGGATCGTCGCGCCCGTCGACGCCCTGCACGACGACGGCGGGCACGTCACGGTACGCGCCGGCGGCGCCGGGCCGGCCGTCCGCGCGTCCTGGGTGCTGGACTCCCGGCCCCGGCCGCCCCGGCGACCCGGGCGCACCAACTGGCTCCAGCACTTCCGGGGCTGGTGGCTGGAGTCCGCCGTGCCGGTCTTCGACCCGGCCCGGGCCGTCCTGATGGACTTCCGCACCCCGCAGCCCGCCCGGGGCGTGTCGTTCGGGTACGTCCTGCCGGTCAGCGACCGGTACGCCCTGGTGGAGTACACGGAGTTCGGCCCCGACCTGCTCACCGACGCCGGCTACGACGCGGCGCTGGCCGGCTACCGGGACCTGCTCGGCCTCGACCCGACCCGGTTGACCGTCCGCGAGGTGGAGAACGGGGTGATCCCGATGACCGACGGCCCGTTCGAGGCCCGGCCCTCGCCCCGGGTGGTCCGACTCGGCACGGCCGGCGGGGCCACCCGACCCTCCACCGGCTTCACGTTCTCCGCCATGCACCGCCAGGCCGAGCAGGTCGCCCGGGCCCTCGCGGCCGGCCGCCCGCCGGTGCCCGCTCCCGCGTACCCCCGTCGGCACCGCTGGATGGACGCGGTCGCGCTCCGGGCGCTGGACGCCGGCGGCGTCGGCGGTCCCGACTTCTTCGGTCGGCTCTTCGACCGCAATCCCGCCGAGCGGGTGCTGCGGTTCCTCGACGGCGCGACCACCCCGGCGGAGGAGGTGGCGCTGATGGGCACCACCCGGCTGCGGCCGATGGTTGCCGCCACCGCCGGCGACGCCGTGGCCCGGCTCCGCGACCGCGTCGACCCGACCCGGCGGGCGGCGACCTGGACGGTCCCGCGACCGGTGGTCGGCGACCGGGCCGACGCCGACGGCTGAGCCGTCTCAGCCGACGCCGACGGCTGAGCCGCCTCAGCCGGCGCGGACGGCGTCGCGGATCAGGACACGCAGCTCCTCCATCGGGTCGCCGTCGCCGGCGCCGAGCAGCGTCTTCGTCGCCGCCACGGCCAGGCCGAGGTCCGGATAGGCGTAGGCGAGGCTGCCGCCGCTGCCCGCGGAGCCGAACGCGCCGTCCGGCTCGACCGCGTAGCCCAGGCCGAAGCTCCCCTCCTGGCCGAAGACCCACTCCGTGCCGCGCACCGCGACGGCGCTGACCTCGCGCAGCCGCTCGGGCGAGATCAGGCGTACGCCGTCGACCTCGCCGATCAGCGCGGCGAACATCCGGGCGACGGCCCGGGCCGACATCGTCCCGGTGGCCGGAACGTCGGCGCGGAGGAACTCGTCCCGGGTGCCGACGCTGGCGTCCGGCCGGAGACCGGGCGGGGCGACCCGGTCGAAGTTTGGCAGGTTGGCGGCGGCCCAGTCCAGCAGGGCGGAGAGGTTGCGGTCGGCGACGGGGGCCAGCCGGTCCAGTTCGGCCTCGGGCACCCCGAAGAACAGCTCGCCGGGCACGCCGAGCGGCCCCGCGACGTCCTCGGCGAGCACCCGCGAGATCCGCCGGCCGGTGACCCGGCGGACCACCTCGCCGACCAGCCAGCCGAAGGTCCAGGCGTGGTACGCGAGCACGTCGCCCGGCGCCGAGAGCGGCACGCTGTCGGCGACGATCCCGCACATCCGGTCCCAGTCGGTGACGTCGGCGACGGTGACGTCGGGCGGCAGCGCGGGCACGCCCGCCGTGTGGGTCAGCACGTGTCGCAGGGTGACCCCGTCCTTGCCGTGGCGGGCGAACTCTGGCCACACCTCGGCGATCCGCAGGTCGTAGTCGAGCAGGCCCCGCTCGGCGAGCACGTGCACCACGGTCGCGGTGAGGCCCTTGCCGGTCGACACGCTCCAGATCGGCGTGCCGGAGGTGAGCAGCCGGCCCGTGGCGCGGTCGGCCACGCCCGCCACCTCGTCCACCACCCGCGTCCCGTGCAGGTAGGCGGCCACCTGCACGCCGGCCTCGCGGCCGGAGGCCACCAGCTCGTCGATCCTGCCGCGTACCTCGGCCCGCAGGCCGTCCCAGCTCCCCGTCACGGGAGGCCATCCTGCCAGCGGCCGGGAACCGGGTCACGGCCTTTTCCGCCGTCGGCCCGGCGGGTGGGGGTCAGCGGGAAGGCAACACGTCGGTTCGTCACCCCGCCAACCGGACGCCGGGCCGGCGCCGGCAGGGCCGGCAGACCGAACGGAGACTTCGTCGCGGCGACGTGCCGACCGTCGGGCGGGTTCGCGCGGTGGGTCGTCCCCGCCGCGCCGCGGCCCGACGGCGGGGGAGGCGGTGCGGATTCGGTAGGTTGCCGGCATGGTGGACGAGACGGCCGGCAGGGTCGTGCAGATCTGGACCGACGGGGCGTGCAGCGGCAACCCCGGCCCCGGCGGGTGGGGCGTGGTGCTGCGCTACGGCGCGCACGAGCGGGAACTGTGCGGCGGCGAGGCGACCCCGACCACCAACAACCGGATGGAGCTGATGGCGGCCATCCAGGCCCTGGAGAGCCTGACCCGGTCGGTCACCGTCGAGCTGCACACCGACAGCACGTACGTGCGCAACGGCATCACCAGCTGGCTGGCCTCGTGGAAGCGCAACGGCTGGCGGACCGCCGCGAAGCAGCCGGTCAAGAACGCCGACCTGTGGCAGCGGTTGGAGGCCGCGTGCGCCCGGCACGAGGTCACCTGGCTGTGGGTGAAGGGGCACAACGGCCACCCGGAGAACGAGCGCGCCGACGCGCTGGCCAACCGGGGCATGACCGAGGCCCGCGCGTCGGCGGTGCCCGCCGGCCGCTGATCGGACCGGCGGGCGGGCGCTCAGGTCACTCGGTGCGGCTCGGGTCGGTGGTGCGGGAGACGGCGTCCACGTCGTAGCCGGCGCGGCTGACCTCCCGGGCCGACCGCCGGTCCTCGGCGGGCAGGTCGGCGAAGTCGTCGCCGGTGTCGTCGGTGCTGTGCAGGGACTCGCCCGGCGGACGCAGCGACGCCTGCATGGCGGTGGCGCCGTCCGGCTCGTCGGTGGCGGCCCGGTCGGTACGGTTCTGATCGGTCATGCCGCTCTCCTGCCCCCGTGGCCTGCCCGCAAACGTGCCCCGCGCTCAGCGGGCCGCCTCCGGGTGGCCTGCCCGCAAACGTGACCGGCGGCGGTGCTCAGCGGGCCGCGTCCGGGTGGCCCGGCATGCCGGAGCCGCCGCTGGAACTGCCCGACGCGCCGCCCGCCATGCCCGACCCGTCGTCCTCGGTGACGATGTCGGGCTTCGTCGTCGTGTCGTCCGGCGCCGGGACGTCGGTGTCCGCCTCGACCTGTACCAGCCGGGCCTGGCCGGCCTCGTCCTCGGCGTGCGCCGGATCGACCGGCAGCTCCCCGTCGCGCGCCCGATACCCCACCGCTGCCTCCCCGTGCCGTCGCACCGCCGCGTTCCGCCGATGCCGTTGTCCGCTCCCGGCTACCCGCAGCCCTCCACCCAAAACCCGCCCGTCCCGTCCCGCCCCGGCGGGGCGATCATGCAGTTGTGGTGCCCGTTGTGGCCGGTTTGCCACCGGTATGCGCAGCACCACAACTGCATGATCGCGAAGAGCGAGGGGGTGGGAGCGCGGGCGGGAGGTGCCGGGGCCAGGGAGCCGGAGGGGCGGAGTGGGGTGGGAGCGCGGGGAAGAGCGAGGGTGGGGAGAAGGGCACGGGGGTGGGGTAGGGAGGGGAGTGCCGGGGTGGGGTCAGCGGGGGCGTGGTGGGCGGGTGGCGCGGGCGGGGGAGCGGGGTGCGCGGGGCAGCGGGGTGAGCGACAGCGGTGACCAGTGCCCGGGGCGCGTCCGGGCGGGCGGCAAGGCCGTGTGCCGGTCGCCCCGGGCCGCGTCGAGCTGGGACTGGTGCAGGAACAGGGCGGCGGAGAGGTCCGCGCCGCGCAGGTCGGCCCCGCGCAGGTCGGCGCCGGTGAGGTCGGCCAGGCCGAGGTCGACGCCGCGCAGGTCGGCGCCGATCAGCAGCGCCCCGCGCAGGTTCGCCCGGCGCAGGTCGGTACGGCGCAGGTCGACGCCGAACAGGTGGGCGCCCCGCCGGTCCACGCCGGGCCGGCCGCCCCGGGCCCGGGCCGCGTCGCCGGCGCGGGACAGCAGCGGGTTGACCCGCCCCCGGTACGCGTCCACGTCGAGGGCCAGCAGCGTGTCGGCGGGCTCCCGGGTCAGCCGCCCGGTCTCGTCGAGCGCGACGGACAACTCGTCGCGCAGCGGCTGCGGCGGGCGCGTCGCGAGCGCCTCGGTCAGGTACCAGAGCAGCTCGTGCAGGGGCCGCATCACCGCGAACGTGTCGAACATGCGCGCTGCGGTCTCCGGGGCGTCGCGCCAGTCCCGCCCGCCGAAGGTGACCTGGGCCACCCGCTGCCCGGCGCCGAAGCAGTCGAAGACGGTGCAGCCGGGGAAGCCCCGGTCGCGCAGGTCGGCGTGGATGCCGCAGCGCGAGTCGGCCCGCAGGTTGGGGCAGGGCCGCCCGGCGGGCTTGTCGATGGCGAAGTCGGCCGACGCGGAGAAGGCCGGCGCGACGCAGCAGAGCCCGAAGCACCGGGCGCAGTCGGCGCGCAGCCCGTCCGCCGGCGACGTCGCCCCGGGAGTTTCCGACACGCTGACCGTTCTCCTGCCGATCGGGGGGGGTCCCGCCGGCGGCCTCGCGGGCGGAGGCTCCCATTGTTCCGCCGCCGCGACGGTCACCGGGCCCCGGGGTGCCCGGCTGTGGACCCGGCGGGCGGGGTCGCGCCGGGGTGCCGAGCTGTGCGCGCCCGGCGGGCGGGGCCGCGCCGGAGCGCCCCGGCGCGGCGGCGCCTCACCCCCGTACCGAGCGCCAGTCGTGCGACTCCAGCGCGTTGGCCTGCGGGCCCATCATCAGCATGCCGCCGTCCACCGGCCAGGACGCGCCGGTGACGTACGCGGCGGCGGGCGAGGCGAGCAGCGCGACCACGGCGGCCACCTCCCGCGCGTCGCCGGGCCGCCCGACCGGCACCCCGGGACGTTCCTCGGTGAACGGGTCGACGTCCTCCTGGCCGGTCATCGGGGTGGCGATCTCGCCCGGGGCGACCGCGTTGACGGTGATCCCGTCCGCCGCCAGCTCCTGCGCCATCACCTTCGTCAGCAGACCGAGCCCGCCCTTGGCGGCGCAGTACGCGGCCGAGCCGACCCGGGGCGCGTGCTCGTGCACACTGGTGATGTTGACGATCCGTCCGCCCAGCCCCGCGGCCCGCATCCGCCGCGCGGCCCGCTGCCCGCACAGGAACGGCCCGTCGAGGTCGACGGAGAGCACCTCGCGCCACTGCTCCCAGCCGGTGTCGACGAAGGGCGTGGACGCCCCGGTGCCGGCGTTGTTGACGAGCACGCCGAGACCGCCGAGCCGGTCGGCCAGCTCGTCGACGACCGCCTCGGCGCCCGGCAGCCGGGTCAGGTCCAGCTCGGCGACCTCGCAGCGCCGGCCGGCGGCGCGTACCTCGGCGGCGGTCCGCTCGGCGCCCCCGGCGTCGCGGTGCCAGGTGACGCCGACGTCGAAGCCGGCCTCCGCGAGGGCGACGGCGCAGGCCCGGCCGATGCCGGAGTCCGCGCCGGTGACGATGGCGATCCGCGGATAGTTCTCGTAACGCGATGGCATGCCGGCGCACTACCCGTTCCATGCGAATGCAACCATGCGTCGATCCCCGTCCATGCAGAGGATTGTCTGCGTCGATGCGCTCTGTCATTCTCCACCGTGGACGCTGCCAGCGGCGGTCGGCATTCCGGAGGGTCGCGCTGAGTGGCGCCGTCATCTGCCGGAGGGACCTCGTGAAGCGCAGACGTCGTCATCTGCTCGCAGGACTGGCGGTCGGTGCCCTGGTGGCGTCGACCGGTCTCATCGGAATCCACTTCGCCGGCGCCGAGGTGCCGGCCCCCGTCGCCGCGGCCGGCGACGGGGAGATGCCGGGGGCGCTCGGCGCCCACATGGAACGGCTGCGCCAGGCCGTGCCGGGCAGCGACGGCATGTCGCCGGACGGGCCCGGCAACGCCGCGCAGCAGGAGTTCCTGGAGCGCGCGTACCCCACCGACACGATCAGCATCGCCCAGGTCGACCGCTCCAAGTCGGCGTACGCCGCCGCCGAGCGGCGCGCCGGCGGCACCCGGGGCTGGACGAACATCGGCCCCAGCGAGGCGCTCTACCCGTTCACCGAGTTCCGCAACGCCGGCAACTACGTGCCGAACGCGTACGTCGCGGGCGGCCGGGTCACCTCCATCGACATCGCCCCGGACTGCAACGCCCTGCTCTGCCGGGCGTACGTCACGCCGGCCGGCGGTGGCGTCTGGGGCACCCTCAACGTCCTCGCCGCCGAGCCCAGGTGGTTCTACCTGGGTGGGCCGCTGGGCATCAACGCGGCCGGTTCGGTCAAGATCGACCGCAACGACAAGACGGGGCTGACCATCTACGTCGGCACCGGCGAGGCCAACACCTGCGCCTCCGGCTGCGTCGCCGGCGTCGGGCTCTACAAGTCCACGAACGGCGGCGTCACCTGGAAGGGCCCGCTGGGCAAGGACGCCCTCGCCGGCAAGGGCATCGGCGAGATCACCGTCAAGCCCGGCGACCCGAAGACGCTCTACGTCGCCACCACCACCGCTCTGCGCGGCATGTCCGGCTCCTGCTGCACCGGCGTCACCCGGCCCGTGCCCGACGCCGAGAAGTGGGGCCTCTACAAGTCCACCGACGGCGGCGCGAACTGGAAGTTCATCCACAACGGCTCGGCCGACGCCAGCCAGTGCACGGGCAGCGCCGCCGAGTACGGCAACACCGCCACCTGCTCGCCGCGCGGCGTGCGCTACGTCAAGCTCGACCCGCGCGACGCGGACACCGTCTACGCCTCCTCGTACGCCCGGGGGGTCTGGCGCTCGACGGACGCCGGCGCCACCTGGACGCAGGTCAAGCCCTCGCTCAACCCGGCGGTCTTCCAGACCCGGGCCGCGATCGACGTGACCGCCCTGCCGAACGGCAAGACCCGCATGTACGTCTACGAGGGCAACCTCGGCAACCCGTACTCGCGGCTGTTCCGCAGTGACGACGTGGCCGGCGGCGCCCCCGCGTTCGCCGACCTGAGCAGCGCCAACCCGGCCGACCCGGGCTACGCCACCTACAACCAGTGCACCGGCCAGTGCTGGTACGACGTGTTCGTGCACACCCCGGCCGGGCACCCGGACATCGTCTACACCGGCGGCTCGTACGTCTACGGCGAGACCGTCGCCCACAAGCGGGCCGTGGTGCTCTCCACCGACGCCGGCGTCAGCGGCACCGACATGACCTTCGACGGCACCGACGAGCTGCACCCCAACGGCCTGCACCCCGACCAGCACGCCCTGGTCACCAACCCGCGCAACCCGTACCAGTTCTTCGAGGCCAACGACGGCGGCGTGATGCGCTCCAGCGGCCAGTTCGTGGACCGGTCGGCCTGGTGCGACAACCCGGACCGCAACCTGACCACGCAGGCGCAGAAGGACCGCTGCCGGCAGATGCTGTCGAAGATCCCGTCGAAGCTGGACGGCATCAACAAGGGCATGAACACGTTGCAGTTCATCAGCCTCTCGGCCAGCCCGCACGACCACCGGCTGCTGCAGGGCGGCACCCAGGACAACGGCACCTGGGAGAACAAGGGCGAGCGCCGGCGCTGGGTCAACACGATGATCGGTGACGGCGGCGCGTCCGGCTTCGACGTCGGCAGGCCGGAGTTCCGCTTCCACACCTTCTACGACGCCTCGCCCGAGGTGAACTTCGCCAACGGCGACGTGGGCAGCTGGATCTCGATCTCCGACCCGGTCTTCGGGCACCCGGGCACCCTGTTCTACGCACCCGTGGTCAGCGACCCGAAGGTCAGCGGGACGATCTTCGCCGGCACCTCGCGCACCGTCTACCGGACGAAGACGTTCGGGCTGGGCGACCGGAGCCTGGCCGAGGCCGACCGGATCTGCAACACCTGGACCGGCACCTTCGAGGCGCAGTGCGGCGACTTCGCGCCGCTGGGCACGGTCAACCTGACCGACGCCGCGTGGGGCGACCGGGCCGGCGGGGCCGTCTCGGTCGTCGAGCGGGTCGCCTCCGACTCGTCCACGGCGTACGCGGCCACCAGCACCGGCCGGGTCTTCGTGTCCCGCAACGTGGACGCCGAGCCGGCGTCGGCGGTCACCTGGACGCGCATCGACACCGCCGCCACGCCGCACCGCTTCGTCACCAGCGTCCACGTCGACCCGGCCGACCCGGCGCGGGCGTGGGTCTCCTACAGCGGCTTCAACTCGAACACCCCGGCCACCCTCGGGCACGCGTTCGAGGTGCGGCTGGCGGGCGCCGGCGCGACCTGGACCGACCGGTCGTACGACTTCGGCGACCAGCCGATCACCGACCTGGTCCGCGACGACGTCACGGGCACCCTCTACGCGGCCACCGACTTCGGCGTGCTGCGGCTGGCCAAGGGCGCCACGACCTGGGTGAAGGCGGCCCGGGGCATGCCGAACGTGGAGGTGGCCGGGCTGACCATCGTGCCGGGCAAGCGGGTGCTCTACGCCGCCTCGCACGGCCTCGGCGCCTGGCAGCTCACGCTCTGAGGCAGGCGACCATCGGCGACGACAGGGTGCGGGGCCGCGCGCGCGGCCCCGCACCGCTGCCCGGGGCGGCCGGCCGCGCCTGGCGGACCCTCGGCGCGGCCTTCGTCCTGCTCGTCTTCGTCCCACCGTTGCTGCTGCTGGTCTCCGGCTCGCTGACCGAGCCGGGCCTGCCGCCGCCGCCCACCCCGCAGCTCGTGCCGGAGCCGGTCTCCACCACCGGCTACCGGCAGGCCGTCGAGCTGGGCGGGTTGCTGCGCGCCTCGCTCAACTCGGTACTGGTAGCGGTCGTCGCCGTGCCGCTGAGCGTGCTCGTCGCCTCCCTGGCGGGCTTCGCGCTGGCCCGGATCGCCCCGCGCGTGACCGGCGTCGTCGTGGCGGCCTCCCTGGTGGCGCTGATGGTGCCGGCCACGGCGCTGCTCGTGCCCCGCTTCGCGATCTTCCGGATGCTCGGCCTGACCGACACCCTGGTGCCGCTGGTCGCCCCGGCGTTGCTGGGCACCTCGCCGCTCTACGTCCTGGTCTATTTCCTGGCGTTCCGGGCGCTGCCGACCGATCTCTACGACGCCTGCCTGGTGGCGGACCTGTCGCCGCTGCGCACCTGGTGGCGGGTCGCCCTGCCGCTGGTGCGCCCGGTCACCGCCGGCCTCACCGCGCTGACCTTCGTGCTCACCTGGTCGAACTTCCTCGACCCGCTGGTCTACGTCTACGACCGCGACCTGTTCACCCTGCCGCTGGCGCTGCGCTCCCTGTCGGTGCTGGACCCGACGAACTTCCCGGTGTTCCTGGCGGGCGCGGTGCTGGCCACGGTGCCGGCGCTGGCCGTCTTCGTGCTCGCCCAGCGGCGCTTCCTCCACCACGACGACCCGACGGGACGAGACTGACGATGCGACCGACGACGCGACCGAAGGCCCTGCTCGCGCTGCTGCTCACCGCCGTGCTGGCCGCCACCGGGTGCGGCTCCGGCGCCGGGTCGTCCGCCGACGGGCCGGTGCGGCTGCTGGTCTTCGGCGCCCCCGAGGAACTCGCCGCATACCGCACCCTCGTCGAGGCGTACGAGAAGGCCCGCCCCGGCGCCGACGTGCAGCTCGTCGAGGCCAGCGACCGCAAGGACCTGCTGGCCCGGCTCGCCACCTCGGTGGCCGGCGGTGCCCCGCCGGATGCGTTCCTGATGAACTACCGCTTCTACGGCCAGTTCGCCGCCAAGGACGTCATCGAGCCGCTGGACGACCGGTTGGCCGCCTCCGAGGCCGTCGACCCGGCCGACTACTACCCGGTGGCCTGGGACGCCTTCCGGTGGCAGGGCCGGCAGCTCTGCCTGCCGCAGAACGTCTCCAGCCTGGCGGTCTACTACAACCGCACCCTGTTCGCCAGGCACGGCGTGCCCGAGCCGAGGGCCGGCTGGACCTGGAACGACCTGGTCGCCACCGCGACCGCGATGACCCGCGACTCCCGGGGCGTGGTGGTCAAGGCCACCGAGAGCGAGGGGGCGGCGCTGCGCCCGGCCGTGCACGGCCTCGGCGTCGAGCCGTCGATCATCCGTCTCGCCCCGTTCGTCTGGTCGGGCGGCGGCGAGATCGTCGACGACCCGGCGAAGCCGACCCGGCTGACCCTGGACACGCCGGCCGCCCGGGAGGCGCTGAAGAACCTCGTGGACCTGCGGCTGGCGTACGGGGTGGTGCCCACCGACGAGGAGGTGGAGGCCGAGGACGACGAGTCGCGTTTCGCCAACGGCCGGCTCGCCATGCTGATGAGTTCCCGCCGCTCCACCACCACGTTCCGCTCGATCACCGGCTTCGAGTGGGACGTCGCGCCGCTGCCCGTCTACAAGGAGCAGGTCGGGGTGCTGCACTCCGACGCGTACTGCATGACCCGGGGCGCGAAGCACAAGGACGCCGCGTGGCGGTTCCTGGAGTTCGCCATCGCCGAGGAGGGGCAGCGGATCATCGCGGCCACCGGGCGTACCGTCCCGTCGCACATCGGGGTGTCGCGGTCCCCGGCGTTCCTCGGCCCGGCCCAGCCGCCGCGCAGCGCCAAGGTCTTCCTCGACGCCATTCCCACCGTCCGGGCGCTGCCGACCGTCTCCACCTGGCCGGAGATCGAGGACGTCACCTACGGCATCCTGGAGAACGCCATGCACCGGGGCGACCGGCTCGACGACGTGATCCGCGACCTCGACCGGCAGACCCGGCCGATCTTCGCCCGCGGGGAGCACGGGTGAGCGATCCGGGCCTCGCCCTGGCCGGCGTCTCGGCCGCGTACCGGGGCGCGACGGTGCTGCACGAGGTGGACCTGGCCGCCGCCCGGGGCGAGCTGCTGGTGGTGCTCGGCCCGTCGGGGGCGGGCAAGTCGACGGTGCTGCGGGTCGTCGCCGGCCTGGAGCCGGTCACCGCCGGGCGGGTCCGCATCGCCGGCCGGGACGTCACCGCCGAGCGTCCGGGCCGGCGCAACGTGTCGATGGTCTTCCAGTCGTACGCGCTCTTCCCGCACCTGAGTGTCGCGGAGAACATCGCCTTCGGCCTGGAGGTACGCGACACGCCCCGCGCGGCGGCCCGGGAGCGGGCCCGCGCGGCGGCCGAGACGGTCGGCTGCGCCGGGCTGCTGGACCGGCGGCCCGGGCAGCTCTCCGGCGGCGAACGGCAGCGGGTGGCGCTGGCCCGGGCGCTGGTGCGCGATCCGGACGTGTTCCTGCTCGACGAGCCGCTGTCCAACCTCGACCAGGCGCTGCGGGTGCAGATGCGCGCCGAGCTGCGGGCCCTGCACGACCGGCTGGGCGCGACGATGGTGCACGTCACCCACGACCAGACCGAGGCGCTGGTGCTCGCCGACCGGATCGCCGTGCTGCGCGAGGGGCGCATCGAGCAGGTCGGCACGCCCGACGAGATCTGGCGCACCCCGGCCACCACCTTCGTCGCCCGCTTCGTCGGTTCCCCGGCGATGAACCTGCTCCCGGCCGACGGTCCGCTGCGCCCCGACGGCGCCCCCGCCCCGGGGGCGGACCACGACGGGATGGAGATCGGCTTCCGGCCCGAGGCGGTCGTCCTGGGCGCGACCGACGGCGCGCCGGCCACCGTCGACCGGGTCGAGGTGGTCGGCGAGGACGCGTACGCGTACCTGAGGCTCGCCGGCGGGCACCCCGTCGTCGCCCGGGTGCCCGCCGCCCGCCGGCCCGGCAGGGGCGCGCCGGTACGCGTCGGCGTGCGCTGGGCCGACGTGCACGTCTTCCACGCCGCCTCGGGCCGCCGGTACGCCCCGTGACGACGACCGACCGCCGCTCGCGCCGGCAGTTGGCGCTGATGCTCACGCCGTACCTGGTGGGGCTGGTCGGGCTCGTGCTGCTGCCCGCCGCCGTCACCCTGGCGCTGGCCTTCACCGAGTACGACCTGCTGCGCCCGCCCCGCTGGGTGGGGCTGGACAACTTCGCGGCGCTGCTGGACGACCCGGTGTTCCGGGTGTCGCTGACCAACTCGCTGGTCTTCGCGCTGGTGGCCGTACCGCTGCGGGTGCTCCTCGCTCTCGGCCTGGCGCTGCTGCTGCACCGCCGCGCGGTCGGCGTCGGCGGCGCCCGCACGGCGGCGGTGCTGCCGACCGCGGTGCCGGAGATCGCCTACGGGCTGCTCTGGCTCTGGCTGCTCAACCCCCTCTACGGCCCGATCAACCAACTGCTGCGCACGGGCGGGGAGAACGGCTTGACCGCGCTGGGACGCACCCCGCCGCAGTGGCTCACCGACCCGACCGACGCCCGCGCCGCGATCGTGCTGATGAGCCTGTTCACCATCGGCGAGACCTTCGTGGTGCTGCTGGCCGCCCGCCGCGCGCTGCCCCGCGACGTCTACGAGATGGCGGCGATCGAGGACGCCACCGGCTGGGACGTGTTCCGCCGGGTCACGCTGCCGCTGATGGCGCCCGTGCTGGGGCTGCTGGCGGTGCGCGACGCCATCCAGAGCCTGCACTTCTCCTTCGTGCCGGCCTTCGTGGTGACCGACGGCGGCCCACCCCCGTACGCCACCACCTACCTGTCGCTGTTCGTCTACCGCACCGGCTTCGAGTACCTGCGCTACGGCTACGCCGCCGCCGCGACCCTGGTGATGATCCTGCTGACCGTGGCGGCGGTGCTGGTGCAGTGGCGGCTGATCCGCCGCTACCGCGCGTTCTACCGGCTCTGAGCACCCGATAATCCCGGGCGCCGGCCCCGGGCGCCGTGGCATGATCGCGCACTGCGCCGGCCTGGCGACGGCGCGCGAGGAGGACGGCATGGAGTTCGACGTACGCCGCATCGGCCCGGAGTCGACAGCCGAGGCGGCCGACGTGCTCGCCGACGCCTTCGACGGGTACCCCTGGATGGCCTGGACGGTGGCCGCCGACCGGCACCGGGAGCGACTTGCGGCGATGTTCGCCGGCACCGTCGCCGCCGTCGGGCTGCCCTACGGCGACGTCTGGGCGGCGGTGGACGCCGACGGCCGGCTGGCGGCGGTGGCGGTCTGGCTGCCCCCGGACCGGACGGTGCCGGACGAGGTCTGGGCCGGTGTCGCGGCGCGTAACGCCGAGCTGGCCGGCGACCGGCAGCCGGCGCTGCACGCCGCCGACGCGGCCTGCGCCTCCCTGCGGTCGGCCGAGCCGGCGTTCCTGCTCGCCACCGTCGGCGTGCGCCGGACCGGCCAGGGCCGGGGGCTGGGCGCCCGGGTGCTGCGGCCGGGCCTGGCCGAGGCCGACCGGGCCGGCCTGCCCGCCGTGTTGGAGACCTCGTCCGAGCCGAACGTGCGCTTCTACCGGCGGCTCGGCTTCGCGGTCACCGGCCAGGCCCGGGTGCCCGACGGCGGGCCCGACGTCTGGGCGATGCGGCGGCCGGCCGCCGGCGAGCGGGTGTAAGGGCGGTCCGCCCGGGTAGCCGCCGGGAATGGAGCTGGTCGAGGAGTCGCCGTACCGCTTCCGGATCGACCGGCACGACCCGATGCGGGTGCCGGGGGTGGTGTTCGCGTCCAGGTCCCTGCTGCCCGACGCCGGCGAGGACAGGTCGCTGGAGCAGGTCGCGAACGTCGCCACGCTGCCCGGCATCGTCGACGCCTCGTACGCCATGCCCGACGTGCACTGGGGCTACGGGTTCCCGATCGGCGGGGTGGCCGCCACCGACGTCGCGAACGGCGGCGTGGTCTCGCCCGGCGGGGTGGGCTTCGACATCTCCTGCGGCGTCCGGCTGCTCGCCGCCGACCTCGACCGCGACGGGCTGCGGCCCCGCCTCGACGCGCTGATGGACGGGCTGGGCGAGGCCACCCCGCGCGGGATGGGCAGGGGCGCGGTGTGGCACCTGTCGGATCGCGCGGAACTCGACGCGGTGCTGCGCGGCGGCTCCCGCTACGCGGTGGAGCGCGGCTTCGGCGTCGAGCGGGACCTGCACCGCTGCGAGGACGCCGGGGCCGTCGGCGACGCCGATCCGGCGCGGGTCAGCGAGCGGGCGATCGAGCGCGGCGCGCGCCAGGTCGGCAGCCTCGGCTCCGGCAACCACTTCCTGGAGGTCCAGGCCGTCGAGGAGGTGTACGACGACACCACCGCCACCGCCTTCGGGCTGCGTCCCGGCCAGGTCTGCGTGATGATCCACTGCGGCTCCCGGGGGCTGGGTCACCAGATCTGCACCGACTACGTGCGGAAGATGGAGCAGGTGATGGCCCGCCACGGCATCGAGGTGCCGGACCGCCAGCTCGCCTGCGCCCCGGTCTCCTCCGCCGAGGGCCGCGCCTACCTGGGCGCGATGGCCGCCGCCGCCAACTACGCCCGGGCGAACCGGCAACTGCTGGCCGACGCCGCCCGGAAGGTCTTCGCCCGGGTCACCGGCAGCCGGCTCGACCTGGTCTACGACATCTCGCACAACCTCGCGAAGATCGAGACGCACGGCGTCGACGGCGAGCGCCGCGCGCTGTGCGTGCACCGCAAGGGGGCCACCCGCGCGCTGCCGCCCGGCCACGACGACCTGCCCGACGACCTGCGGGACGTGGGCCAGCCGGTGCTGATCCCCGGCTCCATGGGCACCGGCTCGTACGTGCTCACCGGCGTGCCGGGGGCGCCGGCCTTCGCGTCCACCTGCCACGGGGCCGGCCGGGTGCAGAGCCGCAAGCAGGCCGTGCGGTCGGAGCGCGGGCTGGACCCGCGTGCCCAGTTGGAGGCGCGGGACATCGCGGTGCGCGGGGCGTCCCGGCGCGGCCTGGCCGAGGAGATGCCGGCGGCGTACAAGGACGTCTCGGCGGTGGTGGCCGCCGCCGAGGGCGCCGGACTGTGCCGCAAGGTGGCCCGGCTGGTCCCGGTCGGCGTGGTCAAGGGCTGAGCGGGCGGCGCGGGGTGGGGGCCGGGCGCGAGGGCTCACACGTCCAGCGTCACCGCGCAGCACCAGCCCTCGCCGTCGGGGCCGAAGCGCAGCCCGTGCAGGGAGACGGCCTTCGGTACCGCGCCGACCAGCTCGACGGCGTCGGTGTCCGCCGTGCGCCAGCGCACCACCAGGCCGCCGGCGCCGTCGTCGGCCACGTCGGTGCGCAGCGGCAGCTCACCCGCCGTCTCCATCCGGAAGATCACCTCGTCGAGTACGCCCACCAGCAGGTCCGCGTCGTCGTCGCCGGCTGGCGCGCGGAACTCCCGCTGCGGGCCCGGGGGCGCCCCGGCGGGGTCGACGAACGTCCCGACCAGCGCGGCGACCGCCTCGGCGACGCACTCCTCCCGGCTCGGCGCCCACGCCTCGATGCGGACGTCGGCGGTGTGCGGCAGGCGGCGGTGCCCCCGCCCGGATGGTCGCGGCATGCCCCGATCCTCGGGCACGCCGCGCGACGGCGGGCTCGGTTCCGGTCCGCCGGCACGCCGCGCGACGGCGGAGTTCAGTTCCGGTCCTCCGCCACGTCGCGCGACGGCGGGGGGTTCAGTTCAGGCCGAGCCGGGCGATGGGCTCGACGAGTTCGCGTTCCTCGTAGGCGAGGTGGGACAGCAGGGTGTCGCTGAGCAGGTCGACCGCCGCGCGCAGCTCGGCCATCCCGTCGGCGACGGAGACGAACGCGACAAGCGCCCGGTCGACGCGTTCCAGCACGTCGTGGATGGCGTGGTGCTCCTGCTCCAGCCGGTCCAGCACCGGGGCGAGGCGGGCGTCGCCCCGGCGCAGGTGCGGGAAGATCCCCCGGTCCTCCAGCGTGTGGTGGGTGGTGACGACCCGGCAGTACGACTCGCAGTACGTGCCCAGGGTCCACTTGTTCTGCCGGATGGTCATGGTGTTGATGTGGGAGCGGGCCGTGCCCGCGTCGACCAGCCCGGCCCCCACCTGCTCCACGAGGTCGTACAGCCGGGTCAGCTCGGCGCGCAGCCCGTCGTGCACGTCGATGAGGTGCTGCGCGCCGGCCTGGTCGTGCGGCGTGTAGGTGCGCGCCGGGTCGGGCGCGGGGCCGGTGGGGCGGGTGGCCTCGTCCCAGACCCGGATCGCGCTGCGGCGCACGCCGTCGTCGGGCGTCGGGACGACGGCGAAGGATCCCGCGCCGGCGGGCGGGCGGGGAGCGGGCGACGGCTGCGCCCCGGCGCCCCCGGGTGTCGCCCGCGCCCCGTCGGCTTCGGGCGCCGCCGGGGTCACGGCGGCAGCGGCGCCGGCCGCGCGCTCGCCGGCCACGAGTTCGCGTACGGCGGGGGCGACCTCGGCGGCGAAGCGTCGCAGGTCCTCCGGGTCGTCGCTGCCCAGGATGAAGGTGCTGATCCCGTCGCTGAGCGCGAGGTCGGCCAGTTCCTCGGCCCACTGCTCGGCAGGGCCGTCCAGCGGTCCCCGGCCGACGGTGGCGAAGCGGCCGGTGACGTTGAGCAGGCGGCGCACGTCGGCCGGATCGCGGCCGGTCTCCCGTGCGGCGTCGTCGATGATCGTGTTGCCCCTGCCCAGGTCGCCGGGTTGCAGGTAGCCCAGCGACGGCAGCCACCCGTCGGCCCGGCTCCCGGTCAGCGCCAGCATCCGCGGCTTGTACGCGCCGAGCCAGATGCCCACGTCGTGGGCGGGCGCGGGGCCCCGCTTCGCGCCCATTACCCGGTGGAACTCGCCGTCGACCCGGACGCCGCCGCGCGCCTCGACGTCCCAGACCTGGCGGATGACGTCGATGGCCTCGGTCAGGGCCCGGACGCCCTGCCCGGGGGAGAGCCGCTGCCCGCCCATCGCCTCGATGGCATCCCAGAACGCGCCGGCGCCCAGGCCGAGCTCCACCCGGCCACCGCTGAGCAGGTCGAGACTCGCCACGCTGCGGGCCAGGACAGCCGGCGGGCGCAGCGGCAGGTTTGTCACGTTGGCGGCCAGCCGCACCGTGCCGGTCCGGGCCGCCACGAAGCTCATCAGCGTCCACGTGTCGAGGAACGCGGGCTGGTACGGGTGGTCCTGGAAGGTGACCAGGTCGAACCCGACCTGCTCGGCCAGCACGGCGAGGTCCACCACCCGCCCGGGCTCGGCGTTGCCGGGCGTCAGGAACGCCCCGAAGGCCAGCGGGTGGCCGTAGTCGCCCATCTCGGTACTCCCTTCCGCCCCGCAGCCTCTCACGCGGCCCGGGACGGTCTCCGGGCCGTCCGGCGAAACCGGCCGGGAAGGCGGGCCGGCGCCACCCTCCGGCACGGCCCGTGCCGCCCGTCGCCGGGCACACGGGGCGCTACCACCGGCGTACGGTCGCCGGATGCGGATCACGAAGTTCACCCACTCCTGTGTCCGGCTGGAGCACGACGGCGGCGTGCTGGTCATCGACCCCGGCACCTGGAGCGAGCCGCGGGCCCTGGCCGGCGCGGACGCCGTGCTGGTCACCCACGAGCACACCGACCACGTCGACGTGCTCAGGTTGGCGGGTCTCGGCGTGCCGGTCTTCGCCCCGCAGGGCGCCGTCCTGCCCGACCTGGCGCCGCTGTCCGTGACCAGGGTCGGCGCCGGCGAGCGGTTCACCGCCGCCGGCCTCACCGTGACCGCGCTCGGCGGTCGGCACGCCACCATCCACGGTGGCCAGCCCGACTGCGCCAACCTGGGCTACCTCGTCGACGACGCGGTCTACCACCCGGGCGACTCGCTGCACCGGCCGGACCGGCCGGTCGAGACGCTGCTGGTCCCGGCGCAGGCCTCCTGGCTGAAGCTCACCGAGGCGATCGAGTTCGCCGGTGCCGTCGGGGCCGAGCGGGTGTTCCCGATCCACGACGCCCAGCTCAACGAGCGCGGCCTGACCAGCGTGAACGGCTGGTTCGCCGAGACGGTGCCCGGCTACCGTCACCTGGCGCCGGGGGAGTCCGCCTGACCGGCGACCCCGGCCCGGCGGCGATCTCCACCGCCACCGGCCGTGACGTCTGCGGACCAACTGCTATACGGTCGCTGGGTGAGGGTCGAAGAACACTGGTGGAACGGTGACACGTCGCAACGCGGGCGTCGGGACGTGTACATCCGCACCGATGGGCAGCGTTGGGACGTGCAGGTACGAATCGGCGGCGAGTCCGGCCGCTCCCGGGTGCAGGAATGCCCTGGCCGGACGTCCGCGGTCATCCTCGCCGGTGCATGGCGTGGCAATCACCCCGCCTGGCGCGAGGTGTCCGACTGACGGTCAACGCCGGCCGCGACCGGTGCCAACCGGTCGCGGCCGGCGTTGACCGGGCCGCTCCCCGCGACAGCGGTTACGCTCGCCTCACCGTGAGCCCGGGGGGAGAGGCATGAGCAGCGATACCGTCCCGGCGGTGATGCCGGCCGCGTTCATCGGCCACGGCAGCCCGATGAACGCGCTGGAGCTGAACCGCTACACGCAGGCGTGGCGCGCCTTCGGGCGGGCGGTGCCGCGGCCCCGGGCGATCCTGGTCGTGTCGGCCCACTGGTACATCGGCGCCACCGCCGTCACCGCGATGCCCCGGCCGAGGACGATCCACGACTTCTACGGCTTCCCGCCGGAGCTGTTCGACGTCAGCTACCCGGCGCCCGGCCTGCCGGAGCTGGCGGAGGAGATCGCCGACGTGGTCCACCCCACCTGGGTCGGGGCGGACGTCGACTCGTGGGGGATCGACCACGGCACCTGGTCGGTGCTCACCCACGCGTTTCCCGACGCGGACGTCCCGGTCGTCCAGTTGAGCATCAACGCGTTCAAGAGCCTGGACTACCACCTGGACCTGGGCGCGCGGCTCGCCCCGTTGCGCGAGCGCGGGGTGCTCGTCGTGACCAGCGGCAATGTGGTGCACAACCTGCGGGGGGTGGACCCGCGCATGGTCGACGAGGGCTTCGACTGGGCGCAGCGGTTCGACGAGGCGGCGAAGGACGTCATGCTCGGCGAGCCGACCGAGGCGGCCGCGCTGGACGCCCACCGCGACTTCGGCCGGGCCGTACCGACGCCGGACCACTTCATCCCGCTGCTCTACCTCGCCGGCCTGGCCGGCGCCGCCGGCAGCGGCGCGGAGGTGCTGGTGGACGGGTACGCGTACGGGTCGCTGTCGATGACCGCCTACACCGTGGGGTCGTCCTGCCGCACGGAGGCCCCGCTGGCCGGCGCTCCCGCCCTGCCGGCCGACGTGCCGGCCGACTCCGCCAACATCTGACGGCCGCCGTCGCGGTGGGTCACCGCCTGGCGGCTCGTGCGGCCGGCCCCGGCGGGGCGACGGGATGCGGGACCAGCCGGTCGTGCCGCCGGCTCGGCGGCCGGTCCGCACGGCGGGGCCCGCATCCCGTCGCCGCGTCCGTCAGAGGCCCTTGACGACCTCGACCAGCTGGTCCAGCGCGGCGCTCCAGCCCTCGGCGAAGCCCATCTCCTCGTGCGACTTCTTCGCCGCGGCGTCGGCGTGGATCGCCGTGGCCGTGTACTTCGTGCCGTTGCCGGTGGGCTCGAGCTTGATGATCGCGGTGAACGGGAAATCGTCGCTGGCCACCTGGGGGCGGAAGCCGGGGCCCAGCCCCGAGGTGAAGATCAGCGTCGAGCCCTCCTCGACGACCAGGATGCAGCCGGTGCTCGGGTACTCCTCGCCCTCGGGCGAGCGCATCACCGTGTTGAACCTGCCGCCGGGCTGGAGGTCGATCTCGCAGGACGAGGTCGACCAGGGCCGCGGGGCGAACCACTGCACGATCAGCTCGGGCGTGGTCCAGGCCTTCCAGACCAGCTCGGGGGCGACGTCGACGGTGCGCTCCAGGACGAGGTCGAGATTCGGGTTCACGCTCGGGTAGGCGGTCATGTCTGCTGCTCCTTCAGGTCATGGAGAAACGAGTCGAGCTGGTCGAGGCGCCGGGACCATGTCGCGCGCTGACCGGCGAGCCAGGTGTCGATGTGCTCGAGCGGCTGGGGGGCGAGCCGGTAGGTCCGCACGCGCCCCTTCTTCTCCGACGTCACCAGGCCGGAGCGCTCGAGGACGCCCAGGTGCTGGGTGAACGACGGCAGTGCCATGTCAAACGGACGAGCGAGCTCGCTGGTTGTCGCGGGCCCCCGGCCGAGCAGCTCGACGACCCGGCGGCGGGTCGGGTCCGACAGCGCGTGGAACACGCCGTCCAGGGTCCCGTCGTCGCTTCCGGCTCCGCCGCCCGATTGCCTAGGCATGCACCTAACTATGCCCGCGCCGAACACTTAGGTGAACCCCTAAGTGAAAGCGTCTGGTCCCGATCCGTCCGGGTCGGTCATGCTGAGGGCATGACCGACGTCGGCGCCCCGGAACCGCTCACCCTCAACGTCTACTGCCGGCTCACGGTGGCCGTGACCGATCCGCAGGTGCTCACCGACCACGCGGTGGCCGACCTGCGGGCCGCGGACATCGACTGGGCGGCGGAGGAGGACGACCTCGAGACGGCGGTGGCGGACCTGCGCAACGACGTCGTGGTGTCGCTGGCGTCGCTCGTGGACATCAGCCGCATGGTCGAGGGGCTGCCGGGGGTGGAGGCGAAGGGTGGGCTGTGCTGGGCCGAGCCCGGCCCGCCCCGCGACGCCGTGTGGCGCGCCGAGTGAGGGTCGCCGCTGGCGACCCCGCGCGCAGTGTGCCGCAGCCGGGCGGTGGCACCACCTGAGCGCCGGGCGGTGCGGCCCCTGTGTCGGTCTCGGACATGCCGGCGTCACCCGAGGTGTCGGCGGCACTCATGTCCACTGTGCACTGCGTCACGCTAGCGTCTGCGCACGCCGGCACCACCGCCGCCGCTCCCGGACAGGAGAGCGCCATGACCACACCGCTGAAGGCCGCCGCCGCCCTCGTCACCGCCCTGCTGCTCGTCCTCACGACCGCGGCCCCCGCCCAGGCCGCTACCCCGGCCACCAAGGCCCCGGTCGCCGGGACCCTGCGCCCCCACAACGTCTCCGGCGTGTACGTCGCCGGCGTCTCCTCCGGTGGCTACATGGCCACCCAGCTGCACGTCGCCTACTCGTCGCGGATCCGGGGCGCGGCGGTCTTCGCCGCGGGGCCGTACTACTGCGCGCAGAACAACGTCGCCCAGGCGCTCGGCGGCTGCGGCGACAACGCATACCCCACGAACGTGTCGGCCCTCCAGGCGTACACCCGGACGTGGGCCTCCTACGGCTGGGTCGACCCGGTGGGCAACCTGTCCGGCGATCCCGTGTACGTCTTCCATGGCACCAACGACACCGTCGTCGAGAAGTCCGTCACCGACGACCTGGTCCGGTACTACCAGCACTTCGGTGCCAGCGTGCAGTACGACAGCGGCTCCCCGGCCGGCCACGCCTGGGTCACCCCGTACGGGACCCTGGGGTGCACCGTCACCGCCTCGCCGTTCCTCGACGACTGCGGCACCGACCCGCAGAGCGCCCTGCTGGGCAAGCTCCTCGGCAGCGTGCGGGCGCCGAACACCGGCCCGCTGGGCGGCAGCCTGATCCGGTTCAGCCAGCACACGTACGCCGTCAACGGCTGGGCTCCCGGGCTGAGCATGGGCGCCGACGGTTTCGCCTACGTGCCGGCGTCCTGCGCCGCCGGGCAGTCGTGCCGGCTGCTCGTCGCCCTGCACGGCTGCCTGCAGGGCCACGGCGCGGTCGGCACCGCCTTCGTGGACCGGGCGAACCTCAACCAGTACGCCGACACCAACAACCTGATCGTGCTCTATCCGCAGGCCGGCACCGCCGCCGCGAACCCGAACGGCTGCTGGGACTGGTGGGGCTACCTGGGCGCGACCAACTACCCGATCAAGGGCGGCGCCCAACTGGAGACGATCATGAACATGGTGCGCCGGCTGGACGGCTGAGCCGCGCGGGCGGGGCGCTCGGCGCGGGCCCCGCTCAGGCCGGCGCGTCGCTGCCCACCAGGCGGGCGTCGGCCGCCGCCTGACCGTCGACGTCCCCCGCCTCCTCGCACACGCCCGCCGCGTCCGCCCAGTGCCGCCGGGCCTCGTCGGCGTCGTCGAGGGCCGCCGCCGCGTCGCCCAGGTGCAGCAGGGTCCGCCCCAGGCCGGCCGTCGGCCGCCCGTCGCGCAGCCGCAGGCTCTCCGCCAGCAACTCGTACGCCTGCCGTGCCTGGGCCGGCGTGGTGGACAACAGCGCGGCACCCGCGTTGAGCAGCGCGGCGGCCCGGTTGGTCGGATCGGCCACGGACTCGTACTCGCGCAGCGCCGCCCGCCACGACTGCGCCGCGTCGAGGTGCTCGCCGAGCCCCGCGTGCACCAGCACCAGGTTCGTCAGCGCCGCCGCGTAGCCCCGGGCGTCGCCGAGCGCGCGGAAGGCGTTCGCCGCGCGGACCAGGTGGCGGTGTGCGACCTCCAGCTCCCCCCGGGACAGCCGGGCGGCGCCCAGGCCCAGATCGGTCAGCGCGTGCCCGGCCCGGTCCGCCGCCGAGCGGTGCCGCCGTGACAGCTCCAGGTGCTCCACCGCGTCGTCGAACTGCCCCATGTCCAGCAGGACCAGGCCCAGGTTCATCCGCGCCTGCGCGGTGCCGCGCCGGCCCCGCTCCGCCACCGCGAGGCTGAGCGCCGTCGCCGCTGCCTGCGGGTCGCCCCGGCGGCGGCGCAGCACCCCCAGCTCGTTGTGCGCCCAGCCGGCGATCTCCGGCCGGTCGTCGGCCGTGGGCGTGGCGAGCACCGTGCGGCACACCTCCGCCCACTCGTCGAGGCGCTCGGCGTGGGCGAGCCAGCCGCACAGCGCCACCGCCAGGCGGAACCACCAGCGGCGAACCCGGCGCGGCAGGGTCTCCGCCGCGCCCGCCGGCACCCTGACCACGGCCAGCAGGAGCTCCTGGTGCAGGTCGAACCAGCCGTACGGGTCGTCGTCCAGCGCCAGCGTCGGCTCCCGGTCCGGCGGCGAGCCGACCACGGCGAGGCTCGCGGCGTGCCGCTCGGCCCGTCGGGCCAGGTGCCGGGTGAGCCGGGCCTGCGCGGCGACCCGACGATGCGCCGGCTCCGCGTCGCGCAGGTGCATCCGGGCGTACGGGGCCAGCAGCGGGCGCACCTCGTAGCGGTCACCGGGCGCGCCGGTGACGAACCCGCCGGCGGCCAGCTCGTGCAGCAGGGTGGCCACCCGCGCGGGGCGACGAGCGGCCAGCGCCGTGATCGTCGGCTGGTCCAACGGCACCGGGCTGAGCGACATGAGCCGCCACAGCCGCCGCGCCTCGCCGCCCAGTGCGTCGTACGCGGTGTCCCGCGCCGTCACCAGCAGGGTCGCCGGTGAGAGGGCGACGTGCTGGTGCGGGGGCGTGTCGACGGCGCGGCGCAGCGCGTCGCGCACGTCGGCGTGCCGCCAGCCGTGCTGGGCCGTACGGCGACCAAGCTCCGCGACCGCGCGGGGTTGTCGGCCGCAGAGCTCGACGAGGTCGCGTACCGCCGGATCTGTGCGTGGGTTCGGCCGGTGCGGCCGGTCGACGGGCACGGTGCTGTCCGCGGCGGCGAAGAGCTCGACGGCGTCGTCCGAGTCCGGCTCGTCGAGCCCGTGCGCCACCACACCCTTCAGACCGGCCAGCGCGGGGGTCCCGACCAGCAGCAGCCGGCACGTCCGCGCGGACAGCGGCAGCAGCGGCCGGACCTGAGCCAGTCCGTCCACGTTGTCCAGCACCACCAGGATCGCCCGGCCGTCGAGCTGGCCGCTCAGCTCGTCGGCAGCGTCGGCGAGGTCGGCGGCGCGTGCCGAGGCGGGCGGCCGGGTGCCGAGGACCCGGGCCAGCGCGGTAAGCACCTGCCGGGCACCGTGCGGCCGGCCGTCCCGGCGCAGGTCGAGGTAGTACTGGCGCTCGGGGAAGTCCGCTCGGCACAGGTTGGCGGCCTGGACCGCGCAGGAGGAGGTGCCGACGCCCCGCCGGCCGACCACCGCGACCGCGTGTTCCCTCGACAGCAGCTCGCCGATCGCGTCCACGTGCCCGGCCCGGCCGGTGAAATTGGCTGGCCACGGCAGGTTGGACACGCCCGCGACGGGCGTGTTCCCGCCGGTGCGGCGGGCCGTGCCGTCCGCGGCCTCGGCCACCTGCGCGCGAGACGGTGCGTCGGTGGCCTCGGTGTCGTCCGGCGTCGCGGGCCGCCGCCGCTGGCGGCGCCACTCGACGAGGACGGCGGCGGCGAGGCCGAGCACGATCACCCCGGCGCTGGCCGAGCCGAGCTGGGCGACGGAGAGCTCGGAGAGCAGGTTGCCGGTGACGTTGCCGAGGACCGCGCTGACCGTCCCGCCGACCACGCCTCCGACGGCGAGCAGCAGGCTCAGCCGGCGCGGCCGGCGGGGCGGCCCCGGCCGGGTCACCGCAGGCCCCCCGCGACCAGGCCGGCGACGAGATGGCGGCGGGCCAGCACCAGCAGCAGCACCGGCAGGATGGACGCGATGACCGAGCCGGCGGCAAGCGCGCCGCTGTTGGCCACGAAGCCGCGGGTCTGCCCGGCCAGGAAGAGCCCCAGCGGCGCCGCGCCGGGTCCGCTGAACAACAGGCCGACGACCAGGTCGTTCCAGACCTGCACGAACTCCAGCACCGCGACGGCGACCACGGCGGGGCGGTTGTGCCGGGCGAGCAGCCGCAGGGTGCCCCACCAGTGCCGCCCACCCAGACGGGCCGCGCGCACCTGCTCGGCGGGCAGGTCGGCGAACGCGTTACGCAGGACCAGCACGGCGAACGGCACACCCAGTGCGACGTGCACCAGCACCAGGCCGCGTGCCGTGCCCGAGGAGAGCACCATGCCGAGCACCTCGTTGACCGGCCCGGCGATGACCTGCACCGGGACGATGCTCGCGGCCATCAGCAGCAGCCCGGTGGCCTGGGCCCGTGATCCGCTCAACCAGGCCAGCGGGTAGGCGGCGAGCAGCGCAACGCCCAGCACCACGGCGGTGACCACGGTCGCCAGCACCAGCGTGAAGCCGAGCGTGCCCCACAGCTCGTGCCCGGTCAGCAGCTTCCGGTAGGAGTCGAGACTGGGCGGGCCGCGCCACCAGCCCCGGGTCGCCGCGTCCACCGTCGAGTGCAGCGAGGTGGCGAGCAGCACCCCGAGCGGCACCAGCCAGGCGATCGCCGCGCCCACCGCCAGCAGCCGGATCGCCCGGCGCGGCACCGGTGCCACCGCATCGGGCCCGTCGACCGGACCCCGCGGCGGCGGCCAACCCTGCCGCACGAAGAGCGCCGTGACCAGCATGCCGGCGGCGACCGCCACCAGCCACACCACCCCGAGCGCCGCGCCCTCGCCGGTGGTGGCGCCGTTGGAGGTCTGCCAGACCCGCAGCGCGAGTACCGACGCCTCGTCGCGCACCGAGCCGGGCGCCATCACCAGGATCAGGTCGAACGTCCGGGCGGTGCCGAGCGCCGCCAGCGTGAAGACAACCGCCACGGTACGCAGCAGCAGGGGCCGCCACTGTGCGTCCCAGAGCACGTCGCGGCGGTTGCCGCCGTAGGCGCGGACCGCGTCGGCGAGGCTGGGCGGGACGGCGTCGAGGGCGGCCCGGAACACCAGCACGGCCAGCCCGACCCACGCCCACACGAACGCGGACATCAGTGCCACCGTGATCAGGCCGGGGCCGAGCAACTGCGGCGCGTCCCCCGCCGGCCGGCCGGTGAGTGTCGCGGCGACCAGGGTGGCCAGCCCGCGCCCGGGGTCGGGGTCGTACATCAGCCGGAAGGTGACACCGGTGACCACCAGCGGCAGCGCGGTCGGCACCACCAGGGCGAGGCGGACCAGCCCGCCCTCCTGAGAACGGCGTGAGGCGGCGGCGAGCAGGTAGCCCAGCACGGTGACCACCGTCGGCACCACCAGCGCCCAGAGCAGCGTGCGCCCCACCACGGCGCCGGTGCCGGGGGCGGCCAGAGCGGTGCGGAAGTGTTCCGCGCCCACCCACCGTCCGTCGGTGGTGACGCTGGCGTGCAGCGTACGCAGCACCGGCCACGCGACCAGGCCGCCGAGCAGCAGCAGGGCCGGCAGCAGCAGCGTCCAGGTGCCCCGCGCCGCGGGGTAGGCACGCCCCCGACGCGGCGGCCCCACGTCGTCGAGGACCGCCAGCTCGCCCAGCACCCGGTTCACCGGCCGCGCTCCGCCGACCGAGCCGCGGCCGCCAGCTGCCCGGTGGCCCGCCGGACCGCCTCGTCGGCCGTGATCCCGCCGGTGACGTCCGCGAAGAAGTCCTGCATGATCCGCCAGATGCCCACCCCGTCGAAGCCGGTGAACGGTCCCGGCAGCCGGTCGGAGAGGTCGAATCGCACGATCCCCGCCGTCCGGAGCTCAGCGGCGAGGTGCCGGCGCACCGGGTCGTGGTAGTCGTCCAGCGGCACCGACACGTTGGGCGAGAGATAGCCCCCGGCGCGCATCCACGGCTGGAACGCGGACCCGCCGCTGAGCCAGCGCACCAGCCCCGCCCCCCGGGCGGAGCCGGCGAACGCCACCGCCGCGTCGCCCCCGACGACCAGCGGGCTGTCGGCTACCCGGGACGCCGGGAAGCGGAACGTCTCTGGCTGCTCCGGGCCGCGCCGGAAGTCGCGCGCGACCACGTCGACGAAGTCGGCCTCGAAGAGCATCGTGGCCCGACGGTGGTGCACGACCTGGATCACCGACTCGTCGTACTGGGTGAGCAGGGCTCGCCGGCCACCGCCGGGGAACGCGCCGTCGACGCTCCACAGCTCGGCGAGCCGGTCCAGCGCCGCGTGCACCACCGGGCTGCGCCAGTCGGCCTCGCCCCGGGCCAGCGCCTCGTAGTGCCCGGCCGAGGCCACGTCGGCGAGGACGTTTTCGAACCAGTCGGTGAGCACCCAGCCGTCGGCCGCGCCGACCGAGAGAGGCGCCGCGCCGTCGCCTGCGCGGGCCCGCGCGCCGAGCCGCTTGGTGAGCGCCACCAGTTGGTCCCAACTGCGCGGAGGGGCCGGCAGCATCGACGGGTAGTACCAGAACAGGGACTTGTGGGCCGCCTTGACCCAGACGCCGTAGCGCCGGCCGTCGGCGGAGAGCAGGTCGGCCATGCCCCGCGGGACGGTGTAGCTGGCGGCCGTGCTGGTCAGCTCGCGCAGCCAGCCGCGCCGGGCGTACTCGATGACCAGCCCGGACCTGGGCAGGATCGCCACGTCGGGGCTGGTGCCGGCGAGCTTGCGGGCGCGCAGGAACGCGTCGATGTCGTTGCCGGCGCTGATCACCTGCACGCCTGTGCCGTAGCCCTTCACCACCTCGCGGAACCGGGCCAACTCCTCGCCGTTCCACACCACGGCGACCTGGATTGCCGGGCCCGTGGCCGAGCAGCCGGCGGTGACGGTGGCGGTGGCCGCGGCGGCGGCTCGCAGCAGGGTACGCCGGCCCAGCCGGCCCGCCGGCGTCACGGGCCGACCTCGGCGGCGACCGGCACGTCGGCCACCGCGCCCGGGTCGGCCGTGCAGACCAGCACGGCAGCTCCCGGCGTGCCCGACGGCGAGAGCCGGCCGACCAGGTCGGTGAGCCGCCCCCCGCCGGCGGGCCCGGTCGGGAGATCGATCACCAGTACCTCGGGCAGGCAGACCACCGCCCGGGCCAGCGCGACCCGGAACCGTTGCGCCTCCGACAGCAGGTGCGGCCGCAGCTCCAGGGTCGGCGTCAACTCCAGTCGGTCGACCACGCTCGCCGTCCAGTCGTCGGTCACCTGCCGCACCCGTTCCCGGCGGCGCTGGCCGTAGACGATGTTGCGGTGCACGGTCAGGTGGGGCAGCAGCGCGCCGCCGGCCGGCACGTAGGCGATGCGGCGCTGCGGCGGCGGCAGGGCGGTCACCTCCCGGTCGCCGACCAGGACCCGGCCGGCGACCGGCGCGGCCAGCCCGCTCACCACCCGGGCGAGTGCGGTGCCGACCGGCGGGGCGGCGACCAGGGCGGCCGAGCCGCCGGCGGGAACGTCCAAAGTCACCGGTGCGGTGCCGGGCACGGCGACGAGTTCACGAAGTCGTAACGTGGTCATCACCTCCGGTGACCGGGAAGTCGCCACCAGGGTTGCACACTTCGCCGATTGTCGGCGCCCCCGCCGTCCCCTGTGGAGTGCCGACGGTCAGCCGGCGGCGCGCGGTGGGAGCCCGAGTCGCGCGCACGCCTCCCGGTACATCCGCACCACCTCCTGCCGGATCTGGGCGCGTTCGCTCAGCCGGTGGGCGAACGGCACCCGCACCGGGACCTCGATGTCGTCCACGGTCACGGCGAACTCCATCCCCTCGGCGTCCAGGCCGGTGGCCCGGGCCCGGGTGGCCGCCGGCTGCCCGCCGAGCGTGCGGCAGATGAGCAGCGAGTCAGCTGCGTGGTCGTCGTTCATGTGCCGGCAGACGGCGGCGACCACGTCGGCGCCGAACGGGGCGGTCACGCGGCCACCTCAGCGTCCGTGGCCGGCACGAGGTGGGACAGGGCGGCGAGGACCTCGGTGTTGTGCCGGTACGCCACGAGCACCTCGGCCCGCAGCGCGGCCCGACCCACCTCGTCGAGCGGGAGGGCGTCCAGCCTGGCCCGGTAGGCGTCCTTGTACGCCTTCGGACTGGGGATCCGGTCGAACCGGTAGAACGCCGCCCCGGCGTCCCCGGTCAGCCCGTAGTGCCGGGCGAGGGACCGTCCGATGTGCAGGCCGCCGGAGAGGTCGCCGAGGTAGCGGGTGTAGTGGTGGGCGACGAACCGTTCCGGTGAGCTGGCGCAGACCGCGCCGAGGCGCCCGGCGTAGGCGACCGTCGCCGGGGTCGGGTCGATCCGTCGGCGCCAGTCGGGCCCGAGCAGGAACGCCAGGTCCGCGGCGAGGGCGGGCAGCCGGGTCAGCGCGTCGTCGACGAACGGGCCGGCGAGCGGGTCGTGGCGCATCGCCTCGGCGGCACCCTCCAGCGCCTCGTAGATCACGTGGTGCTGCACCACCAGCGCGGCGTAGCCGGCGCGGTCCAGCTCGCCGGCCACCAGGGCCGAGACGTACCGCTGGGACTCCGCGCCCTGGTGGGCCTCGGCGCTGGCGGCCCGCAGCTCGGCGGAGAACGGGGTGCTGGTCGGGCGCAAGTCTCCTCCAGGGGGACGGATGGCCGGGCGGGTCGCCGTCGGGAGAGATCAACGGTAGCCGGGCACGTGGGTGGGGGCACGACCTCGAGGTCATGCCGGTACACCTCGCCCGGCGTGGTCAGGCCGGCGGGGGAGCGGTGCCGCGGTAGATCGCGGCCAGCCACACGTCGCGCAGCACGTCGACCACGTCGCGCTCGGCCACCGCCGGCCCGTCGCCGGCGAAGGTGGCGTACCAGACGCGCTCGTTCATCGAGTTGAGCGCGATGGCGAGGTCGCGGGCCGGCACTCCGTCGGGGGCCGCCCCGCGCCGCCGCTCGGCCACGATCGCGGTCTCGATCGCGTGCACCCAGCGCTCCAGCACGGTTGCCCAGAGCCGGCGCACCTCGGCGTTGGTGCCGCGCACCTGGGCGCAGGCCAGCACCACCGCGCGGTGTGCGCCGAACGTCTCGTGGAACCGGTCGATCAGCTCCCGCCAGCGCGCCGGCGGGTCCTCGGCCAGCCGCTCCAGCACGTTCCCGGCGGCGGCGTCGGCCTCCTCGATGACCCGGTCCAGCAGCGTCAGCAGCACCGCGTCCTTGGACGGGAAGTAGAAGTAGAAGGTGGGCCGGGAGATGCCCGCCCCGCGCGCCAGGTCGTCGGTGGAGATGTCGGCGAAGGCCCGCTGCCCCAGCAGCTGCTCGGCGGTCGCCAGGATGGCCAGCTCCCGCTCGTCGCCGACGGAGCGCGCCGCGCGCCGTCCGCGCCCGGTCGCGTTCCCGGTGGCCGTACGGGCGGGTGTCATGCCCGGTGACTCTACACCGGATCAACACTGTGTCGATCCGACTCGACAGGGTGTTGACGAGCCTCGACAGCCGTGGCTAGTGTCCGGTCACACCGGCGGACGGAGACGAGATGGCCACCGAACACGTCGACGTGCTCATCGTCGGCGCCGGCCTGTCCGGCGTGGGCGCCGCCTGCCACCTGCGCCGCCACTGCCCGGAGAAGTCGTACGCGGTGCTGGAGTCCCGCGCCGCGATCGGCGGCACCTGGGACCTGTTCCGCTATCCCGGCGTCCGGTCGGACTCCGACATGTTCACCCTCGGCTACTCCTTCAAGCCGTGGACCGACCCGAAGGCCATCGCCGACGGCGACTCGATCCGCGACTACGTCCGCCGCACCGCCGACGAGTACGGCGTCACCGACCACATCCGCTTCCGGCACCGGGTGCAGCGGGCCGACTGGGACAGCGCAAGCGCCCGCTGGACGGTGCACGCCCAGCGCGACGACACCGGCGAGACGGTCACGCTGACCTGTGCCTTCCTGTTCACCTGCGCCGGCTACTACCGCTACGACGCCGGGTACGCCCCGGGGTTCCCCGGCACCGAGCGGTTCGCGGGGCGGATCGTGCACCCGCAGCACTGGCCCGCCGACCTCGACCACACCGGCAAGCGGGTGGTGGTGATCGGCAGCGGCGCCACCGCCGTGACCCTGGTGCCGGCGATGGCCGAGCGGGCCGCCCACGTCACCATGCTCCAGCGCTCACCCACGTACGTCCTGGCGCTGCCGTCGCGCGACGTGCTGGCCGACGCGCTGCGGCGCTGGCTGCCCGCGAAGGCCGCGTATCCGGTGGTGCGCTGGAAGAACGTCCTGCTCTCCACCGCCAACTTCCAGCTCAGCCGGCGGGCGCCCGCGTTGGTCCGGCGGCTGCTGCTGCGCGCCGCCCGGGGCCGGCTGCCGGCCGGCTACGACGTGGACCGGCACTTCTCGCCCCGCTACGACCCCTGGGACCAGCGGCTGTGCGTGGTGCCCGACGGCGACCTGTTCACCGCGGTGGCGCGGGGGAGGGCGTCGGTGGTCACCGACACCGTCGACACCTTCACCGAGCGGGGCGTCCGGCTCGCCTCCGGCGAGGAGTTGGCCGCGGACGTCGTCGTCACCGCCACCGGGCTCAACCTGCTCGCCCTCGGCGGCATGACGCTCACCGTGGACGGCGCCGAGGTGGAGCTGCCCGACACCGTCGCCTACAAGGGGATGATGCTCTCCGGGGTGCCGAACTTCGCGATGACCCTCGGCTACACCAACGCCTCGTGGACGCTCAAGGCCGACCTGGTGGCCACCTACGTCTGCCGGCTGCTGCGGCACCTGGACCGCACCGGCCAGCAGGTCGTCACCCCGCTGCCGCCGCCCGACGGCGAGCTGGAGCCGATCATCGACCTGACGGCCGGCTACGTGCTGCGCAGCGTCGACGCCCTGCCCAAGCAGGGCGCCCGGGCGCCGTGGCGGCTGCACCAGAACTATCCCCGGGACGTCCTGCTGATGCGGCACGGCCGGCTCACCGACCCCGGCGTGCGGTTCTCCCGCGCCGGCACACCGGAACGGAGGACCGCCCGTGCGTAGGTTCGTCTTCACCGGCGGCACGGCCGTCGTGACCGGCGCCGCCAGCGGGATCGGCGAGGCCCTCGTACACGGGCTGGCCCGCCGGGGCAGCGACCTGGTGCTGGTCGACCGCGACGCCGGGCGCCTCGACGCCGTCGTCGCGGCGGTCCGCGCCGCGCACCCCGACCGGCAGCTCACCGCCTACGTGGTCGACCTGGCCGACGCCGCCGCCACCGCCCGGGTGGCCGAGGAGATCCGGCGGCGGCACCCGGCGCTGCGACTGCTGGTCAACAACGCGGGGGTGGCGCTGGGCGGCCGGTTCGACCAGGTGAGCCTGGACGAGTTCAGCTGGGTCGTCGACGTCAACTTCCGGGCCGTGGCGCAGCTGACCCACGCGCTGCTGCCCACCCTGCGGGTCGAGCCGGGCGCGCACCTGGTCAACGTCTCCAGCCTCTTCGGCATCATCGCCCCGGCCGGGCAGACCGCCTACGCGGCCAGCAAGTTCGCCGTCCGCGGCTTCACCGAGGCGCTGCGCCAGGAGCTGGCCGGCGAGGGGATCGGGGTGACCTGCGTGCATCCGGGGGGCATCCGCACCCGGATCGCGCAGAACGCCCGGGTGGGCGCCGGCGTGCCCGCCGAGGAGTTCGAGACCGGCCGCCGGCAGTTCGAGAAGCTGCTGACCATCGACCCCGCCCGGGCCGCCGAGGTGATCCTGCGCGGCGTGCACCGCCGCCGGGGCCGGGTGCTGATCGGCTGGTCGGCGAAGCTGCCCGACCTGCTGGCCCGGGTGGCGCCCGTGTCGTACCAGCGGGTCCTGGCCTTCGCGCTCGACCGCGTCGCGGGCGACGCCACCCGCCGGCTCACCACCGGATCGCCCGCCCCGGCGCAGCGCCAGCCCGAGACGCCCCCGGCGGCCGACCCGGCCGGAGGACCGGCGTGAGCGCCCCGGCCGGACGCCGGCACGTGAGCGTGGACGGCCGGCGGGTGTGCCACCGCGTCGACGGCGACGGGCCGCCGGTGCTGCTGCTGCACGGCATCGGCCGCACCCTGCGCGACTTCACCGAGCTGCACGAACTGCTCGCCGCGCGGTTCCGGGTGCACAGCGTCGACCTGCCCGGCTACGGCGGTTCGCTGCCGATGGCCCGCCCCTGCACCCTGCCCGCGCTTGGCGAGTTCGCCGCCCACTACCTCGACGCCGTCGGCGTCGAGGAGCCGGCGCACGTGGTAGGCAACTCCCTCGGCGGCGCCGTCGCCATGCGCCTCGCGGCGTCCGAGCCGGCCCGGGTGGCCAGCCTGACGCTTGTCAACAGCGCCGGCTTCGGCCGGGAGGTGACCATCGCGCTGCGGCTGCTGGCGCTGCGCCCGCTGGGCCGGCTGCTGCTGCGACCCACCCGCTGGGCCGCCCGCCGCGCCGAGCTGTCGCTCTTCCACGACCCGGCCCTCGCCACCGCCGAACGCGTCGCCCACGCCCTGGCGGTCGCCCGCCAGCCGTACGCCGCCCGGGTGATGCTGGAGACCGCGCGCAGCCTCGGCACCTTCCGGGGCGTCAGCCCGCAGTGGCGCGAGGAGCTGCTGGCCGAGGTGGAACGGCTCGACGTGCCCACCCTGGTCGTCTGGGGCGACCGGGACCTGATCCTGCCGGCGGCGCACCTCGACGCCGCCCGGTCCCGGCTGCCGCGCGCCCGCA
The DNA here is from genome assembly GCF_043198195.1 of Micromonospora sp. NPDC048868. NCBI lineage: Bacteria > Bacillati > Actinomycetota > Actinomycetes > Micromonosporales > Micromonosporaceae > Micromonospora > Micromonospora sp. NPDC048868. The sequence continues at coordinate 129,788 of NZ_JBICUN010000017.1, forward strand.
CCCACCTGTTCGCCGACTGCGGGCACATGCCGCAGATCGAGTGCGCCGAGGAGTTCCACCGCCTGCTCGTCGACTTCTGGGCCGAGGCCGGCGCGGACGCCGCCGGCAGGTGAGCCGGCGGCGCGACGGGGAAAGCGGGCCGGGTGCCCGAGCTGACCCTCTTCCTCGGCGGCGACGTGATGACCGGCCGGGGCGTGGACGCGATCCTGCCCGCGCCCGGCCCGCCCGAGCTGCGCGAACCGGCGGTACGCGACGCCCGCGACTACGTCGACCTCGCCCGGGAGGCCAACGGGCCGGTCCCGCGCCCGGCGCCGCCGGCCTGGCCGTGGGGCGAGGCGCTGCACCTGCTCGACGAGCTGCGGCCCGACGCCCGCGTGGTCAACCTGGAGACCGCGGTGACCGGCCGGGGCGAACACGCACCGGCCAAGGCGATCCACTACCGGATGCACCCGGGGAACCTGTCCTGCCTCGCCGCGGCCCGGCTCGACGTCTGCGCCCTGGCCAACAACCACAGCCTCGACTTCGGCCCCGTCGGGCTCACCGACACCCTCGACGCGCTGGCCGACGCCGGCATCGCCACCGCCGGCGCCGGCCGGGACGCGGCGTCGGCCTGGCGACCCGCCCGGGTGCCGCTCGGCCGGGGCGGCCGGCTGCTCGTCTGGTCGGTGGCCGCACCGTCCAGCGGGGTGCCCCCGCCCTGGGCGGCCACCGCCGGGTCGCCCGGGGTGGCGTACCTGCCGGAGGTCTCGGTCGCCTCGGCGGACGCGCTGGCCGGACGGATCGCCGCCGTGGCCGGGCCGGGGGACCGGGTGCTGGTCTCCGTGCACTGGGGCACCAACTGGGGGTACGAGGTGCCGCCCGCGCACGTCGACTTCGCCCACCGGCTGGTCGACGCCGGCGTGGACGTGGTGCACGGCCACTCGTCGCACCATCCCCGCCCCGTCGAGGTGTACCGCGACCGGCTCATCCTCTACGGCTGCGGCGACCTGGTCGACGACTACGAGGGCATCGGCGGGCGGGAGGCGTACCGCCCGGAGCTGCGGCTGCTCTGGCTGCCGACCCTCGACGCGGCCACCGGGGCGCTGCGGCGCCTGCGGGCGGCCCCGGTACGGATGCGCCGGATGCGGCTGGAGCGGGCCGCGCCCGACGAGGCCGGCTGGCTGGCGGGGCTGCTCGGCGGCTTCGGCCCACCGTTCGCGCGCGGGTTCGCCGTCGACGGCGACAAGCTGCTGACGCTCCACCCCCGCTGACGGTGGCCCGCGCCACCCCCGGCGGGGGCGCGAGGCGCGCCGAGGATGCGGGGCCCACCATAGATACATGACGCATCCCTCCCCGTCGAGCCGGACGGCCGCGCCCTCGGCCGCCGAACGCGCCTACCGGCACCTCAAGCGCGAGATCCTGGAGCAGATCCACCCGGGCGGGTCGCTGGTCAGCGAGGGGGAGATCGCCGAGGCCACCGGGGTCTCCCGCACCCCGGTCCGGGAGGCGCTGCTGCGCCTGGAGGCGGAGGGACTGGTCCGGCTCTATCCCAAGCGGGGCGCCCTGATCCGCCCGGTCTCCGCCCGTGAGATCACCGACGTGATCGAGGCGCGGCGGCTGGTCGAGCTGCACGCCGCCGAGCGGGTCTGGCCCCGGCGCGCGGCGCTGCGGGGCGACCTAGCCGCCCGGCTGGCCGAGATGCGGGACGCGCACGCCGCCGGTGACCTGGCCGCGCTGATGCAGGCCGACCGGGCGTTCCACGCCACCGTCGTGGACGCCGCCGGCAACGAGATCCTCGCCGAGCTGTACCAGCGGCTGCGCGACCGGCAGCTGCGGATGGGGGAGGCCAGCTTCCGGCTCTCGCCCGGCTGGGCCGAGACGGCGCTCACCGAGCACGCCGACCAGCTCGCCGCGCTCGACTCCGACGACCCCGGACGCTGGCTCGCCGCCGTCGCCGCGCACATCGACAACGCGGCGGCCGTGCTGCGGTCCCTGCGGTGAGAGTGCTGACCGCACCGCTCGCCCCGCTCCGCTCGGCGGGCGGCCTCGTCTGGGGCGTGGCCGTGTCCGCGTACGTGGCCGCCGTGTTCCACCGCAGCTCGCTCGGCGTCACCGGTGTCGACGCGGCACACCGCTTCGAGGTCAACGCCTCGGCGCTTGCCACCTTCTCCGTCGCCCAGCTCGCCGTGTACGCGGCGATGCAGGTGCCGGTCGGCGTGCTGCTCGACCGGTTCGGGTCCCGCCGGCTGCTCATCGCCGGCGGCGCGCTGATGGTCGCCGGCCAGCTCTGCTTCGCCGTGGCCACCGACGTGCCCCTGGCGATCGCCGCCCGCGTGCTGATCGGCCTCGGCGACGCCATGACGTTCATCAGCGTGCTGCGCATCGTGGCGCTGTGGTTCCCGGGGCGGCGCTACGCGATGATGACCCAGCTCACCGGCACGCTTGGCCAGCTCGGGGCGATCCTCGGCGCCGTACCGCTGGTGGCCCTGCTGCACTCGGCTGGCTGGACGCCCGCCTTCCTCACCGCCGGGGCGGTCGGGGCGACCGTGCTGCTGATGGTCGTCGTCGCCGTGCGGGACACCCCGGGCGGGCCGGTCCCGGCCGGCGCGGCGCCCACCCTCACCGACGTCCGCCGGGAACTCGCCGCCGCGTGGGCCCAACCGGGCACCCGGCTGGGGCTCTGGACGCACTTCGTCACCCAGTTCTCCGGCGCGGTGTTCGCCCTGCTCTGGGGGTACCCGTTCCTGGTGCAGGGGCAGGGGCTCAGCCCGACCGCGGCGGCGTCGCTGCTCACCCTGATGACCGCGGCCATGCTGCTGACCGGGCCGGTGGTGGCGCACCTCTGCGCCCGGCACCCGTTCCACCGCTCGGTGCTGGTCTTCGCGATCACCGGCGCCACCGCCGTCGTCTGGGCCGTCGTGCTGGCCTGGCCGGGACGCGCGCCGGGCTGGCTGCTGGTCACGCTGGTGCTGGTGCTCGCGGTCAACGGCCCGGCCTCCCTCATCGGCTTCGACTACGCGCGCAGCTTCAACCCGGTCAACCGGATCGGCAGCGCCACCGGGGTCGTCAACGTCGGCGGCTTCGTCGCCTCGATCGTGCTGGTGCTGGCCGTCGGCGTGGTGCTCGACCTGGCCACCCCGGCCGGTCGGGCCACCCCGGACCTGACCGCCTTCCGGTGGGCCTTCGCGGTGCAGTACCTCCTCTGGGCGCTCGGCGCGGTCCAGGTCCTGCGCTACCGCAACGCGGCCCGCCGCGAGCTCGCCGCGCGGACCCCCGCCGCGACGCCGACCTGACCCGCCGCACCGGCCGCGTGGCGCCCACCACCCTCCCGCGCCGCGGCGCGGGCGTGGTCTCCGGTGCGTCGCGGCCCGTGGGGTGGAGGCGGCCGACGGCGCGGGGCCTCAGCGCCGGCGGCGGCCGTGGGTGAGGTCGTCCAGCACCAGCGTCAGGCCGGCCCCGAGCAGCCAGACGTCCTTGGCCAGGCCGATGCCCTGCTGGGTGGGCCGCAGGCTGCCCGCCTCGCGCATCCCCGGCGTCCTCAGGTAGAGCTGCACCAGGCCCGCGCCGAACGCCGCCAGCCCCAGACCGGCCAGCGCCGACGGTACGAACGGCGCGAGCAGCGCGGCGCCCAGGGCGATCTCGGCCCGGGAGAGCAGCCGGGCGAACCGGTCCGGATCGAGCTTGCCGAGCTGCGGGACGGCGCCGACGGCCATCCCGTGCATGCCCTGCGCGGCCTCCCCCTCCAGCGACCGCTTGCCCATCCCCGAGTTGAGGACGAACGCGCCGATGCTGACCCGCAGCGGCAGATGGCTGATCCTCATGGCGCACTCCCGTCCGAGCGTCGAACCGTGCCCCCGGCCTACCCCTCGCCGCCCGCGATAACCGCCCGACGGCCCCGGTCGTCCGCGACGATCGGGAGTAGGTTCGGCCCGAGGAACGTGATCGGGTGCCGCGTCAGGGCACCGACGGACGGCGGCGCGACGCGTCGGCGTGGAGCAGGAGGAAACGTGAGCCAGGAGGTCAGGGGAGTCATCTCCCGCAGCAAGGGCGCGCCGGTCGAGGTGACCACGATCGTGCTGCCCGACCCGGGGCCGGGCGAGGCGATCGTACGGATCCAGTCCTGCGGGGTCTGCCACACCGACCTGCACTACCGGGAGGGCGGCATCAACGACGACTACCCGTTCCTGCTCGGCCACGAGGCCGCCGGCGTCGTCGAGCAGGTCGGGCCGGGCGTCGACGGCGTCGCGCCGGGCGACTTCGTGGTGCTCAACTGGCGGGCCGTCTGCGGGGTGTGCCGCGCCTGCCGCCGGGGCCGCCCGTGGTACTGCTTCGCCACCCACAACGCGGCGCAGAAGATGACCCTCACCGACGGCACCGAGCTCACGCCCGCGCTGGGCATCGGCGCCTTCGCGGAGAAGACCCTGGTCCACGCCGGTCAGTGCACCAAGGTCGACCCGGCCGCCCGGCCCGCCGCCGTCGGACTGCTCGGCTGCGGCGTGATGGCCGGTCTCGGTGCCGCCATGAACACCGGCGGGGTCACCCGGGGCGACTCGGTGGCCGTGATCGGCTGCGGCGGCGTCGGCGACGCGGCGGTCGCCGGTGCGGTGCTGGCCGGCGCGACGACGATCGTCGCGGTGGACACCGACCCCCGCAAGCTCGACTGGGCCCGCAAGTTCGGGGCCACGCACACCGTCAACGCCCGCGACGACGACCCGGTCGAGGCGATCCGCGCCGCCACCGGCGGCTTCGGCGCCGACGTGGTGATCGACGCGGTCGGCCGCCCCGAGACCTGGAAGCAGGCCTTCTACGCCCGCGACCTGGCCGGCACCGTCGTGCTGGTCGGCGTGCCGACCCCGGAGATGACCGTCGACCTGCCGCTGCTCGACGTCTTCGGCCGCGGCGGCGCGCTCAAGTCGAGCTGGTACGGCGACTGCCTGCCCAGCCGCGACTTCCCCATGCTCACCGAGCTCTACCTGCAGGGCCGGCTCGACCTGGACGCCTTCGTCACCGAGGAGATCGCCCTGGATCAGGTCGAGGAGGCGTTCGCCCGGATGCACCGGGGCGACGTGCTGCGCTCGGTGGTGGTCCTCTGATGGCGGCCCGCGTCGACCACGCCGTCACCTCCGGCACGTTCTCCCTCGACGGCCAGACCTTCGACGTCGACAACAACGTGTGGGTGCTCGGCGACGACGCCGAATGCGTCGTCGTCGACGCCCCGCACGACGTCGACGCGATCCTGGCCGCCGTCGGCGACCGACGGGTCCGGGCGATCCTCGCCACCCACGCGCACGACGACCACGTCCGGGTCGCCCCGGCGCTGGCCCGGGCCACCGGCGCCCCGGTGCTGCTGCACCCCGCCGACCGGGTGCTGTGGGACATGGTGCACCCCGACGAGGCGCCGGGCGGGGAGCTGCGCGACGGGCAGACCGTCGAGGTGGCCGGGACCGCGCTGACCGTGCTGCACACGCCCGGCCACAGCCCCGGCGCGTGCAGCTTCCACGCGCCGCAGCTCGGCGTCGTGTTCACCGGCGACACGCTCTTCGCCGGCGGGCCGGGGGCGACGGGACGCTCGTACAGCGACTTCGGCACGATCGTCGCCTCGATCCGGGACCGGCTGCTCACCCTCCCGCCGGAGACGGTCGTGCACACCGGGCACGGGGAGAGCACCACCGTCGGCGCGGAGGCTCCCCACCTCGACGAGTGGCTGGCCCGCGGGCACTGACCCCGCACCCAGCAACCAGCGGCCCCGGCAGCCGCTCAGCGACTGTCCGGGGCCGCTTCGCGGCCGGCGCCGCCGCGTGGGGTCACGCCGGCGTTCTCCCGGTCACCTTCCGGGGTGACCCCGTCGAGCGCAAGGTCACGCCGGGTGCCGCACGTACATCCGGACGGTCGTCCCGACGGCGGTGGTGTGCACGCGGACCAGGTCGCACAGCGCCTGCACGATCACCAGCCCCCGGCCGCCGATGCCGTTCGCGGCCGGGGTCAGCCGCCCGGCCAGCGGGTCGGCCAGCCAGCCGTCGTCGCGGATCTCGCAGACCAGGTGCTCGGCGGTACGCCACACGCGCAGCACGCCGGTGCCGCCGGCGTGCGCGACGCTGTTCGTCGCCAGCTCGGTCACCGCGATCTGCAGATCGGCCAGCCGGTCCTCGTCCAGCCCCACGGCCGCGCCGTGCCCGGCCACGAACCGGCGCACGGCGGACAGCGTGTCGACCTCGTAGACCAGCGCCGAAACGGGCTCCGTCGGGCTGGCCAGGGGCTTGTTGTAGCGGGCGACCACGTCCGCCGGGGCGTACTCGGCACTCGGCCGTCGCCCGGCGTCGTCGACGAGGATCGGGTGCGTGGCGTACGCGTCGGCGAGCACGTCGGCGTCGAGCCGGGCCGTGTCGTACGGGCAGAGGATGGTCGCCTCACGCCCGGCGAACGCCATGTTGATCAGCGCCTCGTGCTGGGCGCACGCCGGATACTCCGTGTCGCTGCGCCCGGCCCAGATCGGCTCGCCGATGATCCGCGCACGCCGGCCGGCGTGCTGGTCGATGAACGCCTGCAACACCCAGGGGATGATCCGTCCCGGGTTCCGGCCGGCCTCCGACATGTCCGCCCAGCGCACCGCGTCCGTGGGGCCGACGGCGGCGCGGACCAGCCGCAGGTTCGCGCCGGGCATCGCGACCAGCACCGGCTCCCCGGCGGCGAGACCGTCGGTGATGAACGGCACCGTGCCAGCGAGCAGACCCTCCCGATCGTGGTAGAAGAGCCCTTCGTGCACGAAGGCACCCGCCGCCCGGGCGTGCCGCGCCCCGGTCACGCCGGGTGTCCCAGGGTGTCGGCGAACCCGGTCTCGCACCACCGCCGGTGGTGGCGGCACCCCGCGACCATCCGGTGGGGCACCTGCTCGACCACCGCACCACCAGTCATCCGTCGCCTTCCACTTCGGGCCTTACTGTAATCGCCGGTCCCGGCGCCGGCCCACCGGGTGAACGCCGCCGCCCATCCGGCCCGGCACGGACCGGGCACCGCCCGCCCACGACCATGATTACGGGTCACGATCGCTCGTCCGGTGGCGACCTCCGGGTGGCCTTCGCGGTTGGACGACAGCCGCGACGCGTCGCCCTCCGGAACCCGAAAACGGGGTGCGTCCCGGCCCGTTGATGGGGGAGATTCGTCGCCGTGCGACCCACCACCGAACCGGCCGCCACGTGCGCGGCGCCGGCACTCACCCCCGCCCAACGCGCCGCCCTCGCCCACGTACGCGAGGGGGCGCTGCGCGAGCGCCCCGCCGCCCTGGCCGCCATCGCCCGGGCGCTTGCCGGCTCGGGCGTCGCCCACGGGCCGGAGCATTTGATCGCGGCGGTCGGCGCGAACGGGCGGCTCACCCTGAACTTCCACCCGGACCGGCTGCTCGCCGACGGGCGTACGGTCGTCGACGCCCTCACCGCCGAGGGCGTCTACCGCAGCCAGTTCGAGACCGGCATCTCCAACGGCGGCCTGACGGCCTTCCCCGGCGGCGACCGGGACCGCTGGGAGGAGTCGCTCTTCGGCGGCGCCTACCAGACGCCCGGCGTACGCCCCGCCGACCGGCCGAAGTACGGCGGCCTGAACCTGCTCGACCACCCGGACGGCGCGTGCCCCCGGTTCGGCTCCTGCCACCTGCGGCTGCGTCCGCAGGTGCTGGCGCGGGCCACGTTCTGCTTCGGCGACAGCCACCTCGGGCCCCGCGACCTGGGCACCGTGGACGTCTTCGAACCGGTGCTGGCGGCCCTGCTCGCCGCGACCGACGGCACCGGGGTCAGCCTCGGCGTGCCGGGCGACGTGGTGACCCTGACCCGGGCGCTGCTGCGCCGGCGCGAGGACGCCGCGTGGGCCCCCGGCACGGCGGGCCGTGCGCTCGACGACTACATCGAGGCGCAGGTCCACGGCGAGCTGAGCCTCGCCCGGGACGTGGAGGCGATGGTCGTCGACCCGTCCTTCCAGGGCACCGAGACCGGGGCGACGCTCGCCGCGCTCGCCCGGCAGCACGGCTTCGCCCTGCGCTGGCACGCCGGGTTCGCGCTGCCCGTCGACCGGATCGACGCGGAGTTCCGGGGGCCGGCCATCCCGCCGCTGGCCGCCCGGGTGCACGCTGAGTTCGCCCGGCCGGGCGACCTGGTCGACGCCGCCCTGATCGGCCGCGCGGCGGTCTCGGTGGTCACGGAGCCGGCCCGCTGGGCCGACCGTGGGCCGACGGAGGTCACCCTCCAACACCTCAAGCAGCTCTGGCACGTCCTCGTGCACTTCGGCGCCCCCCGCGCCGCCTAGGACGACCGGAGCACCGAGCGTCCGGTGGCGCCGCGAGCCTCCGGGACGTCACCGTCCGTGCCCGACCGTCACGAGTGTCGAGTGACCCGGATCGCAGCCGACCGGCAGCCGCTCATATCCGGAATGACCGACAGGGTCGGGCTGGTTGTGTCCCCCGTACCGCCGGAACCGAAACCCCGTCCGGCGCGGAAGTTCCCCCGAAGGAGTGCTCATCCAGGGAGCGCTTCGCCTGACCGAAAGGGCAACCATCGTGAAGTACGACTTCACTCGATGGCTCCCGGCCATCGCGAAGGACTCGAAGGACTCGAACCGCAAGGTCGCGCTCAGCGTGGTGGGTGTCGCCGCCCTCGGCGGCCTGGCCCTCGGGCCGACGGCCGTGGCCGCCCCGGTCACCACCGCGCCCCACGAGGGCGCCGTGGCGGCGATCGAGCAGGCCACCGGCAAGGGCAGGCCGGGCGCGGCCGAGGAGTCGGCCCTGACCACGGGCGGTACCACCACCAGGCCGTCCGCCGACAAGCCCAGCCGCGAGGAGCTGGTACCGCACGGCGTGCAGGGCGCCCAGTCGCGCATCCCGCTCGACGACGCGCAGCTCGCCAACGCCAAGGCCATCATCGAGGAGGCCAAGGAGACCGGCGTGGGGGAGCGGGGCGCCGTCATCGGGATCGCCACCTCGCTGCAGGAGTCGAAGCTCTACAACCTCGGCCACCTGGGCGCGTACAACGACCACGACTCGCAGGGCCTGTTCCAGCAGCGTCCGTCGTCGGGTTGGGGTTCGCCCGACCAGATCACCGACCCCGAGTACGCCTCGCAGGCGTTCTTCAGCGCGCTCAAGAACGTGGGCGGCTGGCAGGACCTGCCGCTGACCTCCGCCGCGCAGACGGTGCAGGTCTCGGCCTACCCCTTCGCGTACGCGCAGTGGGAGGAGCAGGCGGCGGACATCGTCTCCCAGCTCTGGTGACACCCGCGTGACACCGGCCGGCCCCCGCCTCCGGGGGCCGGCCGGTCGCGTCCACGCCGACAGCGCCCCGCACTCGGGCCGCGGTCGCGTCCACGCCGACAGCGCCCCGCACTCGGGCCGCGGTCGCGTCCACGCCTGTGTCCGGACTGCGGTGGCGTCCACGCCGACAACGCCCCGCACTCGGGCCGCGGTCGCGTCCACGCCTGTGTCCGGACTGCGGTCGCGACCACGGTCCGCATCCGGACCGCTGTCCGGCCGCAGGCGGCGCGGCGTCGCGTCGTGGTGGACCAGCCGGGGCCTGTCGAGCTGCCCCGTTCACGAGACCACCCCCTCAGCCCGGGCTCGCACCGCCGTCCGGGGCACCGGTGGAACACCATGGGTGTCACCGGGGCCGGGAGACACCCGTGGTGTTCCACCGGTGGCTGGTCGCGGGCGTCCCTGCTCTCGATTACGTCCGCTGCGTCCCCAGCCGACGGGAAAGGTGGCGGCCAGGAGGAGCACGGCGACGGCACTCGCCGATCTTGGAAGGAATGGGCCCCGCCAGGGGCTCGTATCTGCCAAGGTCGCCCACATCGCTGGGCGGCGTCCGCCGGAGAGAGCCGCCGATGAGGTGGCCGCGGGCGGCGTCCGGTTCACGCCCCGGGGTTCGGATTGGGGCTCCGCTGCAGGGTGCGTGCTCGTCAGCACGTTCGCTGCGGCCCGATCTGTGGTCGTCGGGGTCGCCCGGTGCTGAGATGTCCGGTTTGTGGGTGTGGCCGGGGGCATTGTGGGGGCGGAATCGTGGCCGGGGCGGGGTCGTTACACCCTGCGTACGACCGAGCAAGACCACCCCCGCCGAGGTCACGCCGCTCCGACAGATGGCGTGCCCGGGGTCCCCGGAATGATGGCGGGCCGGCGGTGGTTACACATGGTCCGGCCGACGTGAGGGCGTCCCCCCGCCCCGCTCGACAGCCCGGCCCCCTGTTTCCGGCCCGCACGGGTTGGACATCCGGCCGGCACGGCCGAATCTGATCTTCCCTCTGATCTTCGCAACTCCGGCTTGATCGTCGGAGATCCTCTCCATGCCTCGTTGGAGATCCTCTCCGGTTTCGCTGGAGACCCTGCTTGAGTTTGCATGAGTCCCCTTTGAGTTCGTATGAGCGCCGGACGGTGCTTGCACCCGCGTGAAAGCCGATCCCCCTCGGCTTGGGTGCCAACCCCCGAATGGAGCGTTTCTGATGAACACGATCATGCGTAAGAGCGTTCTCGGTATTGCTGGTCTCGCGTTCGCCGGTGGCGTGTTTGCCGGTCCCGCGACCGCGCACGCGGCCCCGTCGGTGGAGTCGACGCCGGTGGCGGTGGCCGTGCAGGCCGACACGCCGTCGGTCGACGAGGGCAAGCTGATTCCGCACGGTGTGCAGGGCGCCCAGTCGCACGTCGACCTGTCCGACGAGCAGGTCACCAACGTGAAGGCGATCATTGCCGCGACGAAGAAGGCCGGCATGGACGAGCGCGCCGCCGTCGTGTCGATCGCCACCGCCTTGCAGGAGTCGAAGCTGGAGAACCTGGGTCATCTGGGTGACCGCAACGACCACGACTCGCAGGGCCTGTTCCAGCAGCGCCCCTCCTCCGGGTGGGGCACGGTCGAGCAGATCACCGACCCCGAGTACTCCACCACCGCGTTCCTGAAGGGTCTGAAGCAGGTCGACGGGTGGCAGGACATGCCGCTGACCAAGGCCGCGCAGACGGTGCAGGTGTCGGCGTACCCGGACCACTACGCCCAGTGGGAGCAGCAGGCCGCCGACCTGGTCGCCGAGCACTGGAACAGCTGACAGCAGTAGCCGTATCGCCGCTGGCCGGCACCCCGCCCGGGGTACCGGCCAGACGCATGTCGGGCCACGATGACGGGATGGCAGACCGGGGCGGGCGCGGCGACCTGGCTTCCCGCCGGCGGGTGCGGGCCGGGGGCGTCGGCCGTCGTGACAGCTGGCCCAGGCCTGGCCCGACGCCCGGCTGAACTGTTGGGGACCGTCGTCACCGGCGGTGGCTGAAGGCGACGTCGACCAGGGCCGCGACCAGCGCGAGCGCGATCACCCCGGCGGCCAGCAGCAGCGAGTGCCGGAACGCGAGCGAGAAGTCCCCGCCGCTGGCGGCCAGCGAGGAGAAGAAGACCGAGCCGACGGCGGCGATTCCGGCGGCGGAACCGATCCGCTGGCCGGTCTGGAGCATGCCGGCCCCGCTGCCCGCCTGCCGCACCGGCACCTGGGACAGGGTCAGCGTCTGGTTCGGCGCGATCACCAGACCGCTGCCCAGCCCGGCCACCAGCAGGGGGGCCGCGGTCAGCCACGGCACGGCGGCACCCCTCGGGGCCAGGTTCAGCACGACGACCACCGCGACGAGTCCCACCACCACGGTGAGCAGCCCGACCGCGACCAGGGGACGCCCGAAGCGGTTGACGATCCGGCCGCCGAGCGCGGACGCCGCGGCCGAGCCCAGCGCGAACGGGGTGATGGCCAGGCCGGCGACCAGCGCGCTGTAGCCGAGGCCGTTCTGCAGGTAGAGCGTGAAGATGAAGAAGATCGCGGTGAACCCGCCGAAGTAGACAAGCGCGATGAGCGATCCCAGGGCGTACGACCGGAAGCCGAACAGCCCCAGGTCGAACAGCGGTTCCTGGCGGCGGCCGTACCACCGTTCCCACGCCCCGAAGCCGGCCAGGGCGAGCAGCCCCGCCGGAACGAGCAGCCACTTCGCCGGGCTCCGCCATTCCTGCTGCACCAGCGGCAACAGCACGGCCAGCACCCCCACGCCGAGCAGCAGCACCCCGACGGGGTCCAGCCGCCGGTGGTCCCGTGGGCCGGCGGGTCGGCTGGGGAGCAGCCGCCAGCCGAGGACCACCGCGAGGACGCCGACCGGCACGTTGACGAAGAACACCCATCGCCAGCCGTGCGCCTCGCCGCCGACGGCGATCAGCAGGCCGCCGAGCAGCGGGCCGACGGCCGTGGAGATGCCGATGGTGGCGCCGAGCAGCCCGAACGGGCGACCCCGCTCCGGCCCCTGGAAGAGCTCCTGGATGAGCCCGGTGACCTGCGGGTTCACCACCCCGGCGGCGGCGCCCTGGAGCAGCCGGGCCGCGATCAGCCACCCGGGTGAGGCGGCCAGCCCGGCCAGCGCGCTGGCCAGGGTGAAAAGGGCGATCCCGAAGACGAACGCGCTCCGCCGGCCGCGTGCGTCGCCGAAGCGGCCGGCGGAGACCAGCACCAGCCCGAACGTCAGGGCGTACCCGGAGAGCACCCACTGCAGGTCGCTGGGGGAGGCCCCGAGGGCGCGGTCGATGGACGGGACGGCGACGTTGACGATGCTCACGTCGAGCAGCGTCATGAAGGCGGCGACCAGCCCGACCCCGAGGGCCTGCCAGCGGCGCCGGTCGTCCGGCGGCGCGGTCGTGCCGGTCGGGCTCATCGCGCCTCCCGTGGACCGGTCTTCGGGCATCGTCGAGCGTTGCCCCGGTCCCCGGGAGGCGAACCATCGCGAGGCGCTCGGCGGCTCACGCCATCTGGCGGGCGCAGAACCGGGGACCGAAGTCCAGCCCGGCCATCGGCGAGTCCTCCCGGTGCAACAGGTTCTTCTCGGTGAGCTGGTGCAGCGGCGCCCGCAACTGCTCCTCGGTGAGACCGGCCTCCTCGGCGATCAGGTCCGGGTACGGCACCTGTCCCCGGGCCTCCAGCGCCGCGACCGCGTCGTACACCCGCTCCTCGACATCCGACAGCTGCACCTGCCGCATGGCCTTTCCTCCTTCGCCTGTCCCGCCCCTGCGCGGGCGGTTACGCCGCGCGATTACCCGGTGGACGGGCGAAGATGCCCACCCGATCGGGCGGTGCCGGTGGCCGCGCTCCGGCCGAAGGCACCCCGGCAGGCGCTGGCCAGGCTGCACGTGCTCGCCGCGCCGTCGGCGCCGCGGGCTGCGGCTTGCCCTAGGCTGCACCAGTGATCGTCTGGGATCTCGCCGTCGTCGGCGCCGGCCCCGCCGGGCTCTCCGCCGCCCACGCCGCCGCCCGGGCGGGCGTGCGCACACTGGTGGTGGAGCGCGCCGCGCACCCGCGCTACAAGACCTGCGGGGGCGGGCTGATCGGCACCTCGCTCGCGGCGGTGGCCGGCCGGATCGAGGTGCCCGCGCACGACCGGGTCGACCGGGTGACGTTCACCCGGGACGGGCGTCGCCGGTTCACCCGCCGCCATCCCGGCGGTCCGCTGGTCAGCATGGTGCGCCGGGAGGAGTTCGACGACCGGCTGCGGGCCGCCGCGGTCGCCGCCGGTGCCGAGGTCCGCGAGCGCGTCGCGGTCCGCGCGGTCGAGCAGGACCCCGACGTCGTACGCCTGAGGCTGGCCGACGGGGACACGGTCCACGCGCGGGCGGTGGTCGGGGCGGACGGCTCCTCGGGGGTGACCGCCCGGCACGTGGGGGTCCGCCACCGGCAGGTGGACCTGGGGCTGGAGCTGGAGCTGCCCGTGCCGCCGGAGGAGCAGGCCCGCTGGCGGAGCCGTCTCCTGCTGGACTGGGGTCCGCTGCCCGGCTCGTACGCCTGGGTCTTCCCGAAGGGCGACCGGCTGACGGTCGGGGTGATCGCCGCCCGGGGCGAGGGGGAGCGGACCAGGGCCTACCTGCGCGGGTTCGTCGACCGGCTGGGCCTGTCCGGTGTGGAGCCGGCGCACGACTCCGGCCACCTGACCCGTTGCCGGGCCGAGGACTCGCCGCTGCGTCGGGGCCGGGTGCTGGTCGCGGGCGACGCCGCGGGGCTGCTGGAGCCGTGGAGCCGAGAGGGGATCAGCTACGCGCTGCGTTCCGGCGAACTGGCCGGCGCGGCGGTCGCCGCCGGTGACCTGGCGGGCTACGACCGCGCGGTCACCCGGGACCTGGTGCCGTCGATGCGCGCCGGGCACCGGCTGCTCGACGTGTTCGCCCGGCGGCCGGGGGTCTTCCACGCGTTGCTGGCCACGCCGCCCGGCTGGCAGATGTTCGTGCGGTTCTGCCAGGGCCGGGCGAGCTTCGACGAGACGTTGCGTCGCGCCCCGGTCCGGGCGGCGCTGTCGCTGCTGGACCGGCCACGGGCCGGCTGAACCCGGCCACGGGGCACGCACGTCCTGACCGCACCTTCTAACCCGGCCACGGAGGCGCACGTCCTGGCCGCACCTTTCTGGCGCGCACGCCTGACCGCACGCCCGCCCGACGCGCACCACAACTCCACCGGCCCCGCCTTTCGCCCAGGATCCTAGGATGCCCTAGCGGTGGTGTCCGTCGTCACCACCGCACACAATGAAGACGTCGAGGGAGAGAAGCCATGGCAGAAGATCGCTCCGGACCGGCGTTCACCGACGACGAGTACAACTTCCTGCGGCACGTGCGCTTCGGCGAGTTGCCGCCCGCGGTCCGCCCGGAGGAGCGGACGGCGCTGACGGAGACCGATCCGCGGCGGGACCAGCCGGATCCGGGCGACGAGCGCGACCGGTGGGACCTGCGGCACGGGGCGTGACGCCCTGCCCGGGGAACGGGACGCAGCTCCAGCACCGTTCCTGCCGGTTCGTCGTACGGCCCGCCCGACGGAGCGAAATCCGGACGAGCGGGAGCGCCCGCGCTGCTAACCTGGCCGCCATGGCACGAGGTATCTGGTCGCAGAAGGTCCGCTCCGCCCGCTGACGGCGGCGCCTGCTCTCTGCTGAATCCGCGCTCGCCGTCCCGGTTCCCGCCGGGCGGCCGCTTGTTGCTGCCCGGCTCCACCACGAGCTGCGGAGCACCCTTGTGAACCTCACCCCGACTTCCGAAACCCTGTCCCTGCCCGTCACGGCGGGCGGCGCCGCGCACGTCCGCGCCAACGGCGTCGCCGTCGTCCGCGGCTCCCGACGGGTCCTCGACGACGTGTCGGTGACTGTCTCCGCCCGGTCCCGGATCGCCGTCGTCGGCGAGAACGGCCGCGGCAAGACGACGCTGCTGCACGTTCTCGCCGGCCTGATCGCGCCCGACGAGGGCACCGTGCACCGGGCGGGCACGATCGGCCTGGCCCGGCAGGAGTTGTCCGCGCGTGACGGTGAGACCGTCGGCACCCTGACGTCCGAGGCGCTGGCCGCGTCGTTGGCGGCCCTCGCCGCGCTGGACGAGGCGTCGCTCGCCGTGGCCGCGGGCGATCCCGGCGCCGGGGACCGCTACGCCGTTGCCCTGGAGGCCGCCACCGGGCTCGACGCGTGGGACGCCGAGCGCCGCGTCGATGTCGCCCTGGAGGCCCTGGGGGCGTGCACGGACCGCGACCGCGCGTTGTCGGAGCTCTCCGTCGGGCAGCGCTACCGGGTACGGCTGGCGTGCCTGCTCGGCGCGCGGCACGACGTGCTGCTGCTCGACGAGCCGACCAACCACCTCGACGCCGACGGGCTGGACTTCCTGACCCGCAGGCTGCGTGAGCACGGCGGCGGCCTCGCCGTCGTCAGCCACGACCGGGCGCTGCTGCGCGACGTCGCGGACCGCTTCCTCGACCTCGACCCGACGCGCGACGGGACGCCGCGCCTGTACGCCGGCGGCTACGACGCCTGGCAGGAAGCCCGACGCCGCGAACGTGAGTCCTGGGAGCAGGACCACGAGGAGCAGCAGGCCGAGCACCAGCGGCTGCAGAACGCGGTGTCCATGGCCCGCGACCGGCTCTCCACCGGCTGGCGGCCGGACAAGGGGACCGGTAAGCACCAGCGCCAGTCCCGCGCGCCGGGCGTCGTGCAGGCGCTGCACCGCCAGCAGGATGCCCTCCGGGCGCACCGGATCGACGTGCCGGAGCCGCCGCCGACCCTGCGGTGGCCCGACCTGAGCGTCCGGCGGGGTGCGCCACAGTTGCGGGCGTACGGCGTCGCCGTCGACGGGCGCCTGGCCTGTCCGGTCGACCTCACCCTCGACGGCGGAGACCGGCTGCTGGTCACCGGGGCGAACGGTGCCGGGAAGTCCACGCTGCTCGCGGTACTGGCCGGCGCGCTCCGGCCCACGGACGGACGCGTCTGGACGGCGAAGGAGGCACGGCTCGCCCTGATCGACCAGGAGACCGCCGCGCACGACCCCGGCCTCACCGCCCGCGAGGTCCACGCCCGCCACGTGGGGCGGCTGGTGGCCCGCGGGGTGCTCCGCGACGCCGAGGCCGTCCCGCTCGGGGCGCTCGGGCTGCTGGACTCCGATGCGATGCGCACCCCGGTCGGGCGGATGTCGCAGGGGCAGCAGCGGCGCCTCGACCTGGCGTTGGCGCTGGCCGGGCGGCCCGGGCTGATCCTGCTCGACGAGCCGACCAACCACCTGTCGTCGGCGCTTGTCGACGAGCTGACCGAGGCGATCCGCGACACGGGCGCCGCCGTCGTGGTCGCCACGCACGACCGGCAGCTGCTGCGGGACCTCGCCGACTGGCCGCGACTGGAGATCGGCGGTCGGGTCACCGGCCGCGAACGACGCTGACCCGCCTCGCGGAGCCGGCCCGGTGTGACGTCGCGTACGTGGCACCGGGCCGGTCGTGCCGCCGGGCGGGCCGCAGGCGATCAGCCCACGGCCCGTCCGGTCATGCGGGGGATCAGAAGACCGGCACGCCCTCGCGCACCAGCCGCCAGTTCGGCTGGTAGAAGTCCGCCGGGTCGATGGTGCCCTTGGCCTGCGCCCAGTCGATCAGCAGCTGCCGGATCTCCTGCTGCTCGTTGTAGACCTGGGTCTTCACGATGCCGGGGAAGTTGCCGCCGCCGCTGCGCCGGTAGTTGTTGACCGCCACCACGAACTGCGCGTTGTCAGCCACCGGCGTGTCGGTGCCGGGCAGCACCAGGCGGGTGACGCGCTGCCCCACCGGCCTGGAGATGTCGATGTCGTAGTCCAGGCCGGAGAAGACGTCGTAGTTGTAGTCCGGCACGGCCGGGTCGCTGATCGTCGCCGGGTCGACCGGGGCGCCGGGGGCGAGGGTCCGGAAGTACTTCGCCGAGTACTCCAGATAGGCGCGCACCTCGGCGCCGCTGAGCACGACCGCCTCGAGGGTGTTGTCGAAGACGTACAGCCCGGCCACGTCGCGGATCTTCACGTCGCCGGCGGGGAAGACCGCGGTGCGGCTGAACGGTGCCGCGATCGACAGCACCGGCAGGTCCGCGTACGCCGTGCCGGCCAGCGCCTGACCGACGACCTCGGTCTGCACGTGGTTGATGAAGTCCAGGATGGGGGTGTCCCTGTAGCGGCTCTCCGCCGCCGACAGCTCGACGGTGGAGCGGGCCACGACCTGGTTGACGTACGCGACGGTCTTCTGGTGCTGTGCCCGTACGGCGGCGAGGACCTTCGGGTCCTCGACCACGGTGTTGGTGTTCAGCAGGGCGGCGGACTTCTTGGTGATCTTCCAGCGGCCCCGCTCGCGGGTCAGGGTGAAGTCCATCCGGCTCAGCCGCTGGCCCCACTTCGACGGCTCGGTGAGCAGCACCTGCTCGCCGGTCTGCTCGTTGGCCACGAACTTCTCGGCGACCTCGGCGTGGGCGTGGCCGAACAGGATCGCGTCGATGCCGGGGACCTGCTGGGCGATCAGCGCCGTCGGGTTCTCGATCGGCAGCTCCGGGCCGTAGCTGGAGGTGCCGCTGTCGCCGCCGTGGGCGGAGATCAGCACGATGTCGGCGCCGCGCGCCCGCATCATCGGCACGTACTTCGCGGCGGTGGCGATCATGTCGTCGAACCGCAGCTTGCCCTCGACGTTGGCCCGGTCCCAGATCGCGCTGCCCGGGTTGGTCAGGCCGAGGATGCCGACGCGCAGCGGCGGTGCGGCGAAGCCGACGGAGACCTTCTTGATGACGTACGGCAGGAAGGCCGGCTTGCCGGTGGCGACGTTGACGGCGTTGGCGGCCAGCGCCGGGAAGCCCAGCTGCGAGATCCACTTCGCCAGCAGCGGCAGGCCGTAGTTGAACTCGTGGTTGCCCAGCGTCACGGCGTCGTAGCCGAGCACGTTCATGGCGTTGGCCATCGGGTGCGTCGCACCGGTGGTGGTGATCGGCTCCTGCTTGGCGTAGAAGGTGGCCAGCGGGGTGCCCTGGATGGTGTCGCCGGCGTCGAGCACCAGCGTCGCCTTGCCGCGCCGCTCGGCGCGGATCTGCGTGACGAGAGCGGCCAGCTTGGCGACGCCCACGTCGTTGTGCTTGCTGTCGTCGTACTCGGCGTCGGAGTAGTAGTCCCAGTTGTAGACGTTGCCGTGGGTGTCCGAGGTGCCGAGGATCGTCAGGTCCCAGGTCCGCGACCGGGCCGGGCCGGCCGCCTGGGCGGGGGTGGCGGCGATCAGCGGGACGCTCGCCGCCGCGGCCGCGGCGGCGAGCACCGTCCGACGCGACGGGCCGGAGGGAGAGGTCATGAGGTGCCTTTCCATGGGGGTTCGGGACGCCCGGTGAGCGCCGAGCGCACCATAAACGAGCGGCGGTCACTCCTGCCACAGCCGCCCGAGGTGTTTCATCACACCGGCGCGCAGGGGCATGGTCATGTAACACGGCGACAGCCGTTTCCGCTTGCCGCCGCAGGGTAGGGCGGGGGAGACCCCAGACCCGACCGGTGCGCGAGGAGACGTCGGTGAGCGAGGACCAGCACACCCAGCAGGACCCCACCAGCCAGTACGGCCAGCAGGAGGGACAACCGAAGCAGCAGCAGACGCCGCCCGGCTCGACGGAGGAGATGACCCCGAAGCCGGACCACGGCGAGGAGTCGTACCGCGGCAGCGGCAAGCTCGACGGCCGGCGGGCGTTGATCACCGGTGGCGACTCCGGCATCGGCCGCGCGATCGCCATCGCGTACGCCCGGGAGGGCGCCGACGTGCTCATCTCCTACCTCAGCGAGGAGGAGGACGCCGACGCCCGGGAGACCGTCCGGCTGGTCGAGGAGGCCGGCCGCAAGGGCATCGCGGTACGCGGCGACATCACCGACGAGGGGCACTGCCAGGAGCTGGTCGAGCGGGCCCTGCGCGACCTCGGCGGGATCGACATCCTGGTCAACAACGCGGCCTACCAGATGGCACAGGACAAGGGCATCCTCGGCATCAGCGGCGAGCAGTTCGACCGGGTGCTGAAGACCAACCTGTACGCCATGTTCTGGCTCTGCCGGGCGGCCGTGCCGCACATGTCCGAGGGCTCGGCGATCATCAACACCTCGTCGATCCAGGCGTTCGACCCCTCGCCGCAGCTGCTTGACTACGCCACCACCAAGGCGGGGATCGCCAACTTCACCAAGGCGCTCGCCGCCGACCTGGCCGACCGGGGGATCCGGGTGAACGCGGTGGCGCCGGGCCCGATCTGGACGCCGCTGATCCCGGCGACGATGCCGAACGAGAAGGTCGAGAAGTTCGGCCAGGACACCCCGGAGGGACGCCCCGGTCAGCCGGCCGAGCTGGCCCCGGCGTACGTCTTCTTCGCCTCCCAGGAATCCAGCTACGTCACCGGCGAGATCCTCGGCGTAACGGGCGGCCGCCCGACAAAGTAACCCCGCCCCGCCCGCGCTGACCCGCACCCCTCGCTGGCCCGCGTCGATCATGCACTTGTGGTGCCCCGCGAAAGGGACGGATCAGTACTTCCCGCCCACCAGAAGTGCATGATCGACGCGAGAGGCGCGGGCCGCCGGGCGCGCGGAGGGACGGGGGATGGCGGGTGGGTGGTCAGCGGGGCCAGGGGGCCAGGCGGGTACGGACCTGGGCTACGGCGGCGGGCTCCAGCCCGTAGCGGGCGAACCGGCGGTCGGGCAGCCGGTCCAGGTAGCGGCCGGCGGCCCGTACGTCGTCCTCGTCCAGGGCCGGGTCGAGCTGGCGGGCCAGTTCCAGCAGCTCCGCCACGTCGTGGTGCTCGAGGGCGGCCGCGACGTCGATGTAGTCCCGGACCTCCCGCCGGTTGACCAGGGCAGCGGTCTTGTTCGCCATCAGGTCCCGCACGTCCATCACCGGGCCGAGGTCCATCACCACGGGGCTCCGGTGCCGGTCGAGGCGGGCCAGGCTGAGCCGGATGAGCCGTCCGTCCCGGCTCACCACGAAGTCCCTCAGGTCCCGGTCGAAGCCGTCGAACAGCTCGGCCAGCTCGCTGTCGGGGTCGGCGTCGGTCACCTCGAACCCCGCCCGCTCCAGTGCCGTCCGCACCCCGTCCGCAGCCGCGGCAGCGGCCCCCTCCACGTCCGCGAACAGGTCCACGTCCTCCGTCGGGCGGGTCACCAGCCCGTGCGCCGCCCAGGCCACCCCGCCGCCGAGCACGAACCGGTACGGCCCGGCAGCGGACAGGGCTACCCGGGCCACCTCGCGGTAGAACTCGTGCGGGTGGGCGGTGCTCACGCCGTACGCAGCCCCCGGTGGTGGCTCTCCCATGCCTGGCGTACGCCCCGGGGCAGGTTGAGCAGCCGCCACACCCGGCGCAACGTGCGCCCGTTGATGAGCAACCGGAGATCCTCCGCGCGGGTGGTCTCGCGCAGCACGTTCTCGTACATCCAGAGCAGTTCGTCCGGATCGCCCAGGTCGAAGGTGCGGTCGGAGTTCCACATCAGCCGCACCGGCAGCTCCACCACCCCACGGGTGGGGCCGGCCAGCTCGGTGAGGGTGCGGGCCACCACGGCGGGCCGGCCCGGGCGGGCCAGATGGGCCGCGCGGGTCGGAGCGGGGGAGAGGGCCTGCATGATGTCAGGGTAACCCCAGGTCGGGCCGCTGGGGATCGCGGTTTCGCCGGTGTCGCGGCTGGCGGGGCGTGGTCGGGCTCGTTTTCGTGCTCCTGGCTGGCGGTGAGTGCGGGTCGCCGGGGCTGGGGTTCTGCATTCTCGGCGTGGTGGTTACTGCCGGCGTCGGGATGTTTCGTGGGGTGCGGTGCGTCGTGGTGGGGGTGTGGCCCGCCGTGCCCGGCTCCGGGCGGTCAGGCTTGATCCCTGCGCTGGGGACCGCGGGGCCCACCCCCACCGCGCCGAA